>DASSBC010000036.1:0-18875 GCA_035699125.1 Anaerolineales bacterium
CTATGGGTGGTCAACATTGCAGAGCGCTGCCAGGTGGAAGCCTCCAGCCGCCTGATGACGTCCTCGGAGAACGACCAGGGGTACATCGAGCATGCGACCGCCACGATCTTTGTCGAGATCGGAAACTTCTCCCTGGACTGCATCGAGCTGTTCCTGGAGAGCCAAAGAATCTCGCGGCGCTACGAGCTGGATACCTTCGTGAGGTACTTCGCCGAGTCGACGGGCTTTCTGCAATCGATCCTGCAGATGGACGAGGTCTGGAGCGGGTGGAAGAAACTCAAGCAGGTGAAGCCGTATATCGAGGCGCTGCCCGGCGCGAAGCAGCAAGCCGAAGCGTCCCTGCGCAGCTTCCGGAACCGGCAGGAGTATTTTGAAACCCTGATCGAGCGGCTCGGCGGCATCGAGCTCCAGAAGGAGATCGAGGTTGTCGATGCCCTGGAGCAGGAAGCTGCGTATTACTGGTACCCGTATGAAGAACGGCAGGCGTACTGGGAAAGGGCACTTGGCAATCCAACCCTGTTTCCCTCGCAGGAGCTGGAGCGGTTCCAGGGGCTGCTCCTTGGCGAGATCCAGCCGGCGACCCATGTCGATGCCGTGGTCAAGCAGAGCCAGCTCTTGCCCCTGATCCAGAAAGTGAGCCAGGCGCTCACATGGCACGAAGCGATCACAACGCTGGTCCTGCAGCTGGGGACGGCGCTGCGCGGGCATAAGGAGGCACAGCAAACGGTCAACCGCCTGCTTGCCAGCCAGGGCGAGGCGAGCCGGCTCCACGACCGGCTGCAGCTGGTGATGATGGATACGTCGCCCGACCTCCGGGAGGCGAGCACACAGCAGGCCGGCGAGATGCAAGCCTATCTGGAAGCCGCACGGGCGGTCCGGGGGGTGGATTTCCCCGAGCTCCTGACCCAACTGGGACAATGGATCGCCGAGTCGGAACGCCTGGTCAAACTACACGAGGTGCAGTTCGAGGCATTGAAAGCCGGTTACGACCAGTATCAGAAACAGATCGGTACATCGATCAAGGAGATCGGCGCCTATATGAGCCATGTCCCAGCGTTCGACGAGGCATCTGTCCGGTCTTTTGACGTCCTCTTCGACGAGGGGATTGCCATGCTGGGCGAGCAAAAGGTCGAGCGCTATTCGTGGTTGAGCCCGGCTGTGCGCCGCATGCAAGCCTGGTCGCAAAAAGCAGAGGCGGTCCTTGTCCCTGCCCGGGAACAATACACGGCATTCGAGAACGGGAACCGGCTGGTGGAAGAGCTCCTGGCACAGACCGAGGCAGAGCTGCGCCGCAGCAAGAGCGAGATCGACTCAAGCTGGGGCTGGTCGCAGAGTGAGACCCTGCCCCGGCTCGACTCCCTGGCGAGAGCCTTCGTGCGTGAGAAGAACCACTGGGAGCGGCTGCGGGAACGCAACTGGGCGGAGTACGACATCCACCGGGCGGTCGCCACGTGTGAAAATCTCATCACGTTTTGCGAGGGCGTCTTACGGGACCTGGCGCAAACCATGGAAAGCATCAACCCCAGGCAGGACCAGCTCGCCGGCAAAACAGAGGCGCTCCGGCTCCTGCTCGATCAGAACGGAGCGAGCCTTTCGACTTCTGACCGCCTGGACATCCGCTCGCTGGTGGGACTGGCACGGGAGACCACCGATTACGAGTTTGCGAGCCGGTTACTCGACTACGCCGAGACGGTGGCGCTGAACCGTGCGAATGGGCAGACCCGCAACGAGATCACGAACCTCCTCCAGAGTCATCAGGAGAGCCGGGAAGCGCAGGCACGCCGCTGATCGGATAGCGAGACCGGACGGGTTCTCTCCCGGCAGACGTTAGCGCACCACCGGTAAGCCGATTTGCCAGGGACGGCGATGGATCGTGGTCCGGAAACCGCAGGGTCTGCGCGCCCCAGCAGGCAAGCAGGGTTGGTACCGGGAGATTTGCTCCCTCCTCTGGAACGGGAAAGGTTGTGATAGGATGGTAAGGAAACGGAGAGGAGTCTGTCCATGCCCGATCCCAGCAAGATCCTGGTTCGAAATACCAGAGAACAAGATATTCCCGCCGTCGTAGAAATCGATTCGGAGGCGTTCTCGCCGTACGGAACCGCTGAAAAGCCAGAAACGTTTCAAGCCCGGCTGAGAGCCTTCCCCAATGGTTTCATTATTCTCGTCGCCGAGAATGAGATTGCAGGCTACGGCTGCTCGGAAAAATGGCTCACGGAGCGCGAGCCAGGCTTAGACGAGAACCCTTTAGTGACCCACCAGCCTGACGGGAAAATCTTCTGTATCACCGCCATGGCGGTCCGAGTGAAATCCCGGGGGAGAGGCTATGGCTTACTGATCCTGGATAAGCTGATCGAGATCGCCCACCTGGAAGGTTGTAAGAAACTTGTGTTAGAGACCACGCATGCGCAAGGCTTATATGCAAAGCGCGGCTTCCAGATCGTCCGGCAGCGCATAGAACGCGGCGTTCCATTGGATGTGATGTCTCTCGACCTAAAGCCCATTAGCATCAAATACTGACATTCCGACTTCGATACTTTCCCAGTTCTGTAAACGCTGAACCATTTCTGCGCTTGCACTTTTCGGTTCTGCCCTGCGCAAGGATTTTCACTCTGATAGCGATATTGATGTCCTGGTCACCTTTGCACCCAGCGCCCATGTAACCCTGTTCGATATGATAAACATGCAATGAGTACAAGTAGAAGACGAAAGAAAAGAGAAACGGCTTGACGATCACGTCAAGCCGTTTCGTTTTCCCATCCTCGTGACTCAAACTGTTGCAGGCACAGCAGTCCTTCTCGCCATCCGCTCCCGCCCCCAGAGCCAGAGGGCGCCGAGACCGAGCAAGACCACCGCAAAGTTCAGCAGTCCGCCGAGGAAGCCGGGGATGAGCGGGAACGACAGCAGCGCAATCACGGCAGCTGTAAGCAGCACGCCCACGATCATCGGCCAGTATCGGTGCTCTGCCAGCGGTGAGTTGAGGCGGGTGAGGGTCCATTTGCCGAGCGCCGCGCCGAAGACTATTTTTGCCACAAAGGTGGTGACCAGGATAAAACCGATGATCAACCCCAGCAGGGTCAGAAGTCCCAGCCCGATCACCGTACCTGTGAGCTGACCAAGCGTCAGCACGCCGAAGAGAATGGCGCCCAGGATCGTCGCGCCGACCACCAGCATGAGTGCCAGGAAAAATCCGACCCATGTCACCACGCCCCAGCCGAGGCTTGGGAGTGGTCTGGCTTGGAGCTGCGCGCTCAAGCCTCTCACAAAGGCGGGGAACAGCCAGAGCAGCAACAAGCCGATCAAAATCAGTGTAATACTGCTGCGCACAAACCCCAGCGCCCATTTGCCCACCTTTTGACCGGTCGTCTGCTCGCGGGCAGCGGCACTGCCATCGGAAGAGGGCATCTTGCGAGTGACTTCTCCAGCCACGACGCCGGCGGGGAGGGCTAGATCTGTGGACTGGGTGTAGCCTAAATCTCCTTCGATCTGCGCAGCGGGATCAATCGTCAAGCCCGTTGGGACGTTCGGAACCGGGATACTGGGCTGCGGCATGAAGAGCGTCGGCGGCGGTCCGCGCCGGGCGTCACCGGTATCGGGGACATCCGCGTCTACATTGCCGCCCACCGTCCCGCGCAGCTCAAATGCGGAGGTGCCCGCCTGCACGTTGCGAGCGACATCCCCCGCCAGCAAAATTTGCCCGCCGCCGAAGATCAGGTCCTGACCGATCGTGCTTCCCTGCTGCACTTCCAGGCTGTAGCCAACGCCGATGATATCGCCTCCGATGCTGGCTTCTTCGCCGACGAACAACACCGAGCCTGCCATGCGGATGGCGCCTGTCACTTCGCCGTTCACAATGACCGTCTGTGCGGCTGCCATCAGGTCGCCGTCTACTGTGCCGTTGATCGTCACGGTCCCCCCGGCAGCGATCAGGTCGCCGTTGACTTGCCCATCCAGCACGAACTCCTCGGCGCCTACATACAGGTCATCATCGACCACTTCGTCTGCGCCCACCACCACCCGATCCCCGCTGCGTCCATCAAACGCCCGGGCAGGCGTGACGATCGTGAGCACAAGCAGCGCCACAAGGGCAACCGGGAACAGAAACTTACGAGTTTGATTCATCGAATTCTCCTCTTGAGATACAAGCTTTCTGCTCTATATACGTCTCTATCCTACACCAGGTTGTAGGCAATTGAGAAATTCGGGCGCTTGCCTGCGCAGAATGAGAGGAGGGATCGAAGCGAGCAGGGTGAGGAGAAAGACTATGAAGAGCGTTTTGCCGGTCCGGCTTCAGGCATGGAGAAAAGAGATCGAACGGTAAACAAGAGAACACCCGGAGCCTTGGGAGGCATCCGGGTGTGGATTTATTTCGGAACAGGTCTTGTCGCCTGCGGGTCGCTGGGACGATGATCCGCCGGTGGCGCTAATGGCAACAGCAAATAGAACGTGCTGCCGGTGAGGTTTATCTCGTCATGGCCGGCGCTCTCCACCCAGGTCTTGCCGCCATGCGCCTGGGCAACACCGCGTACGAGCGCCAGCCCTAAGCCAGGTCCGCCGCCTTTGAAGGTGGTCTTACCGGAGGAGTGCAGCGCCACTTTCCCTACCTGGTAAAACTTTTCGAAGACCAGCTCGTGGTGTTCGGCGTCCAGGCCGATACCGCGGTCACGGACGGCGATCTCGAGCGCGGGCGAATTATCGTCCATGACGGAGGGACGCGCCGTGATGTGGATCTTCCCGCCGTCGGGGGTGTATTTGATGGCATTGACGATCAACTGGTAGACCGCCTTCTGGATCAAGGGCGGGTCGCCCTTGATCTCCGGCGTACCTTCCGCATAGGAGACGACGACGTGGATGTTCCGCTCTGTGGCAGCCTGCTGGAGGTCGCGGACCAGATCTTCGATGATGCGCTGTAAGGGCACAGGCTCGGCGGCGACCTTCAACGATTCGCTGCCGATGCGGGTGAGATCGAGCATCATATTGACCACTTTGTGCATGCGGTTCGTCCCCTTGAGGATGCCGTCGGTCACTTCTGCCAGAGCCGGGTTCTCCTGGGTCTCGGGCATGCCTCGCATCACGTTGACGAAGCCGTTCAGCACGGTGAGCGGCGTGCGCAGCTCGTGGGCGGCGATCATGATGAACTCGAGCTTGTTGCGGTCGAGCTGGCGCAGGACCTTGTTGGTCTTTTGCAGGTCTTCGATCATCCGCTTGTCGTTGCCGCGGATGCGGTCGAGGGTGATGCGGATGATGTCGATCGCCATGCGCGGGCTGCGGCTCAGGATGGTCTCAAAGTCCTGCTTCTCCATCTCGAGCACGGTGCATTCCGTAACCGTGCGGACGGTGGCAGCACGCGGTGCGTCCTGAATGAGCGCCATCTCCCCGACGATATCGCCTCTGCCCCCCTCGCGCAAGACGCGTTCCTGCTCCTCATCCTCCATCTTCTTGGAAATGACGATCTGCCCCTCGGCGATGATATAGAGCACATCTTCGTACACGCCCTCATGGCACAGAATGTGGTTTGCCGGATACGTGCGGAACTCCGTCAGCGCGGCGACCTGCGCCAGCTCATCGTCATTCAGTCCCTTGAATGCCAGGCGGAGGAGGTAGAGCTTGTTTTGCGTATGTGTGTCGGTCATCATTACCGCTGAGTATAAACAGGTGCGTGGCACAGAATTACAACAAGAAGATTGCAAATACTCCCTTCCATTCCCCCCCACATAGGCTTAAAAAGCGTCGATGTTAAGGCAGAGTTTTGCAGCGTATTGGGGGAGGTGACGAAGGACGGTGGAGGTACAACAGTCGGGGCGAGGCAACCGGTAGGCATTGTTCTCTATAATACATTTAACCCCGTTCCGTGAGCCAGGGTATGACAGAAGTGGAATGGACCACACTTGCCCTGCAAAAAACACCTTCCCGATCCTCGGGTAGCAGGGATCGGGAAGGTTCTGTTGAGAATGTTTCGCCGTTTTACTCCGTCCAGTATTTTTGCGCGAGGATGAAGATGCCTGTCTTATCCGTTGTGAGAGCCGGATAGAACATATCGCCAGCGGCGGTGGTGATGCGGTACAGCTCATCGGCAGACCTGGCTGTGAGCGCCGTGGTCAACTGCGGTCGGCTCAGCAGCTTCGTGACTTCGATCCATTCTCCGTTACCGTCTCCGTCGGGGTCATTCCAGTAGAGCAGGGTGAATGTATCCGGCGAAGCGTGGAAGAAGGGGAAGTCCATTTCAACGCCTGCTCCATCTGGCAGGTTCTGGAGGAGCTGACCCAGAGTCTGGATGTCCAGCCGTACTCCCTTGACATAGGAGTATCCGGTAGGTAAGGAGCCGGGCAAATCGCTGGCGCTGACGTTTTCTATCCTCGCCTGCTGATCGCACAGGTTGTAAAACGTGAACTTCACCCCAAACAACCAGATAACCGTGTTGCAGTCCAGGTCGATCATCTGCTCGCCGGTCAACGGGATGATAAAGCCGGAGACGGAAATAACGGGCAGGGAGGCTGGCTTCGTCGGGGGCACCGCTGTGCTGCCTGGCACGTTCGTTGCTGTCTGCGTAGCGGTTGGCGTCGACGTGAATGTAGCTGTTGGCGTCCACGTGGCGGCACCGATCGGTGTATTTGTGGGCGTGCTCGTGGGTGTATTCGTCGGCGTGTGCGTCGGAATTTTCGTTGGTGTCTGTGTAGGAGTCTGAGTACTGGTGGGTGTATTCGTCGGGGTATCCGATGGTGTGTTCGTGGGCGTATTGGTTGGAGTCTGCGTAGCGGTTGGCGTATCCGTTGGTGTGCTGGTCGCCGTGTTGGTTGGGGTATTGGTTGGAGCGCCTGGGGTATTTGTAGGTGTGTTTGTGGGCGTATTCGTCGCCGTGTTCGTGGGCGTGCTGGTCGCGGTGTTGGTTGAGGTATTGGTTGGAGCGACTGGAGTATTTGTAGGTGTGTTCGTCGGCGTATTTGTCGCCGTGTTCGTGGGCGTGCTGGTCGCGGTGTTGGTTGAGGTATTGGTTGGAGCGACTGGGGTATTTGTAGGTGTGTTCGTCGGCGTATTCGTAGCAGTGTTTGTCGGGGTGCTGGTCGCCGTGTTCGTCGGAGTGTTTGTGGGCGTATTCGTAGCCGTGTTCGTTGGGGTACTGGTCGCCGTGTTCGTGGGCGTGCTCGTAGATGTATTGGTTGGGGTATTGGTCGGCGTATTTGTGGCCGTGTTGGTGGGCGTGTTCGTCACAGCAGTTACGGGTGCGGACGATACGATTAAGTCTCCCTGGGCCTCGGCCGTGTTTTGCTGGCAACCCGCCCCGCTACCAGCCAGCACCGTAAAGGATGTGGTACCTCCAGGAGTTCCCGCGGAGGTGGTGAGTGTGAGCGTGGACGTCACATCCCCATTGATACCGGTCACAGACGAGGGGCTGAATGAGGCGCTCACGCCGTTCGGTAAGACAGTTGTAATGCTCAATGGGGACGTGCAGGAACTGCTACTGCTGCCATTAAAGGAAACCGTAATGGTATAGGTTGCCGAGCTGCCCGCCGTCACAGGATTCGGCGACTGCCCACTTACGAGCACCTTAGCCGGCTTTGCATCTGTAAACGTACCGGTTACCGCGACGGCGGACGTAAGACCAACAGCCGTATAGGTGTAGCCTCCAATGGCAAGCTCGTTCTCCCACAACACGATCTCGCAGGACCAGCCGCCCAGGGAGTTCGCCACTCCCTGACAGGTCGCCGTATATCCGTTTGGACCCTGTACCTGAACCAGGACAGTTTCGCCCGGGACAAAGCCGACAATATTTCCGTTCAGGCTGTTGCTGTTCCCGCTGACTATCACGGTGCTTCCGGGAGCATAGTCTTCCTGGTTTGTCCAGAGATTGGCGATCGGCAGGGAGCTGCTGGTGCTGTTCACGGCTTCGATGCCAAAGCGGGCATTATTCTGGAAAGACCCGCCGGTGACGACCACCAGCGTATCTGCGCCGTTGACGTAGACACCAGAGCCGGAGGGACCTGCACCATTATTGAAGCCGTTGCCCGTCGCCGTGACGTTATCCAGCTCTACCGTCCCCGCTTCACTGGCGGTAATGGAAATCCCGTTGCCTTCATTGTAGGAGGCGGTGACGTTGCTCAAACTGACATCGGAGGCGAAGATCTGAACCGCGCCCGCGTCGACGCTCGATCCAAATACGGCAATATTGTTAATCGACAGAGAGCCCGCCCACGGATTGGTCAGGGTGCCGATCTGGACGTATGCATTGGTACCTGTGAAGGCGGTCTGACCGGAGGTGCTGCCTGTGGCAGGATTCCATCCGCCCTGAACCGTCAGGTTGTAGATATTGAGCGTACTATAGGCAGAACCCAGGCTGCTGCTCGAGTCATCCAGGATAAGCGGCGCGGTAAAGCCTGCCCCGGTCGTTTGCTCGATAAAGATCGTGCCATTCTGGGAAAAGGCAAACGGGTTCGCCTGCATGGCAGCCAGAAGGTCTGCAATGCTGGAATAACTGTCGCTGCAGCCATTCTCGCCCGGCGTGGGGACCGCGACATGTTCAGGACACCAGACGGGGTCCGATGTGACCAGAGCATTGGCGGCTTCCTGGGAACCCAGCGCCAGTGCCTGTCCCTGCTCGTCCAATACGACGATGTCGGTATTGGACACTGCTGAAGACAGCACCACCTCCACTTGAGGCGCTTCGCTTGCCGCGGGAGCGGGCGTCTCAGCAGCAGGAGAGGCGGTGGGATCTGCCGGCAGGGATGTTGGCTCTAACGGTTCCGGCGTTTGTGAGGGCGGTTGTGTGGCGACCGAAGGCTGGGTAGCGACGTCTGTCGCGCCTGGCGGTTCTGTTACTCCTTCGGTTGCTGCCGGGGGCTCGGTAGGAGGTTCCCCTTCCGCATGTACTGCCTGCACATGAAGTGCATTTAGGGACAAAACAAGAATCAAGAAGAGCGTGAAAAACGAGAATAGCTTTCGAACTGCCATTGGGTTTCCAATCCTTTCATAGATGCAAAGCGGAAACATGACGTCTCTTAACAATGAATGTTACAAACACCCCAGGCAAAACGGGGCGAGGGGACCCTTTATCATGATATTGATATATTTAGCTCCTCCGCCCTGCCTTCGGTAGACACCTCCCCAACGACGATATTCGGAATCTACATGCCAGCCAAAATTCTATGGTCATCGTCTGTGGCACGTGCCGTGTGTTGCGCAAAGGCTGGGTGGGGTTGGAATTGAAACTATTTTGAAAGAGAGTGGACCGATTTTCGTTGTAGAATTCAGAACAGCGTTCTTCCTGACCCTGTATCTATTCCTCCATCACTGCCCTCTTCCTTCATACCTCGGGGAGACGAAAGGGTTACAGGCTGGTCATGAAATTGACAGGACACGATTAGAATAGAAGGTATGCATATGGATTCCGGTTATATCCTCATTGTGGAAGATGTCCCCGATATCCTCCGGTTGCTGGAGGAAACTCTCAAGTTCAAAGGCTATCGCGCTGTGACTGCCGTCAATGGGCAGGAAGCGCTCGAGAAGATCCAGCAGGAGCGTCCGGCGTTAATCATCACCGATATCATGATGCCAAAGCTCGATGGGTTCGGGCTGGTACACCGGCTGCGCATCAACCCTGAGACACGTGAAATCCCGGTGATCTTCCTGACCGCGACCTACGTGGCGCTCGAGGATAAAGCCTTTGCCCTGAACATCGGCGCAACCCGTTTCATCGAGAAGCCGGTGAACTTCGAGCATTTCCTGGGAACCATTCACGAGCTGATGACCGCCAAGCCGCAGGTCCATGAGCCAAAGATGAGTGAAGCGGAATTCTACGAGGGCTACCACCAGCGGCTTGAAAGAAAACTGCAGCAGAAGAATACGCAGATCGCGCGCGACGAGCGTCTGCTCCAGAGTATTGAGGAGTCTGAAAAGCCGACTTTTCAAGCCTCCCTCCAGATGGCGAAGAACGAACGGGACGAGCTGCAGAGTCTGCTGATCGAGCTGCAAACCCGCATGCAGAATACATCCAAATCCTGATCCCTGTGCAGAGAGGTGGGGGCTTTCGATGCTGCTGTCTTCCCTGTTTCGTGCCTGTCCAATCGAGACAAAGAATATGGCGCTTTCCTTGACTCTTGTTTGAAAACCTCATATACTCCTATTAATCTGATTAATCGACATTATTATGCTTCGCGACCGTATCTCTCCTGAGTTATCAGAGTTTCTGCGCTACCTTGCCTCGCACGACGAAGCAGAACGCGGACTTCCCACGCTCAACGAATTGAGCCGTGAGCTTGGCATTGGCGTGGCAGCCCTGCGCGAACAGCTGGAAGTGGCGCGGGCACTCGGCTTGGTGGAAGTCAAGCCGAGAATGGGAACGCGGCGCCGCGAGTATTCGTTTACCCCTGCCGTGCGCCAGAGTCTGGGGTATGCCCTGGCGCTCGATCAAGAGCACTTCCGTAAGTATGCCGATTTGCGTAACCACGTCGAATCGGCATTCTGGCATCAGGCAGTCTGTAAGCTGACCGAGGAGGATAAACACGAGCTGCAAAAGCTCGTCACCCGCGCCTGGGAGAAGCTGCGCGGCACGCCGGTCCAGGTGCCGCATGAGGAACATTGTCTGTTGCATTTGAAAATTTTTAGTCGCCTCGAGAACCCCTTCGTGACCGGCATCCTGGAAGCCTACTGGGAAGCCTATGAAGCGGTGGGCTTGAACGTCTTTGCAGGCAGCTATGAATATTTACAGGAAGTCTGGCAATACCACCAGAATATGGTGGATGCCATCTGCACAGGAGATTTTCAGGCTGGCTATGAGGCGCTTGTCGCTCATACCGACCTGTTGTATCAGAGAGCGTAAAAATTCGTCATGTCGTTGCGAGCCGTAGGCGAAGCAATCTCCTGAATTCATGAGGAGATTGCCACGGGCGTACGAGCACCGCCCTCGCAACACTTGCACCGGGCGCACACCTGCCCTGGCGGGCGGTGCCAGGGAGTGCCGGTGTGACATCCATCAACGAGGAGTCTCATGGATAAAGTAATCAATGATTTTTCGATCATCGTTGGCACAAAGAATGGCTCAGGCAGCCAGACGGCTAACACCACCCTCCTGCGCGCCATCTTTAAGATGGGCATCCCGGTCTCGGGCAAGAACCTCTTCCCCTCCAACATTCAGGGCTTGCCCACCTGGTATACGATCCGTGCCAGCAAGGATGGCTTCCTGGCGCGGCGTGAAGAACAGGAGATCGTTGTCGCGATGAATCCCGACTCGTTCACGCGTGACCTGGCTTCGGTTGCCCCGGGCGGCGCCTTCTTCTACGCCGACGATATCAAGCAGCCCATCACCCGTGCCGACATCGCTGTGTATGCCATGCCGGTGAAGCAGATCGTGCGGAATGACAAGACCATCCCGAATGATTTTCGCGACCTCGTCGGCAACATGGTCTATGTGGGCACGCTGGCACACATGATTAACATCGAGCTGGATAAGATCGAGGCAGCCCTGCAGTTCCATTTCAAGGGCAAGCAGAAGCCCATCGATATGAACATGAATATGGTGCGGGCGGGCATGGAATGGGCAAACGCCAATCTCGAAAAGAAGGATCCCTTTTTCCTCGAGCCTATGGATAAAACAGACGGTCTGATCATGGCAGACGGCAACACCGCCGCTGCGATCGGCTCGATCTTTGGCGGCGCACAGTTCGTTTCGTGGTACCCGATTACGCCCGCCTCCTCTCTGGCAGAAGCCGTGAGTGATTACATGCCCATGCTCCGCAAACGCGAAGACGGCAAGTTGACGTATGCGGTCGTGCAGGCGGAAGACGAGCTCGCCGCCATCGGCATGGCGGTCGGCGCGGGCTGGAGCGGCTTACGCGCCATGACGTCCACCTCGGGTCCCGGGCTAAGCCTGATGACCGAATTCGCCGGGCTCGCCTACTACGCCGAGGTGCCGATTGTCGTCTGGGACGTGCAGCGGATCGGTCCGAGCACCGGGTTGCCCACGCGCACCTCACAGGCAGACCTGACTTTTGTGGCGAACATCGGGCACGGGGACACACAGAGCATCATTCTCCTCCCTGGCAATGTCAATGAATGTTTTGAGTTCGGCTGGAAAGCGTTCGATATTGCAGAACGCGTGCAGACACCTGTGTTCGTCCTCTCGGACCTGGATATGGGTATGAACCAGTGGATGAGCAAGCCATTCGAGTATCCCGATCGGCGCATGGATCGCGGCAAGGTGCTCTGGGAAAAAGACCTCGAAGCGCTCAAAGGCAACTGGGGGCGCTATCTCGACAAAGATGAGGATGGCATCCCCTATCGCACGATCCCGGGCAACAAGCATCCGTTGAGCGCGTATTTCATGCGGGGAACCGGTCACGACGAATACGCCCGTTATACGGAAGACTCATCCGTCTTCCTCCACAACATGGAGCGCCTGAAGAAAAAGTTCGACACGGCGAAACAGTACCTGCCCAAACCGGTTACTTATATGACGGACGGCGCGAAGATCGGCATCATCGCCTATGGGTCGACGGAAGCTGCCATCAACGAGGCGCGCGTCCAACTGGAAAGAGATCACGACATGCAGACGAGCTTCCTGCGTGTGCGTTCCGTTCCCTTCACGGCCGAAGTGGACGAGTTCATCCGTGCGCACGACCAGATCGGCGTGGTCGAGATGAACCGCGATGGGCAGCTGCACCAGTTGCTGACCCTTGCCTACCCCGAAGCCGCGATGAAGTTCCGCTCGGTGGCGTATGGCGATGGCATGCCCGCCTCTGCCCGATGGGTGCGCGAAGGTCTCCTGGCGACGATCTCCAGGACTGTAAAGGCAGATCCGGTGGAAGAAGAAATGCAACCCACAGTGAGTTTAGGCGCCGCGGAAGAAGATGCGGTCACAGAAGGAGTCAAATAATGTCTCAGCCTTTACCAATGGCTGGTACGCCAGCCAATTCCAATCTCGTCGGGCTCACCAAGCACGACTATCGTGGCAACCCCACCACGCTCTGCGCGGGCTGCGGGCACAATTCCATTTCAAATCAGATCATCGCTGCGATGTACGAGATGAACGTCCTGCCGGAGAACGTCCTGAAGTTCAGCGGCATTGGCTGCTCGAGCAAGAGCCCCACCTATTTTATGAACCGTTCGTTCGGCTTCAACAGCCTGCACGGACGTATGCCTTCCATCGCGACAGGCGGTCTCTTTGGCGATCACACGCTGAAAGGCATCGCAATCTCAGGCGATGGCGACACTGCCAGCATCGGCATGGGTCAGTTCAAGCACATCATGCGCCGCAACGTGGACATGGTGTACATTGTCGAGAACAACGGCGTGTACGGCTTGACCAAGGGCCAGTTCTCTGCGACCGCCGAGCACGGACTGCACTTGAAGAAGCAGGGCACCAATCCCTATATGCCGATCGATATCTGCATGGAAGCCGTCATCTCCAACGCGACCTTTGTGGCACGCTCGTTTGCCGGAAATGCAAAGCAGGTCAAGGAGCTGATCAAAGCGGCGTACGCTCATAAGGGACTGGCGGTGCTCGACATCATCAGCCCCTGTGTGACCTTCAACAACAACGAAGACGCCCATTACTCCTACCCGTGGGGCAAGGAACACGAGTCCCCCCTGCACGACCTCACCTATATCCCTGCGCGAAATGAGATTATGCTCGAAGCAGAGATGAAAGAAGGAGAAGTCCGTGAGGTCACAATGCATGACGGCTCGATCATCTTGCTGAAGAATCTCGAAAAGAGCCACGACCCGACAAATCGACTCGAGGCACTTCGCGTGCTGGAAGAAGGGCAGCGCAACAACTGGCTGACGACCGGCTTGATCTACATCTCCACGGATACGCCAACCCTCGCCGACACCTACAACCTGGTGGATACGCCGCTGAATCGCCTGCAGGAAGAGGATCTGCGCCCGGGACGCGAGATGCTCGACAAGGTCAATGCGTTGATGTTCTAACTCTTACCTGGCATTTCCAACACAATGCTAACAACCCCTCTCCCGACAGGAGAGGGGTTTTGTGATCGAGGAACCTGCAAAGGTTCGCCTGAAGAAGTCCATAGAGTCAAAACGCTGGCAAGGGTATACTTGCGTAATGATTGAGATCACGCCGTCCGTTCACATTGACGAACGGGAACTGCAGATTGACTTTGTGCGCGCTTCCGGTCCGGGCGGGCAAAATGTCAATAAGGTGGCGACCGCCGCTCAGCTGCGTTTCGATGTCAGCACCTCTTCCCTGCCCGAGGATGTGAAGAGGAGACTGGTTCGACTCGCCGGGAATCGAATGACGAATGAGGGGGTGTTATTGATCGAAGCCAGGCGCTTCCGCACCCAGGAGCAGAACCGCGAGGACGCGTTGCAACGATTTGCGGAACTGATCCGAAAGGCGCTGACCCCGCCAAAACCACGGAAGCGCACGAAGCCTACTGCCACCTCCAAAGCAAAACGTCTGAAAGAGAAAAAAGCAAGAGGGGATATCAAACGACTGCGAACCAAACTCCTCGATTTGGAATAAGACATGGACCTCAATTCGGTGGAACTCATCGGGTATCTCGGATCGGTTCTGGTTGCCATTTCGTTGACGATGAAGTCGCTCCTGCGTCTGCGAATCATCAACCTGATTGGCGCACTGTTCTTTACCTTTTATGGGGTATTGCTGGGTGCCTACCCGGTTGCATTCTTAAATGGGATCATTGTTTGCATCGACCTGTATTATCTCGTACAGATGTGGCAGCAAAAGGACTTCTTCACCTTTCTGGAAGCCTCACCGAACAGCAAATACCTGAACGCCTTCGTGGACTTCTACCAAGACGACATTTTGAGAATCATTCCCACTTACAAACACACCACAGAGCACGATTTGTTGTGTTTTTTCATCCTGCGCAACATGATACCTGCAGGCTTGTTCATCGCAAGGATACAAGGCGAAGAAGCGCACATCCAGCTGGATTATGTCATCCCCAATTACCGCGATTTCCAGGTAGGGCGTTTTATCTTTGAAGACAATGCGGCGTTCTTCCGCCAGCGGGGAATCCGCTGCTTCGTCTCGGATGGCGGAAGCCCGATCCATCGAAAATATCTGGAGAAAATGGAATTTGTACATCAAAAGGATAAATACGTGCGTGAGATCGGCAAAAAACTTTTGCAAGACAGCAGGTGATAACCATTGCAAAACAAGACTCTGATCGGGCTGCTCTGTGGCCTGGGCGCGGCAGCGATCTGGGGCGGGATGTATGTCGTTAGCAAAGTGGTGCTGGAGATCATCCCGCCATTTGCGCTGGTGTCTCTCCGGCTGATTCTGGGAATCGCCACCCTTGCCATTGTGCTTCTGCTGCGCGGCTTTCCGTCCGTTTCCCGACCTCAACTCTGGCGAGTCATCGGCGTCGGCTTTGTGGGCTATGGTATCTCTCTAAGCCTGCAGTTTCTCGGCACCAGGCTCTCCACAGCAGCGAACGGTTCACTGGTCACGTCTGCCACACCCGCCTTCGTGCTTCTCTTTGCATGGTTGCTGCTCAAAGAACGCATTACACCTCGTCGGTTACTGGCGCTCGTCCTGGCGACGCTGGGCGTGGTCGCGGTGATCGATCCGCGGTCGGCACCATTGAAACCAGGCTTGTTTCTGGGAAACCTTTTGCTCCTTGGCGCGGCAGTTACCTGGGCACTCTACTCCGTGCTGGTGCGGAAAGTGACTCAGAATATCGATGTGCTGACGTTCAGCATGATCGCGTTTTTCGGCGGCTTGCCTGTCACAGTTCCGGCAAGCGCCTGGGAGGCGGGCAGGACGGAAATCGGAGAAATCACGATTGGTGTGATCGGCGGTATCCTGTTTCTGGGTGTGATCTCGACCGCGTTGGCAATGGTCTTATGGAATACCGCCTTCGCCTTCGTAGATGCCAGCCTGGCGTCGCTCACGTTCTTTGCCCAGCCAGTCGTGGGTACATGCCTGGGGTGGCTCTTCCTGGGCGAACAAATTACGCCGCTCTTCCTGCTGGGTGGACTTCTGATTGGGCTGGGGCTTGTTATTTCGACGCGGGAGCAATAACTGCTCACGGATCTGATCCCGGCGTCGTGAGCAGTTAAAGAGGTACTTGACAAACGTTTGTGAAGTCCTTATACTTTTAGTAACACGTGTTAGTAATCATTGGCTATGAGACCAGCAAAACGTACGACCAGCCGGGATGTTGCCAAGCTCGCCCAAGTGTCACGGACGACGGTCTCGTTCATTTTGAACAACGTGCCCGGCGTCAGCATCAGTGCAGCCACTCGCAAACGGGTACTCAACGCCGCCAAAAAACTTAACTACTCCCCCAATGTAGCTGGCAGAAAACTTGTCAGCGGAAAATCGTATACGATTGGACTGATCCTTTGTCAATCTCCTGAACAGATATTCACCGATGCCTTTCTCCCGCAGGTGATTCTGGGTGTGGAGCAGGCAGCGATGCAGCAGGGATTTCATGTGCTATTGAAACCTGTTGACCCGAACGACACCGGAGGATATGCCCGTTTGATCACGGAAAACCATGTCGATGGGATTTTGTTATCGGGTCCGCGCCAGGATGATGCAGCGCTGATGCAATTACATCGGCAGCGTGTCCCGATCATGCTTATGGGTCAATTGCCAGAGACGAACATCCCCTTTGTGGATGTCAACGCGGCTGCCGGGGCAGAACTGGCAGTCAGTCACTTAATTGAGCACGGGCATGAATGCATCGGCATGATCACCAATGCTCCCCTGGATTACACCTCGGCGCAGCAGCGCCGCGATGGGTACGTAAAGGCGCTAAAAAAGGCGAAGCTCCCGGTGAACAAAGCGATGATCAAGGCGGGCAATTACACGCCCGCCAGTGGCTATGACGCCATGAAGGCATTAATCCAAGTAAATCCGCGTTTGACTGCCGTCTTCGTGGCAAGCGATGTGGTCGCCATGGGCGCGATCCTGGCGATTAAGGAAGCAGGTTTGCGCATTCCGCAGGACATTGCAGTCGTGGGCTTTGACGACATTCCGCTCTCCGAATTTTTCGATCCCCCTCTTACCACAATACGACTACCTGCCTTTGGCCTGGGCTGGGCAGGTGGCGAACGCTTGATTCGGCTTATTCAAGGTGATGCATTGAACGAGAGTTCCTTGTTGCTTGAGTCGACCTTGATCCCGCGGCAATCGAGCTTATAAGGCAAACACTTCACCATTATGAACGGTATAAAAGCCCTTTCAGTTCGTTAATCCTGTTAGTAAAGGAGGTGATTGCTCTCACAGATCGAAATCCGAATATGTCATAAGCTGTTCGATATGCGTTCGACCTATTAAATCAAGATTAGGAGAAGAAGGAAATGTCTAAATTCAGCAAGATTTTAGGCGTGCTTGTCATGTTCACCATGCTTCTGACAGCCTGTGGTGGAGGACAACAAACGCAAACGCAAGCGCCTGCAACAGAAGCTCCGACCGAAATGGTGACGGAAGCGCCCACAGAAGCAATGACAGAGGCGCCGACCGAAGCCCCAACCGAGGCACCCACCGGGGCAGCGACAGAAGCGCCCGTCGCCGGTGAAATCGACTGCATGGGTGCCGCGCAAGGCGATGAGATCAGCATGCTTTATCAGTGGGCAGGCGCAGAAGAAGAAGCTCTCAACAAGGTGTTGCAGCCTTTGCTCGATACCTGCGGTATTGTAATCCGGCCGGAATCCACGCGCGACCAGGCTCTATTGGATACACGCGTCCAGGCTGGTACCCCGCCGGATGTTGCATTCTGGCAAGTAGCTCAACTGGTTCAATATGAGGATCAGTTGATCCCGCTGGATGAGCTGGGCGCGGATCGCGCGAGCTATGGTGATTTCTTTCTCGACCCCGTAACTATTAACGACAAATGGCTGGGCCTGCCGATCAAGGCAGACGTCAAGTCTATCATCTGGTACAGCCCCGCAAACTTTGAGGCATTGGGCTACGAAGTCCCCACGACGTGGGAAGAACTGGATGCCCTCGTCGAGCAGATGGTGGCGGATGGCCAGGTACCCTGGAGCATGGGCTTTGAATCCGGTGATGCCACAGGCTGGACCGGTTCCGACTTTATCCAGGATCTCATGCTGGTGCAGCAGGGTCCCGACTTCGTCAACGGTCTTATCGATGGAAGTGTTTCCTACGATGACCCGGGCGTGAAGCAAGCCTATGAAACCTATGGCAAATGGGCCACAGACGAAAAGTATACAGTAGGTGGCGCGCAGGGTACACTCTCTACAGCCTTCCTCGAGGCGATTTACAAGCCCTTCGCCGATCCCCCGGAAGCGATGATGGTCAAGCAGTCCGGTTTCGCGGGCGCCGAAATTGCCAAGCAATTCCCGGCACTCGAACAGGGCACCGATTATGACTTCTTTGTCGTCCCGGGCATTCAGGGCCTGCAGGGCTCCATCGAACCGATGATGGTCTTCAACGATACCCCAGCTGTCCGTGCTCTGGTGGCGTATCTCTCTTCGGCACAGGGCGGCGCCAACTGGGCTGGTGCGACCTTTGGTCTTTCACCGAACATGGGCGCAACCGGCAATTACACAGATCCGGCACTGCAGAAATTGGGCGATGCGATCGCCAATACCCAGGGCTTCACACCCGATCTGGGTGACACGATCCCTGCTGGCTTTGGCTCCGCAGAATTTGCAGGTATTTCTGAGTACGTCAATGGCGGTGACCTGGATAGCATCCTGGCTGATCTTGCTGCCAAGCAAGCAGAAGGTGTGAATCAGTAACATTTAATCGAACCGGGGACGCCTCCATAAAGGCGTCCCCTCTTCTTTGATAACTCTCCTGACATCGCAGAAACCTCCAGAGAACGGGAGCCCGGCAGTCCTTGCCCTGGTGGTGATGTCACATTTTCGCTCTCTTTAACCACGAAGGAGGATGAGATGGCCACGCCGCAGGATATCTCTAAACC
>DASSBC010000037.1:0-132388 GCA_035699125.1 Anaerolineales bacterium
CTGTGTCGCGGAAGGCTCCATCCGTGCCAAGAAAGACATGCCCGATGGCAAGCCTGGAGACTTGTGGAACGTGGCAATGGGCGGTTGTCAAATTCCCCTGAACGTCAGACGCGCAGAACACCCAGAGCGGACGCGCATCCCTCGCGCCGGTCGTCAGGGTCATGCCGTCGATTTTGTCGCCCACTGTAACCATCGATGAATGAGCGGGAGCATACGATTGGAGAAACGCTAGTATGAACGCTAAAACGAATTTCGCAAAATCGGCAAAATAAAAATTGATCATCGCAGCCTCCTTATCAATCCGGGTGGTGTTCGGGTGGTGTTTAGATCCAGTCTACTGATCCAGCGTGTCGCGAACGTGGCAAAAAGGCATGTCAGGGCATTTATTTTGAATTAAGCTGTCCTCAACATTGATATCTTTGAGACGGAGTAGATAAGGATGGAGACAGAATGTGAGCCAGTGTCTTTCTTCTGAGGACACACATCCTGCATCCACTATCCTACAACTCATGTGGCGGTGGATTACCCCCGGTATCCCCGTTTCTATCCGCCCGTGCTACTCCCCGTTCATGAGTGCAGAGGAAACGGTGCGGCACTCATATCCACTCCCTCTTCTGCCTCGATCACCAGATTGACCAGCCAATGGTATTGGTCTACGCCATCTTGCGCCCGGAAGTGTAAGGTATGTTCGCCGGGGTTCAGATTGGTCATGACGAGGTTCCAGTCCGTCACTTTTGCGAAGACTTCGCGCACAGGGGAAGGGCTCCCGGGCATAGTGGGCATCACGTAGTCAAACGTGCCGAAGGACGCCAGGTCCACGACATGATCGTCAATTGCCAATTCCCATACAAGTCCCGTCTCATTCCGGTTCCAGAGCGCTGAGTCTGCCAGCAGGAAGAGATGCCCGACAGCCAGGGTTTGCCAGACCGGAGCGCGGCAGTCAAATGTCCGGATGTGCGTGTTTTCCTGCGAAGGAGAACAATATCCCCACAGGGGAGGCGCATCCGCTGCGCCAGTCCCGAGACGAATCCCGTTCATCTCCTCCACCGGCTGCTGGGACAAAGCCGCGCTGCCTGGTTGCCCGGCTGCCTGACAGGCGCTCATCAGGATGATTGTAGCCAAACCTAACACACGAAGCAAACGATGGGTATTCATTTCAGCCTCCTTCGATCTGGGATCCTATTGGATTGAGTCTACTGACCGGGCGTGTCGCAGACGTGTCAGAAATCGCCTGCTACGATGCAATTTGTGCCATTCGACGTTATAATCCCACCAGGGAAAGCCTCAGGAGGGTATCCGAATGCGCCTTGTCATACAACTCATCGGTGCACCGCAATTCCAGCTCGACCATACACCTCTCAGCGCCAGCCGCCGCGCGGTCGTGGCGCTGCTGGCGTATCTGGCGGTCCGTGACAGCGAGCATCCCGGGGAAAGACACTCGCGCGAATCTTTGGCTGCCCTGCTTTGGACGGACTATGAACAGGCAAAAGCTCTGGCAAACCTGCGTCATACGTTATGGGAGGTGGCGCAGTTCATTGGGGAAGGCTGGGTCCTCGCGGAACACGACACGATCTTTCTCAACCCCAGAGGAGAGCTGACGCTGGACGTCGCTCAATTTCGATCTCTGCTCCGCCAGGCTGCCACACAACCCGACCCTGCCCAACGGAATGACCTGCTTGTGGACGTAGCACACCTGTACCGCGATCATTTTATGAGCGGTTTTAGCCTGAAGGGTGGGTCAAACTTCAATGAGTGGATGTTCGCTCTGGGCGAAGCCTTGCGCAACGAGTTTGCGGATGCCCTGCAAATGCTGGTAGAGGGATACATTGCCTCGGGGCAGACCGCGTCAGCCATTCCCTATGCGCAGCGCCTGATCTCACTCGACCCCATGAATGAGGCGGCAAACCGCACACTGATGGACTTGTACGCGCGAAGCGATCAGACTCCGGCAGCCATCAAACAGTATCAGGCACTAGAGAAACTGCTTCGCAAAGAACTCAACGTAGACCCTCAGCCTGAGACGCGTGAGATATATAAAAGAATTCGTAAAGGGGAGCTCAAGCCGGTTTCCAGTCTTCGTAAAGTCTTGCACCCTGAAACGACACCGCCGAACCATAACCTGCCTGCTCCGCTCACGACCTTTATTGGGCGCGAACGCGAGCGCAATGAGATCTCCAGGTTGCTGACCCACCACCGGCTGGTCACCCTGATCGGCGCAGGCGGCATCGGTAAGACGCGCCTGGCGCTGGAGACGGGCCAGGCTCTGCTGCACCAGTTTCGGGATGGCGTCTGGATCATTCCCCTGGAATCCCTCACAGACGAGGACCTGGTTCCCCAGACGGTTGCCTCCTTCCTGAATATCACAGAGACACCCGAACGATCGTTGGTCGAGAGCCTGGTCCAAGAGCTGCGCAGCAGGGCGCTCCTGTTGCTCCTCGATAACTGCGAGCATCTTTTGGATGCCTGCGCGCGTCTGGCGGAGACTCTGCTTAAGACCTGTCCAACGCTGAAAATCCTTGCGACCAGCCGCGATGTTTTGCAACTGGAGGGAGAAGCTGTCTATCGCGTTCCGCCGCTGACTGTCCCGGAGAGTCAGAGGGGCGAGGAAGCCCGCTCCGAAGCAGTGCAGCTTTTCGCTGAACGTGGCGTGTTAGCCTCCTCGGACTTTGAAATCACTGAGACAAACGTCGAAACGATCGCCAGGATCTGCAATCGTCTCGAAGGCATTCCTCTGGCAATCGAGCTGGCAGCCGCGCATGTGGACATCTTCACGCCGCAGGAAATCCTGGCCCAGCTCACTCACTCCTTCGATCTGCTGTCAAGCCAGACTCGCTCCGCGATCCACCGCCACCAGACGATGCGGGCGTCCATCGATTGGGGATGGAACTTGCTGATGGATTCAGAACGTACGTTCCTGCGACATCTTTCTGTGTTCGCAGGCGGCTGGACGCTTTCTGCCGCCCGAGCCATTGGCGTTCACGATAGCCTGGAACGAACCAGGGCTCTGTGGAAGAAATCGTTTGTGAAGGTCCAGCGGCAAGCGGGATATGAAACACGCTACGGCTTTCATGAAGTCGTTCGCTCCTTTGCAAAGGAAAAACTCATCGAGGCTGGGGAAGAGAAAACGATTCGTGATCGTCAGCTACACTATTATCTAAACCTCCTACGGCAGCTCGAATTAACGGTCCATAGCACCGACCATGATATGTGGCTGGGTCGTTTGTTCGTAGAGCGCGATAATATTCGTGCAACGCTGGAATGGGCTGCCAGAACGAATGTGCAGGCGGGCTTGTATATCTCGAACAGGCTGCGAATGCTTTGGGAGAATTTCGATGTACGAGAAGAGGCACGCTGGCTGCTCACGATTTGAAACGGGCAAAGATATACGGGGTTTCCCTGCCCTATACTAAAGATTCTCCCCATTGAGCTTCGTCTATTCACTCCTATAATGGAAGCACAAGTTTGAGGTTAGGTATTGGTGTCTGTCTGCCCGATGTTTCTGATTGGAAGAATGTAGAGAAAAGCCAACAGAACCCGTTGGCTTGTTTCAAGAGGTCTGAAGCATCATTTGTCTGTGTATAGCTCCTCCAGGTAAAAATTAAGAGAAAACACCCGTTTGCAGTATGGCAGGCAGAACTTCTTTCTGCCTGCCATATTGTTTTTGAGCACGTTGCAACCCCAGAATTTGCAACTCAGGAAGCGAGAATTAAGAAAGGAGATTTCAACCATGGAACACAAAATGGAACTTAAAGAAGGAACAAGTGTGTTTACCACTGACAACGAAGAAGTGGGAAGGATCAACCGCATAATTCTGGATCCGGCGACCAACGAGGTGACCCATGTGGTGGTCCAGAAAGGCTGGCTGTTTACGGAAGATAAAGTGGTGCCGATCGAGATGATCGGTTCTGCCACCGAAGACAAGGTCCTGCTGAAAGAAGACGCTGGAGAGTTTGACGACCTGCCCGCATTCGAGGAAACGCACTATATCGGGCTTGGCGAGGAGGATTACCTCCCGGGCAGGCATCTTTCTTATAGTAGATATGCGCCGGCGTATTACTGGTATCCACCTTCAGGCTATCTCGGTTATCCGGGTTACGGGCCAGGATTTTATGGCGGCGGGCCCCTGATAACCACGCGAAATATCCCGGAGGATACGATCCCGCTACGCGAGGGAACCGATGTGATCAGCGCCGACGGTGAGCATGTCGGTGACGTAGAACGCATCCTCGTCGACCCAGACTCCAACCAGGCGACTCACTTTGTGATCTCCCAGGGAGTATTCTTCAAAGACCGGAAACTTATCCCGGCGCACTGGGTGACCTCTGCGGAAGAAGATAAGGTCCATTTGTCGGTGGCATCGCGACTGCTGGAGCGCCTTCCCGCCTATGAGGAGGCATAAGCGACAAGGGCGATCCCTTCCCTACAGGTCGCCTCGTCACCCGCTATGAGGATTTGCACGAGCTATGTCTGAAGAGCAAAGAAACAGGTGTGAGTAAGGCTACGCCGAGCGAATTACATCTCCGAAAAGCTCTGCCTGGGCGGCATAACTGCCAGGAAGTCCCGGGCAAATCGATCTGCGTAGCTGTTCAACAGCGACTCCACCCGCGCCGCGTCGGGCGAAGCGACGATCAGCCCGGCGTGGTGCTTCTTGTTCAGCTGCCATACCACTTCGGGGTCATTGTAGCTGGACAGATCGGGCCATTCCTGATGAGCGAGACAGTTAATGATGCCCGCGTAGCCGGGATGAGTCTCGGGTAATCGGTAGCTCTCCCCCCGCAAGTTGGCAATTTCGATGCGCGCCCATTCGCGCCAGAGGTTGACTCCGCTGGCATAATCGACACATTCGGCAATATTCGCACCGCCCACACGAGCTGCGTTTTCCAGGAAATAGTACTGTCCGTCTGCATGAGACTGGATGTATTCGGAGTGGGTCGCGCCGCGCACAAGTCCCATGGCTTTCAGCACCTGTTTATTCAACGTCACCAACGCCTTTGCTTCCTCCGACTCGCGATCCAGGGAACGCGTAAGGAACACTCCACCACCGGCATACACAGAAAGAGGCGGCTTGCCATACTTGTGCGCGATCGAGAAGAGCACTTCCCCATTGTCCACCAGCCCATCCACATGATACACATCGCCAGGGACGAACTGCTCCAGCAGAAAGAACGATTGCTGGTCGCCGAGTGACTCGAGGGCGGGCCAGATCTCGTCGGCATGCTCGATCCTTTTAATGCCCATCGAGCTGGCTTCGGAACGCGGCTTGAGCAGCCAGGGTGGTGAGACGCGTGCCATGAACTCACGCAGATCGTCATAGTTGAAAATCCCGGTAAATGCCGGCACCCGGATGCCAGCATTGCGCGCTGTCGTCCGCATGGCGAGCTTGTCGCGAAAGTTGCGTGCCAGGCTGTCGCCCATGCCCGGCAGGCGGAAGTGCTCTCGCAGATGCGACACGGTCTCTACGTCGAAATCATCGAGCGCCACCATCAGGTCGATCTGACGGCTGCGCGCCAGGTACGCGACCGCGTGGACGATATCGGGACGCTTGCCCAGGTCCGGCATGTGAAAGAATTCATCGATATACTCATGTGGCCAGGCTTCATCCTTATTCTTATCATTCGTGGCAAGGATGACGTGCAGGCCTGCTTCTTTGCATGCCTGCAAAAATGCCGCGCCCTTGAAGTAGCTGGACAGGCACAAAATCGCTGAAGTCATAGCACACCTTCCTCTGTCTCCGCGATCAATTGATCCACCACGGCTTGCAGATTGCCCGTGCGCCGATAGATCGCCAGTTGGCGGTCGGCGCTGGTGCCTTCCTCCAGAATGCGATAGGCGTATTCGATTTCCTTGCGGCTTCCGAGCTCATCCATGACATCCCCGAGGAACCACTCGATCATCTCGCGGATCAGCTCGCGGGCGGGCAACTCCATCTGCTTGCCGAAGTCAATCAGCTTGCCATCCAGTCCATACCGGACAGCGCGCCATTTATTTTCCTCAACCAGGGCTGGCGAGTAGACGCGGAATGTGATGTTATCGCGGCGCATCTTCCAGAGCTTATAGATCAATGCCTGGAAGATGGCAGCCATACAAACCGCCTCATCCACCCGCGTACAGACGTCGCAAATGCGGAATTCCAGCGTGGGATAGTTGTAGTTGGGGCGCACGTCGAACCAGATTTTGGTCCCATCTGGGATCGAATTGGTATTCACGAGTGTATCCCGGTACTGCACAAACTCGGTATAGGAAGAGAAGTAGGGTGGAATTCCGGTCCGCGGGAAGTTTCGGAAGACAATGCTCCGGTACGATTTGAGACCTGTATCTTGCCCGATCCAAAAGGGTGAACTGGTCGAGAGGCACAGGACATGCGGCATAAAATAACGAACCACGTTCATTGCATCGATCAAAAATTCCGGGTCTTCGATGCCAATATGAACGTGGGTGCCGAAGATGAGCAGCTGTTGCGCCAGGATCTGCATGTCATTTTTTACGCCTGCATAGCGCTCAAAGGGTGTGATCTCCTGATCGATCCAGGACGAGATCGGATGCGTCCCCGCAGCAGCGATCTTCAACCCGTTGCGACCTGCCAACTCCATCACGCCCTGGCGCAGGCGCACGAGCTCCTCGCGCGCTTCGGCTGCTGTGTAACACACTTTCGTGCCCACTTCGACAATCGATTGATGCAATTCCGCCTTGACCTGCTCGCGCAGCGTCATCTTGCCTGCTTCGAGCATTTCCGTAATATACGATTTCAGCTCGCGCGTTTGCGGGTCAATGATTTGATACTCTTCTTCGATACCGATATTAAAGGAAGGTGTCTCAGGCATAGGTCACTCTCTTTTTTTTTAGACCCTAATGGTTTTATAAACCATTAGGGTCTATCTCGTGGATCCACAATGAAAGAAGGTACAGTAGAACCGCCGCCCGCCGTGACGTTGAGTAATGCCACAGTGGAAAGCCGGGTCAGGCATCCATCCACGTAATTGCCGTTCCAGATGAATGGATTGGTATCGATCATCCGGTCATAGATTTCTACCCTGCCGTCCACCCAGCTTGCATAGGGGATTGTGGGTAGCGGCACGCGCTTTTGTACGATCGCCGGCTCGGTCAGCGCCGTCCTCAGGGCAGCTTCCCACTCTTCTAACTCCGCTTCCCACCCGAGCACGACGCCCTTGCCGCCATACTCGTCATTCGGCTTGACCACGAACTCATCCTTCTTCTTGACGAGGAACTCCAACAAGTCCACTCGTTCCCCTTCGTACACTGTATATCGTTCTTCAAGCATGCGCGTCCAGGGGATGTAGCGCGCAATCGCCGCCTGCTCCTCAGCTGTGAAGAAGTGAGCATTGGCTTCATCGCTCAGCACAGCCAGGCTGGCTTTCTTATGCAGGATCTTGCATCGAAACGGATTGATCATACAGACGGCATGCTCGCGCACAGCACGGATGACGGGATGGTCCTGCCCGCCCTGTTCCACTAATTCACTGAGCAGCACACGCTTGTAGATGATATGGATCACTTTGCCATCCGCCATCAGCCGGTTGTTTTCATAGGTCACTTCGCGCGGGTCGGCAATGACGCAATCATAGCCCTGTGACTCAAAGTAATCGTGGAAGAGCACGAATTCGCTGTAGGTCGGCACTTCCTTCCAATCGAGGATCGCAATACACGGGCGTTCCCTGCCGCCCCACTGCCTGTAGCAGTCGATGAGCGCGTGCAACATGAGATGCCGCCCGAACAGTGGGCGCATTTCGTACTGCTTGCTGAATTCCCGCATCGCCGGCAAACCATAATAGACCTCGGACAGCACATCGCTGTAAGCAATGGCGGCAGGCGTCTCGGCGTTATATTCGGTGAGCCAGAGCGTTCCCGCCTCATCAAAGAAGGTGTCCATACGCGAGGTGGGACTGGGGGTGTCGAAGCCTGGGTTCACCTGCACGAGCTCTTCCTCCCATTCGTTCAGGCGGAACTGCGCCCGGAAACTGGCATCGGACATCGCCGCTTCATATATCTTTTGAAAAGCTGGCATCACGATATGGATCGCCCGCTGCAGGGCACGGTACTGGTCCGGATGGATGAAGCGCGGGCGGAGCACAGTGCTAAGAGGACGATCTCCAAAAAACAGCCCGCGCCGTAAGAGTTGTTCCGTGAGCTGTTCGTGAGTCTCGCGCGCGGTCTCAGGGTCAAGAAGAGAGTGGTAGTGATCAATCGTCTCGCGCAGATTTGTCATGTATTCAGCTATCCATTAAACATCGTTGACCATTTCACCTCGGCAACCTGCGGCTTCGGATTCTTCGCCAGATCGATACACAGATCCGCCATCTTCTCCACGCACCAGCGATGGTATTCGACGCCAGTTGTGTTGATGTCCATATCGGGGGCGGGATTCATAAAGTCGATCGCATAAGGTACGCCGTCACGGATTGCCCACTCAATGGTGTTCATATCGTAGCCAAAGGCGCGGACGATCTTGAGCGAGTCCGCTACCACCCTCTCATGCATTTCCGGTGAGAGGTCAGGAGCCAAATAGCGGCGCTGGTCCGGGTCGTACTTCATGACCTTGATCTCCTGCTGACCCAGGCACATGCAGCGCAGATACTGACCCTCGTCCCAACGAATGAACTCCTGCAGGACCATGGTCAGCAGGCCGGACTGGTTATAAGCATTCCACAGATCTTCCATTGAGTGACAGATGTGGACCTGCTTCCAGCCGCCGCCGTGCGCATCCTTGAGCACGACGGGGAAACCAGCGAGGTAGTCCACATGCTCCTCCCACGGAATGGGAAAAATCAAATTGCGCAGGCTCTCATCGTGAACAATGCCGGGGACATATTCTCGATTGGGGAGGACTACGGTTTTTGGGCTGGCAACCCCTAACCTGGTAATGAGCGATGCGCCGAAGAACTTATCGTCGGCGGTCCACATAAACGGATTGTTGATGACATGCGTGCCTTGCAGCATCGCGTTTTTGAGATACGAACGATAATAGGGGACTTCATGAGAGATGCGGTCGACGAGGACGGCATAGGGACAGGGTTCATTCATGCGTGTGCCCCCAAGTTGGGCATACTCCGCGATCACCCCGTCATTTCGCTGCGCGACCTCTTCAATAAACGCCGGAGGCCAGGACCATTCACGACCAACGATTACACCGATTCTGAGCATAGCGTCTCCTCGTTCCTCATCAATCGTGCCCACTCATATATAACTGTATCATCTTATGCCAATAGGGCCAGTCGTGCGCCCAGCCATCCCATTCGCGCAGGGCGTTGCCAATCCCTTTGCCCCACA
The DNA here is from genome assembly GCA_035699125.1 of Anaerolineales bacterium. Classification (GTDB taxonomy): domain Bacteria; phylum Chloroflexota; class Anaerolineae; order Anaerolineales; family Villigracilaceae; genus Defluviilinea. The sequence continues at coordinate 9,286 of DASSBC010000037.1, forward strand.
ATGCACCGGAAAGCCAGCGATTGTTCGCGATGTTGGGATCGTCGCGCCCAATTGCCATGATGATATCGAGTTTACGCAACTGGCTGAGGCGGCCCTCGTCATATTCATTCGGGATGTAAAGACAGGGGCAATTGTAATAGATATTATCATCGCGGCGATCACCCACCCAACGCTCGATATCGAACAAACCGCTCATGGCGAGGATACGATTTGTAATGTCCGGGTGGCGCAAGCCGAAGTTCATGGCGTGATAGGCGCCAAAGCTCGCCCCTGCGGTGATGAGATACGGTGTCGGATTTTTGGAATTCATCAACGGCAGCACTTCATGGAGCAGGTAATTCTCATACTCCACATGCCGCCAGGCGCGCGCGCCGGGGTCCTTCCCGCGTGCATACCAGCTTTCTTCGTCCACACTGTCCACACAGTAGAGTTGAATCCAGCCACGCTCGATCTGTTCCCCCAGCGCGCTCATCATGCCGCGATCCTCCCATTCGTAGAAGCGTCCCATCGAAGTAGGGAAGACCAACACCCGCGCGCCGCCATGCCCAAAGACAAGCAATTCCATATTTCGGTGGAGCGATGGGCTATGCCAGGCGTGGTATTCGCGGTTCATGGGTCTGCCTTTGAACAAGCCTTGCGAAAGTTTCTTCTCTGATAATTTTTTCTCATCCAATCTTCGCAAGGCTCATTTTTATTTGGGATATCGTTCTGCAACACTTGCACCTGGTGCAAGCGCAGGTGCGCGGGAACTGCTCGTGAGCTACTCTCGATGAATCTTCATCTATCGATGGTGATTAGCGAATTAAACCCTCCGAACCCGTCCTCGATACGAAGCGGATTTTCCGGGTCGTTGATCCAGCGTGAGCGATCAATCAAAAACTTATAGTGATGAGTTCCGCGCCGCGGGGCATCGATCGACCCTTCCCATAACCCGGGGCGCACTTGAACCATCTCACAGTCCTTCGTTTGCCAGTCGTTGAAACTACCCATGAGCGCTACCCCTTTTGCGACAGGATCGTAGTAGTAAAACGTGATTTCTCGGGAGGCAATATGGGGCGAGATGGGAACCCCTTGTAACAAGCCACCGCTCATGCGCAATGCAGCTGCGACGGCGCGTCCCGCGTTGATGGCACCCGCGCCCTGTCTCTCTGCGGGGGCATCGTTCAGGGGATCGGCGGTTGTCATCAGCGTCTCCTTGACTTGTGCCGGTGTCAGCCGTGGGTTCGCCTCGAGCATCTGTGCTACCACCCCGCTGACGATGGGCGCCGCCATCGAAGTACCATCCACGTGCTGATAGTGCGGGTGGATAAACTTCTGCTCGTTCATGTATTCCTGAATGGCAAGGCGGCTTTCAGACAAAGACGAGCCAAACATTTTTTTACTGAGCCGTGTTTGAGCATAATTCGACCTCAATAATCGGCTTAGCTCGCTATCGTTCGCATGCGCTAATCGCCAGAAATAAAGCGCTGCGTTATGCGTGCGCGTTTTGGGCAGCATCGGCGCGGCCAGCCAGATGGCAGGGGCGATCAGATCCGGCTTGCGGACTTCATTGATCCCCCGTCCATAACTGGACCAATACATACGCCGGTAACGCGGGTCCAGATGATTCTGGTCGTTGAGCCCACCGACAGTAATCGCGGAAGGAGCGCTGGCAGGCGGAATCATAATGCGGTGACCTGTGTTCCCCGCAGCGGCGACGACTACCAACCCGCGTGAGACTGTCTCCTCCACTAACTCATCCAGCTCGGTGAATTTGCCTGTGGTAGGGTTATCGCCGCCCAGCGAGATGTTGACAATGCGGATGTTGAAGCGCTCATGATTGCTCAGGACCCAGGTGAGGGCGCGGCTGATGTCACGGTCGCGGATGCCGCGTCCGCGTGCGTTACCGGTTTTGACAAGCACCAGCTTTGCCTTCTCGGCAATACCGCGATAGAGATGGTCCGACATGAATCCATTGCCCGCACAGATCGCGGACGTCATGAGTCCATGCCAACTTGTGACAACCGGTTTCTTGAAATTTTCTTTTTCCACAGGCACGCGGCCGGTGGCGTCCACGTAACATAGGATGCGATTCTTGGGCTTGACGAGATCGGAGTGGGGGTAGAAGCCAGAGTCGAGCAGGGCGAGGGTGACGCCGCGTCCGGTAAAGTTTGGGTTCGCATGGACACGCACAGGCGTGGTCAGGAGATTCTTTTCGTCTCGGGAATAGACCGGAAACGGAGTGAGCAGTTCCGCCTCGAGCGACGTCAGGCTGCGCGCCTCGATGGCTTTTTCTACCGCTTCCTGTACACAGTCCGGGCAAGCGCCATCCTCCGGGTTCCAGCCCGGATCCTTCTCGCTCAAAATACGCGCGATGTGATCCTCGATTTTAGGTTGGATGGCAAGCAGGTCCGGGTCGAGAGGGCGACGGCAAAAAGGGCAAAGCACGGTTGCGCGCAATTATATCAAGTGCGCGCTGCTTTATCCCCTTTATGGCGGATAGGAAAATGCTTATCGAGCTTCTGCAAAGAGGCGAATCATCCCCAGTTGAAACTGTTTCTCGCCGGTGTTCTGTAGCTTTAAGTCCATGGACGGTGCAATTTCCCACCAGCGCCGTGGTCTGTGCTCTACGAGAACATTATCGCTCCAGACGTGCACCTCGACCAGCCCAAAGGCAGGCAGAGAGAGTTGACACTGTTCCTGATCGTCTACGCTCATGCTACCCAGCCATTCCGTCTGGCTGATCCAGTGCAAGCGAATTTCGTAGATGTGTAAAGAGTGGATGTCTACATGAAGAGGCCGGACCTGGGCTGGTATCCAGTTAAGCGCAAGATAACAGAGTGGACCGTTAACTCCGGTAATCGAAGACTCCTGCCCCGCTATGGAAAAGCCGAACATATCGAATGGCTTCACAAACATGCCATCCTCTTGCAGTGTGCCGACCTGTTGAAAAATGACACCTGCCGTGCCGTAGAAATGTTCACTGACCTTCGACGAAAATTGCAGGACAATGTCATTCGATGGAGTCGGGCGGAACCCACTCCCGCCGATCAACGTAACGTTGTTGTATCGACTCGCAGCTGGAGCGTTTGGTAAGTTTTCAATTTCATGTTCAAAATCCGGGTCGTGCACATGGTCGATACGAAGCCCTTGCTCGAAATGGATTCCAGCCGCATGCCAGACGGTATCATGCGAAACTTTACCGGCACCATTGATTGTTGAGAATTTCCAAAAGTCTGCTGACAGTTTCGAATCAAAGTTGTCTTGCACAGGTTCTGGATTTATGAAGTCCATAGGCGCCGCTGCCGCCGCTTTGGCTAGCCGCCTGGCTTCACTTTTGATGGTCCAGGCGGAATAAAGCTGGCGGTAATTCAACCCGAGGAAGAGCACAATCACGGTCAGCAGGGGAATTATGGTCTTCATAATGTACGCCTCCCAAGAAAGAAACTTCTCTGATTCTTGAATCCATCGTCAGGATTCCACGGACAGCGCGCGGAACCAGGAAACGAAACACACGTATCCCACTCCAGAAGAACGGTGGAAGGAATTTATTAACGAACTTTCCGGGTTTCGATGTTAACGAAATTATCTTGCGATTGCTTCCGGATCATTTCTTCCCCCTTTACATGCCATCCTAAATTTTAGAGCTCAATCTGGTATTCATGAAGTACAACGCCCACTGTTCATTTCCGATCAAGAGCGATAGGAAGAGACGATCCTTGAAAATATTATACAAACCCACATCCTGAAAGTCAATTTTGTGATTTTTTTAACCACCTGACAATCCATAGAGAGAATTTGCTCTGAAAACAAGATAACATATGTATAATAGCTTACGTTAGCTATTAACAAGATAGCCTCATTAATTACAAGAATCTCTGCATCCGCCCCATTATTCTCACATCCTAATACTCACATCACGGTCGGCTAGCTTGGAGCAAAGTTTGCTTGTGCGAGAGGCTGTGTAAAGTCACTGCACAGCTCGAGAATGGTGAACCATGTCTCAAACGCCCAATAGTGGACTTAACCTTACGGATCCAGCCTCGACCCTTCGCGACATGCTCTGGGTCCCTGGCGGCACGTTCCAGATGGGCTCGAATGATTTTTACCCGGAGGAGCGTCCGGTCCATGGCGTCGCCGTAGATAGGTTCTGGATGGATGAACATCCTGTCACGAACGCCGAGTTTCGCCGCTTCGTCGATGCGACGAACTACGTCACGTCTGCCGAGCGGCCGCCCGATCCAAAGGATTACCCCGGGGTGGACCCGGCTGTGCTCGTGCCGGGATCACTGGTGTTTCGACGTCCTCCTCAGCGGGTGAGCTTAAAGGATCACCGCGCCTGGTGGGCATATGTGCCGGGGACTTGCTGGAAACACCCCGAAGGGCCGGCAAGCACAGTGGAAGGTCGAGAGGACCACCCTGTCGTCCATATTGCCTATGAAGACGCCGAGGCATATGCGGTTTGGGCGGGAAAGTCTTTGCCCACAGAAGCCGAATGGGAATTTGCAGCACGCGGCGGGCTGGAGAATGCCGCCTTCGTCTGGGGTGATGAATTCGCCCCGAAAGGACAGTTAATGGCGAATACCTGGCAGGGTGAGTTCCCCTGGCAGAACCTTAAGAGCGATGGCTATGAGGGCACATCGCCGGTGGGTAGCTTCCCTGCCAACGGCTATGGACTCTATGACATGGCTGGCAACGTCTGGGAATGGACGAGCGATTTTTTCCGCCAGCGACACGCAGAGGAGCCTGTCAAGTCCTGCTGTACGCCACGCAACCCGCGGGTCGAATCTTATGATCAAAACCAAACCGCACATTTGCCCGACGCCCACATTCCACGCAGGGTCGTGAAGGGCGGCTCCCATCTGTGCGCGCCCAACTACTGCCTGCGCTACCGGCCGGCAGCGCGGCAGGGGGAAGCTGTTGAAACATCGACCTCCCATATCGGCTTCCGCTGTATCGTCCGTGTTCAGGACGCGAGAGCACACCAGGTTTCTTGATCTCCTACTGCTCCAACGTTTTCCTCTCCACGGTCGTGGAGAAAATGATTAGAAATATATGGAAGGAGTAAAAGATGGCGTCAAACGATTCTAACGATGGCAGCCCAAAGCAGCCCAATTTCCTGATCCTCTGTATGGATCAGTGGCAAACGCATATGGAGCTGCCGGATGACGTATCGTTCCCTGCGCTGGAGCGACTGGAGGCGCAGGGCGTGACCTTCGAACGCCAATATTGCACGGACCCGATCTGTACCCCTTCGCGGGCGACGATGTGGACGGGCGTGCACGCCAACCTCACCGGCGTCCAGGAGAACACCAACCAGGCTTGGATCAAAGAATTGAGGCATGATATCCCCACTATCGGGCAGATGCTGCGGGAACAGGGCTACTACACGGCCTTCAAGGGGAAGTGGCACCTCTCGTGGTTGGAGCACAGCGAGGATGCCCTCGAAGAGTACGGCTTCTCCGACTTCCAGCAGTGGGGCGAGATGTACGGCGCGCCTCTTGAGGGAGAAAAGGTGGACCCTGCGGCTGCCTTTCAGACGGTGGACTGGCTGGAAACAAAAGCACCAACGCTCGACCAGCCCTGGCTGCTGGTGTGCAGTTTGGTCAATCCGCATGACATCATGTTTTATCTGCCCGACCCGATCGAAATGCCTCCGCCGGGGGGTATGGGTCCGCTCAAGACGCCGCAGCAGCGTCTCGGCTGGTTTGATCAGGAGTGGGACGTCGGCCTTCCGGAGAACTTCGAGGACGATCTTACGCAGCACCCTCCCGGGGTCATGGCGTACAGTAAAGCTGTCGATGCTACCTATGGCCACGTCCCTGAGGATCGCCCGGATCTCTGGATCAAGCGCCGCAACTACCTCGTCAACTGTATGCGCCTGGTGGACACGCAATTCAACAAAATTCTGGAAGCGCTGGACCGGCAGGGACTGTGGGAGAACACCGTCGTGCTGTTCACGGGCGACCACGGGGAGATGAACGGCGCGCACAGGCTGCAGCAGAAAGGCGCCATTCCGTTCGACGAGGCGGCGATTGTCAACCTGACCGCCTGCATACCGGGTGGGCCGCAGGGGAAGCGAACGGATGCGGTCGGGTCGCACCTCGACCTGGCGCCCACACTGCTGGAGTTTGCCGGGCTCAGCCCGGAGGAGATCCGCACCCGTTATCCACACCTGAAGGGGCGCAGCCTCAAGTCTGTGATGCTCGACCCCGAGTCGGATGGTCCGCGTGGCAGCGTGGATAACCCCGGGGACGGCGCGCTCTACACCAGCGACCTGCTACAAAGCCTGGACCTGGAATACGCCCAGACCGGCGCGTACGCGACGCTCAGCACAATGGACCTCTCACCGGGCAACCAGTTCATGGATGCGGAGGAGCGGCTCAGGACAGTGGGCGAGAAGTTTGGCGCGCCGGACTTCAGCAAACGCAACTTCTACCGCTGTGTGGTCGATGGGCAGTACAAGCTGGTACGCTGGTTCAGCCCGAACGAGTACGGCAACCCCTCCACGATGGAAGAGCTGTATGCCAGCGGTGATGTCGCACTCTACGACCTGGTGAACGATCCGGGCGAGCTGCAGAACATCGGGCATCCTGACCATCCCAAACATGACCCGGCGCTTGTGGAGCGCATGCTCCAGAAATTACACAAGCTGGTGGCGGAAGAGATCGGGGAAGACAAGCCGCCCTTTGACCTGGATATGTTCGGCACACGCGAGGTGAAATACAAAGAAAGGGAGAAGTAGAAATGCTCGAGGATTTGCTAGGGCTTGGACTCGATGTGGCGGATGTGAGTGCTCTCCAGATGGCGCTGCGCACGGTGCTTATCTACATTGCCACGCTGGCGATCGTGCGGGTGGGAAGTAAACGCTTCTTAAGCCAGGCGACTGCTTTCGACGCGATCGTTGCCATTATGCTGGGCTCCATCATGAGCCGGGCGATCAACGGCTCGGCTCCTTTCCTGCCCACCATCGCGGCGGGCGTGATCCTGGTGGGTTTGCACTGGCTGATCGCTGCGATTGCCTATGACTCAGACTGGTTCGGGACCCTTGTGAAAGGCAGCCCCGTCTTGCTGATCAAGGATGGAGACGTGCAGGAAAAAGGATTGCGGCGAACCAGCGTGTCGGCACAGGATCTTGAAGAGGCGTTACGGATTGAGAGCCATGTCACTGAGCCAGCCCACGTACAGCTTGCCTATCTCGAGCGCAACGGCGGTATCAGTGTGATCCCGCGCAAGCCCGAGCCGCGTGTGCTCGAAGTGTCTGTGAAGGACGGCGTCCAGACCGTGCGCATCGTGTTGTGAACATACTTTGAAAGGAAATCTCACCTCATGTCAGAGCTGATTTCTACCCTGACCAATTTGTTTACCCTGTCGTTCGTGGTGACCAGTATGTTCTCGTTCGGCTTGCGCCTGACTCTTTCCGAGATCATCGAGCCGTTGCGGGACATCCGCTTGTTGCTCATGACCCTGGCGGTGAACTTTGTGGTCGTCCCTCTCACGGCGCTGCTGCTGGCGAACTTGCTCGGCCTAAACGAGGATTTGCGCATTGGGTTGATCCTGATCAGCACGGTGGCGGGCGCGCCTCTTGTGCCCAAGCTGGCGCAGATCGCCAAAGCGAACATCCCGTTCGCGGTCGCCTCGACGGCCCTGCTGGTGGTGGCGACCGTGGTCTACCTGCCGCTAGTGTTACCTCTCGTGCTGCCGGGCGTCCGGCTGGATACCATGAGCATTGTCCGCCCGCTGGCGATCCAGATTGTGCTGCCGCTCGCGCTGGGTTTAATCGTGGACTACATCTCGCGAGACGAAGCCGATGTGCTGCTGCCTGCCCTGGGCCAGATCGCCAACGTCAGCCTGACGCTGCTGCTCGTGCTGATGCTGGGAGGCAACCTGGGCAATGTGATCGACCTGCTCGGGACCGGATCGATCCTGGCTGTTATCCTGCTTTTAGCCGTCGCGATGGCGGCAGGCTACCTCCTGGGAGGCCCCGACGCCCCTACACGGCGAACGCTCGCCATGGCCTCGGGACAGCGGAATATTGCGGCGGCGTTCGTGGTCGCCACGGGCAGCTTTGCCGACCGTCCACAGGTCGTGGTCCTGCTGGCAGCGGCAGGGCTTCTCGGCATGATCGTCGTCATGCCCGTCGCCGGTTGGCTTGGGAAGCGCGCCGCAAAAGAAGGAGCGCTGGCGCCTGCGGCTGGACCTGAGGTAGTCGATGCAGAAATCTGAAGAAGTGGAGAGCCAGCCTGAGATCGAACAGCCCGGGCTGAGCCAGCTGCGCGAGGCAGTCGCCAACGCTAGGCAGGCTTTGCCAGGCCGCGCCACCCTCATCCAAGACGGGCTGGCCGGCTTGAACAGCACCATTGGCAGCGCGCCCGACGGCATGGCGAACAGCATCCTGGCGGGCGTCAACCCGCTGTACGGCCTGTATGCCAGCATGATCGGACCGATCGTGGGTGCGCTCTTCACCAGCACCCAGCTCATGATCATCAACAGTACGAGTGCCGCGGCGCTGGCAGCAAACCAGGCGCTCGGCAGCCTCACCGGCGAGCAGCGAGACCGGGCTTTGTTTCTGATGGTGGTGTTGATCGGCGTGTTCCAGATCGTGCTCGGCTTGCTGCGCACCGGGCAGCTCACCCGCTTCGTCTCCTATTCGGTGATGACCGGTTTTCTGGCGGGTGTCGCCTTGTTGATGGTGCTCAGCCAGTTCCCAACAGTGACGGGCATCGAAGCCACAGGCTCGAACAAGCTCACGCAGGCATTGAGCGTGATCTTCAACATCGCGAAGACCGAGCCCCTCACGTTTGGCACAGCACTGCTCGCTCTGGTGCTCATTATCGTCCTGCCGCGCACGCCGCTGGGCAACCTGGGTCCGCTGGTCGCGATTATTGTCCCGTCGGTGCTGGTTGCGCTTCTGGAGTGGAACTCCGTGCAGACCGTCCGCGACGTGGGCGAGATCCTGCGAGGCTTCCCGAAGATGTCGCTTCCCTCGCTCTCTGACCTGACTCCCGGCTTGATCAGCGGTGCGCTGGCAATCGCCCTCATCGTGAGCGTGCAGGCGGCGGGTGTCAGCCAAAGCGTGCCCAACCCGGATGGTAGGCGACGCAGGGTGTCGCGCGATATCCTCGCGCAGGGGGCAGCCAACCTCGCTTCAGGGTTGTTCCGCGGCATGCCTGTCGGCGGTTCGTTGAGTGCGACAGCCCTCAGCGTGATTGCCAGGCCCCGCACGCGCTGGTCGGCAATCTTTTGCGGCCTGTGGATGGCGCTGATCGTTCTGCTCGCCCCGGGGCTGATCGCCTATGTCGCCATGCCCGCCCTCGGGGCATTACTCATCCATGCCGGGCTCGGGACAATCAAACCGCAGGAATGGCGCGAGATCTGGGAGATCGGCTGGCCGGCGCGGCTGGCAAGCATCAGCACCCTGCTGGCGACCCTGACTCTGCCCATCGAGGCGGCTGTGGGGATCGGGGTGGTGCTCTCGGCGATGCTCTACCTCTATCAATCATCGGGCGATCTCTCTGTAGTCGAGCTGGTGGAGCGACCAGACGGGTTGATCGAAGAGCGCAAGCGTCCGCACCGGCTGAAGGATAATCAGGTCACCGTCCTGGATATTTACGGCCCGCTTTTTTATGCCAGCGCTCAGACACTGGGACGTCTGTTGCCCTCGCCAGAGAGCGCAAAGAACCCGGTGGTCGTCCTGCGGCTGCGCGGGCTGACCAAGGTCGGCGCTACGCTGGTGAATGTACTTACCATCTATGCGCAGAAGCTAAAGGAGGCAAATGGGAGGTTATATTTGAGTGGAATGAGCGAGCAGGTATATCAGCAGTTAAGACGCACAGGCAGGCTCCACGATGCGAGTGATGTCCGCTCCTACGACGCCACGCCGATCCGCGGGCAATCCACCCAGGCAGCGGTCGCGGCAGCACGCGAATGGCTTGTCAGCCAGAATAAAGAAGCCGACGACGGATCGTCGGCGAAGCCCGCCCAGAAGAGCGGGGAATAAGATGTCTACGCCTTGTTATTCACACGTTCGAAAGGAGAGTTTCTAGATGGCTACCCTAGCTCAGGATTTCACGGGGAAAGTTGCGATTGTGACCGGGGGAGCTTCGGGCATCGGGGAAGCGGTCGCGCAGGCGATCGCCGCGCGCGGCGGACAGGTCGTCATTGCCGACATCGATGAAAACGATTCACAGCGCGCCGTTGCGGCGATTGGTGAAGCAGGCGGGTCAGCGAAAGCGATCCGGACCAATGTAGCCGATCCCGCAGCCAATGAGGCGATGGTTCAATTCGCCGTGGAGTCTTATGGCGGACTGGATATTGCGATTAACAACGCTGGCATTGGCGGTCCGTTAGGTCCCACCGGCGAATACCCGTTGGATGGCTGGCAGCGGGTGATTGACATCAATCTGAGCGGCGTGTTCTACGGGATGCGTTATCAGATCCCGGCTATGCTGGCACGCGGTGGAGGTGCGATCGTGAATGTTGCCTCTATCTTGGGCTCGGTTGGTACGGCGAATAGTCCCGCCTACGTGGCAGCGAAACACGGGGTGCAGGGGCTGACAAAGGCAGCCGCGCTGGAATACGCCACGCGCAACATCCGTGTAAACAGCGTGGGTCCAGGCTATATCGAAACGCCTCTGGTCACCGAGTCATTGGAGGAGGCGACTCTGGAGGCATTGAAGGGAATGCATGCGGTAAAACGACTTGGCACCAGTGAGGAGGTCGCGGCACTGATCGTCTTCCTGGCTTCCGATGCGGCATCGTTTATCACCGGCAGCTACCATCTGGTGGACGGTGGCTACACCGCGCAGTAGCAATGCCTGGGCGCCATCCTTGGGCGCGGCATTCCCACAGAGCTGGCAGGAATGAAAGTAACCTCGCCGGAGAATCATGCAGTGGCTAGCAAATAAGATGGATGCAACCTCGAAATTACCTGTACAGCCAGAGATCGAACAGCCCGGCCTCAGCCGTCTGCGCGAAGCGGTAGCGAATTCCCTGGAGCCGCGCCTGCCACATCCCGGCAAACTGCGCCAGGATGTGGTGGCGGGCTTAACGAGCGCCATCGGCAATGTGCCCGAAGGCATGGCGGACAGCCTGCTGGTAGGAGTCAGCCCAATCTACGGCTTGTATGCGAGCCTCGTGGGTCCACTCATCGGGGGGATTTTCTCAAGCACACAGTTGATGATGGTTGCGACAACCAGCGCCACCTCTCTGGCAGCCGGGCAGGCGCTTCTCCATCTGCCGGCAGCACAGCGCGACAACGTATTGTTCCTGATGGTGATCCTGATCGGCGTCTTCCAGGTCCTGTTCGGTTTGCTGAAACTCGGACAGTTAACCCGCTTCGTCTCCTATTCGGTGATGACGGGATTCCTGGCCGGGCTGGCAATGCTTTTGATCCTCAGCCAGCTCCCGACGGCGGCAGGCTATGCTGCAACCGGCAGTAACAAGCTGACGCAGGCGATTGACCTGCTCCTCCACGTGACTGAAATTAATTTTCTGTCCCTGGTGCTCGCAGTGCTCACGTTGATCCTGGCAGTGCTCCTTTCTCGAACGCGGCTGGGTCATTTTGCCAGCATCGTTGCCATTGCAATACCATCGTTGCTGGTACTCTTCTTTCAACTGAACAGCGTGGAGATCGTACGTGATATCAGTGAGATCCCGCGCGGGTTCCCGATGCCGGTCCTGCCAGACTTCTCGCAGACACTCAATGTAGCCAGCATGTCTGCTTCGATTGCATTGATTATCATCGTCCAGGCGGCGGGTGTCAGCCAGAGCGTGCCCAACCCGGACGGCGCGCCGCGCAGCATCTCGCGCGACATTATGGCGCAGGGCGCCGCGAATATCGCCTCCGGTTTCTTTCGCGGACTGCCTGTGGGCGGCTCGCTCAGCGGCACATCGTTTGCTCTCGTTGCCGGTGCAAGCAGCCGCTGGGCGATGATCTTTACCGGGTTATGGATGGCAGTGATCGTATTGCTCATCCCTGCTCTCGTCGGATACATTGCCATGCCTGCACTCGGTGCACTACTTATCCTGGCAGGCTTTCGCAGCCTCAAGCCATCCGATATCGAGTCGGTCTGGGACACCGGCTGGCCGTCGCGCATCGCGGCCATCGTCACATTTATCGGCACGCTGATCCTGCCGATCCAACTTGCCGTTGGTCTGGGGGTGCTACTCTCTGCTGTGCTATACATCAACAAATCCTCCACCGATGTCTCCCTGGTGCAGCTCGTGAAGCGACCTGACGGTCAGATCGAAGAGCACAAGGCACCCCAAAAGTTATCGAGTCACGATGTCATGGTTTTCGATATATACGGTCACCTGTTTTACGCCGGCGCCCGCACACTCGAGCGCCAGCTGCCCGACCCCAATGGCACAGAGAGTCCTGTAGTGGTCCTGCGGATGCGAGGCTACAACGAACTCGGTGCCACAATGATCGATGTGCTGTCTGATTATGCCGAGAAGCTCAAGAACGTTGGCGGCCGTCTCTATCTTTCGGGCTTGAGCAAGACAGCTTACGACCAAGTCAGGCGCGCGGATACGCTAGAGCTAACAGGTCCTGTGCATGCCTATGGAGCAGAGCCTGTCATATGGCAATCCACCAGCGATGCCGCGAATGACGCGCGGACGTGGCTGGTTGGTCAGCGCCAGCAGACATCGGCGTCCAACGATACCAAAGGGAATGGTGCAGGCTAAACTCGTCATCTTATGGAAGAGATCTCCCAGGGAGATGGCTGAAAAAGTGTTATACATAAATGTGGTTTGAAGAAAACTAGAAAGGTAAAACAAATGACTGGATACCACACCGATATTGAAAAGAAAAGTATTGAGAATAATTACTTCCGGGAGGTCCTGTTTACAGGACCGCACAGCCAGCTTGTAGTGATGGCATTGAAGCCGGGCGAAGATATTGGACAGGAGACGCATCCGGACACCGACCAGTTCATCCGCGTGGAGGCTGGCGAAGGGAAAGCTGTCTTGGACGGGCAGGAGTACGCGCTGGCAGACGGGTCTGCACTTGTCATTCCAGCGGGAGCAGAGCACAACGTCATCAACACCTCTTCTACCGAGGCGCTCAAGCTTTATACCGTCTACACGCCGCCCGAACATCCAGATGGCACCATTCACAAGACGAAGGCAGAAGCCGAAGAGTATGAGCGCGAACACCATAAATAACCATAGTTAAAAGAAAGGAAGGCAACCATGGCAAAGATTGCGATCAACGGATTAGGGCGAATTGGACGTGCGGCATTGAAAATCATTTTGGAGACACCAGAGCTGGAACTTGTCGCGGTCAACGATATCGTACCGATCAAAAATATTGTCTACCTGCTTAAGTACGATACCGTCTACGGCAGATATGAAAAGAAGGTAGAAGAAAATGGAGAAAACCTTCTTATCGATGGAAAATCTGTTCGCTTCTTCAGTGAGAAGGATCCAGCTCAGATTCCCTGGTCCAGCCTGGGCGTGGATATCGTGCTGGAATGTACAGGTGTATTTACAAAAAGAGAAGATTTGGAAAAACACATCCGCGCAGGGGCCGGATATGTCATTCTCTCCGCGCCCGCGAAGAGTGATGACGTAGTTACGGTCGTCCACGGCGTCAACACCCTGGATGGGGACACACGTATCTTGGCATGTGCCAGCTGCACGACAAACTGCATCACCCCGGTTGTAGAGATCATTGGCCGAAGGATCGGCATCAAAAAAGCGATCATGACCACAGTTCATGCCTACACGGCTTCTCAGGGCATTGTCGACAAGCCTAGTAAGAGCTTTGAGAGAGGCCGCGCGGGCGCCGCCAACTTTGTCCCTACATCCACCGGTGCTGCCAAGGCTACAGCAAAAGCTCTGCCTCAGTTAGACAATTTATTCGACGGCATCGCCGTACGCGGTCCGGTGCCAGTTGGCTCGCTGGCAGATATCGTCATCGTCACGGAACGAAACACCTCCGTGGAAGAGATCAATCAGATCTTCGTGGAAGAAGCCGCCAGCGATCGTTATCGGGACATCATCGGCGTCACGGAAGATCCGATCGTTTCCTCGGATATTATCAAAGACGCGCGGGCATCAATCATCGATCTGGGCATGACCCGCGTCGTCGACGGCGATCTAATCAAAATCCTAAGCTGGTATGACAACGAATGGGGCTTTACCAACCAGATGGTCCGGCAAGCGCAGCAGCTTGCACAGGCAACGGAAACGGTAAGTTAGAACAGTACCCATACAACTCTGGGGAATCAATCATTCAAACAAGGAGATATCGATGTATGCAAGAGTGACGACGACTCAGTTTTCGCCCTATCGCCTGGAAGAGTCCATTCATATTTCACGAGAACAAATCGTACCCGCCGCCCAGCAGCAAACGGGCTTCAAGGGCTATCTGATGCTGGTGGATCGCAGCACCGGTAAGGGAATTACGATCACCCTCTGGGAGGGAGAAGAAGATCGCGATGTGACCGGCCCCAACAGCTCCTACTACCGGGATGCCATCGGCAAAATCGTCCCATTGTTAGAAGATGCTCCCCTGGTGGAAGATCTCGAGCTTGTGATTCAGATGTAAGCGAGAACCTGAATCTCTATAAAGGAGGCAATGATGGCTTACGACACTCTTCCTGCGCCAGAGCGCGTCCAGCGAACGGTGGAGGCGGTCAATGCGCGTGGTATCCATGCAGAATTGGTCGAGACAAAAGAAGCCGCGCTGGAACGCGTCAAGGCGCTCATTCCACCCGGCTGTGTGGTGATGACAGGTTCCTCGGTCACACTCCAGCAAATTGGCTTTGAGGATATCCTGATCCGCGGCGATCACCCCTGGCGCAATTTCAAGGCAGACCTGCTCGCCGAAAAGGACCCGAATAAGCAATCTACCATGCGGCGGCAGGGAACCCTGGCGGAGTATTATCTCGGCAGTGTGAATGCCCTGGCAGAAACCGGTGAACTGGTCTTTGCCAGCGGTAGTGGCAGCCAGTTGCCTGCCTATGCATACAACAGCCGGAACGTGATCTGGGTCGCCGGGACCCAGAAGATTACCACCACGCTCGACAATGCTCTGCAGCGGGTACGCGAATATGTCCTGCCGCTGGAAGATGAACGCCAGAAAAGTCTGGGGAACAAAGCCGGCAGCCATATCAACAGAGTCCTAATCATGGAAGGAGAGCCAGCCTATCTGCGCCGGAATCTCAACCTCATTCTTGTAAATCAAGTATTGGGATTTTAAGAATCGCAGGGTGCTATAGGGGATGCCGTCTAATGATCCGCATGGTTCTCCATAGGCTGACCGCAGTCGGGGCACATGGCATCCAAAGGCAGCGCGGCTGTTGCCTGCTTGCGCTCGATCGGGTAGCCTGCCTTGTACCATGCCATGTAACCGCCACGAAGTGCAAACGCTCGGTATCCCTGTTTTTCTAGGAACGACGCCACACGGGCGCTCGTAAATTCATCCGGTCAGGTACAGTAAGCGATAATAATTTTGTCACGCGGCAGCTCGCCAAACCTGTCCTTCATCTCCTCAGGCGGGATGCGGATCGCATTTGGAATCATGCGCGCCATGGCAGCCCAGACGTGCGAAGCAACTATATCTAAAATAACGGCCTTACCACTGTCAACCAAAGCCTTCGCCTCAGCTGCATCAATTCTGGGTCCTACAACACGTACGTTTCCCATACTTATTCTATGCGCTGTAGTCAACAACTGACTTTCGGCAGCATTCTCCTTTCCGAGGAATTCACGATAGATATACTGTTCATAACGAATTTATTTGCAAAATGCTCTGGGGCTCAGCAACTTTTAGTCGATCTTGCATCGAGTAATGTTCACAAATCCGTCCGAGATGCAGTAGGAAGTTTTCCCTTATCTTAGATTATCCCACCATCAACTTCGGACGATACTGCAGCGCCTCCGCCAGATGCACAGACTGAATCTCCTCGCATCCCGCCAAATCTGCAATCGTGCGTGCTAGTTTGAGAATGCGGTGATACGCCCGCGCCGACAGGTTGAGCTGGCTCATCGCGGCTCGCATCAGGCTTTGCGCGTCTTCAGGTAATTTGCAAAACTGCCGGATCTCTCCCACGCGCATGTCGGCGTTACAAACAATATCGGAGGATTCGATCTTCGAGAATCGCGCTTGCTGGATATTTCGTGCCGCTTGTACGCGAGCACGAATGCATTCGCTGGACTCCCCCACTCGATCCGCACTCAGTTTTTCATAGTCCACGCGCGGCACTTCGATGTGCATGTCAATACGATCCAGTAATGGACCAGAAATTCTCTTTTGATATTTGGTCACAACAGCCGGCGCGCAGGTGCAAGCCTTTTGGGAATCCCCATAATAACCGCATGGGCAAGGGTTCATCGCGGCAATCAGTTGAAAATTGGCACTAAATGTCAGCGAGCCTTTGGCGCGGCTAATGGTGACGACTTTATCTTCCATCGGCTGGCGCATCACTTCAAGGACGCGCGTGCCAAACTCGGGGAACTCATCCAAAAATAAAACACCCCTGTGCGCTAATGAAATTTCGCCTGGCTTCGGGATATTCCCGCCGCCAACCAAGCCTGCGTGTGAAATTGTGTGATGCGGCGCGCGGAACGGACGATGCTTGATCAGTGGTGTCCCCGCAGGCAGCTGGTCTGCCACAGAGTAAATGCGCGTCACATCCAAGGATTCATCGATGCTCATCTCCGGCAGGATGCCGGGCAGAGCGCGGGCAAGTAGGGTTTTGCCCGCGCCTGGAGAACCAACAAGAAGTGCATTGTGTCCGCCAGCAGCCGCAACCTCCAGAGCGCGTTTGACGTGTTCTTGTCCCTTGATTTCACTAAAGTCTGTCGGGACAAACAGCGGCTCAAGCTCCGCCTCCGAGGATTGGTACGGCTCGATCGGGCAGCGACCGGACAAATGTTTATAAAGGTCCGCCAGCGATTTGACGGGAATAATTTCAAGATCGGGAATCAGGGCGGCTTCGGGCGCGTCCACTTCGGGGACGAACATCCGTTTGAAGCCATTGGCGCGGGCGGTAGCTGCCATCGGCAGGATGCCGCGCGTGTGGCGAACGAGTCCATCTAGTGAAAGCTCTCCAACGACAATGGTATTTTCAACCACCTCTTGTGCCAGGAAACCTGCCAGCACCATTACGCCCAGAGCAATCGGCAGGTCATAGGCAGGACCTTCTTTGCGGACGGCGGCCGGCGCAAGGTTGACGACAACACGATGGCGCGGGAAGTTCAGCCCTGCATTCTTGACAGCTGTCTGTACGCGCTCGCGGCTCTCTTGCACAGCAGCATCCGGAAGCCCCACAATAATGACGGCGGGCAATCCGTTGGAGTAATCCACCTCCACTTCCACAATGACGCCTTCGAGGCCGATCACAGCACAGGAAAAAACACGAGCAAGCATGGAGGCGAGTCTAGACGACGCCTATCAAAATGTCAACTTACAGGTTCGATATGTGAAACAGCAACTGCTACCCGCACCATCCTTATCGAGTGCTGGGCGAGGGAGGGCGTATATGCCTAACAATCGCGGCTATAATATGCCCAGGCAGGCAGATTTATTTATTGAGGACAACGCTGTGAAATTTATTTCTACGTCACTTCCGGGGGTCTTACTGATCGAGCCACAAGTATTCCAAGATGAGAGGGGCTTTTTCCTGGAAAGCTATCAGAAACAACACTTTTTGGAAGCCGGGATTCCGTTCGACTTTGTACAGGATAATCACTCGAAATCGTGCCAGGGGGTTTTGCGCGGGCTGCATTATCAGATCCAACAGCCGCAGGGCAAATTGTTGCGCGTGGTCGTCGGGGAAATCTACGACGTTGCCCTGGATATCCGACGAAACTCTCCCACCTTCGGGAAATGGTTCGGCACGTATTTATCCGCGGAGAACAAACAGATGCTGTGGGTGCCTCCCGGATTTGCGCACGGCTTCTATGTAACCAGTCCGCAAGCGGAGTTGTTGTATAAAGCCACGGATTATTACGCGCCCCAATGGGACCGGACCATCGTCTGGAACGATCCAGAGATTCAGATCGAATGGCCGATTCGCAACGGATTGCCCATCCTCTCGCCCAAGGACGAAGCTGGCAAGGCTCTCTCGGCAGCGGAAGTGTACGAGAATCTCTGGACATGAAGATTGTCCTCTTCGGTAAAAGCGGACAACTCGGTTGGGAGCTCGAACGGACTCTGCCCGGTTTGGGAGATGTCGTGGCGCTGGACCATGCACAACTGGACCTGCGCGACCTGAAAGAGGTGCAACGGATTCTGAAGGAATTAAAACCGAACCTGATCGTTAACGCCTCCGCTTACACGGAGGTGGACAAGGCGGAAGAAGAGTCGGAACTGGCAATGAAGATCAATGCTCTGGCACCGGGCGTTATGGCAGAGATGGCACGTAAGCAGGGTGCCGCGTTGATCCACTATTCGACGGATTATGTGTTTGACGGGTTGACTCAACATCCTCATACAGAGGACGACCCGACCAATCCGCTCAATGTATATGGGAAAAGTAAGCTAATGGGGGAGGAACATATAATACAGGCAGGCGACGCTTACCTGATTTTGCGAACGAGCTGGGTCTACAGCCTGCGGGGAAACAGCTTTGTCAATAAAGTGCTGGGATGGGCACGCAAAAGTAGCACATTAAGAATCGTTGATGATCAGGTCGGCAACCCCACGTGGGCGCGCATGCTGGCAGAATTGACTGGCTTGCTGCTTGTCCAAACCCGGGGAAATGTGTATGAGAAGATCCGTGAACAGTGTGGCATTTACCATCTGGCAGGCAGTGGGTACACGTCCCGTTACGAATGGGCGAAAGAAATTCTTGCCAACGATCCAAACCGTTCCGAGCAAACGGTTCAGACCCTCGAGCCAGCGCGAACGATAGACTTCCCGACGCCTGCCACGCGTCCGCTTTTTTCCGCGTTGGACTGCACACGTTTCGAAAAGACATTTGGACTGCGAGTTCCTCCCTGGAATAGCACCTTGAAGCTGGCAATGGTAGGATAACCAAATCCTGCGAGCCAGTCATGGATATAGCATTCCTTACATTTCAAATCGACCGCGTCCGGCTTGTATCCTCTAGTCTGAAATTCCCATATACTGAACCGCACATCTCTGCTTAAATAGATGTTGCCGTTAGCGCAATCTGGTCAGGGAATCTATCATATTTGTCATTCGTACCCTGGCAATCAGGCGCTATAATCCTTAGCATTGTTTTCTTTATTAGACCCTGGAGGATGTCATGAACTATTTTCTATTCTCTCACCCATTTCAGAACACTACACGATTCATCCTGTTTCTGGCTATTCTGCTCCTAAACTTTGGCTATGGCGGCACCAGTGTCGCCTATGCGGCGGCGCCTGTGCATGATGATTTTGGCTCCGCGAAAATAATCAACGCCATCGAATATCATGACACGGTAAACACGACAGAAGCATCGCCGAACGACCAGTTCCCCAATAGTGTGGTGGGCGACCCAGACAACTTTCTCTGTGAAGACGATACCGGTTCAGACAATAATACCCGGGCCGGTTTCGCCTCGATCTGGTACAAATATACGCCGACCGAAACCCAATCGCTTTCCCTAGATGCCACCGGTAAGGAAATCGGTAGCGATATTGTACTGGATCTCTATGTTGCTGTTTGGACGGGCACCCAGGGCAACTTAGCGCTTGTTGCCTGCAATGATGAGACGTTTTCAGGGTTCCCAGAATTGTCATTTGTCGCAAATCCAGGAACAACGTATTACATTGAAGTTGCACAATACAATGACGGCAACAATTCAACGAGCAATTTCGGCGGCGAAGTAAGATTTAATGCCTACATCACAAATACAAATGTAACGATCGGGGATGTACTGAAAGGCAGATACTTTATCCCAGCGAGCGGCGGCTTGCGGAGAAGCTTTCTCAGCCTCAATAATGGTCCTGTGGATGTTAGGAATGTAGCTGGCAATCCAATTATTGCTGCCGAGCGCGTCATCTATAGAGTCCAGGGCGTGGAGACCAGCTTCTCCGAACTGATGGGACTGCCTAATAGCCTGCTGAGTACTACTTACTGGCTCCCCTGGTATAACAACACAGGTTTGGATACCCAGCTTCGGTTCGGGAATGTGCATCCAACTCTGCCCGCTACGGTGCACTTGTACATTGGCGGTGTGGAGAGGACTAGTTGTATCTCTACCCCTGCCATGGCATATCCCTATGTCCTGGATCCTGGTGAAAGCATACGCGTGAGCTGTCCAAATGTGAACAATGGACCAGTGAAAATCGAGAGCACACAGAATATCGTGGCGGCTGAACGCGTGATCTACAAAGTCAACAATACCTTTACCAGCTTCTCTGAAATGATGGGCTTGCCCAACAATCTACTGGACTCAAGGTATTGGATGCCCTGGTACAACAACCTTGGTTTGGACACACAGCTACGCTTCGCGCTGCCCTGACCAACAGAACATGAAGTAGAAACGCAAGCCTCCGAGCCTATGGCTCGGAGGCTTTTTGTTGACAAACGCCCCCTGCTAAAAGGCACTTCTCATGAACTTGACCAGATCCGCCTTCATCTTCTTCAGAGATGGCATATGGATATACATCATGTGGCCCGCCTCGTAATATTCCATGCTGACATTTTTCTGCAGACTCTTATCCAGCCCTAAATGGTTGAAAGTGTATTCGGTCGCAAAGTAGGGCGTGCCAAGATCATAATAACCATTTCCAATGAAGACTTTCAGATGAGGGTTGTAGGTCATGGCTTTGCGCATCGTCTCTGAGACATTCAGATATTGGTTTTCGGAATATGACCAAGGCCAAACCTTATCATTCAGAATCTCATAACGCAGGTCGGATTCAAATTTTAGTTCAGCACGCACCAGGTCGTAAAACCCTGCTGTGTAGGGACCCAGGACATTGGTAAGCAGGGGGTCATATTCGGCAGAATCCGTCACACCGAGACGATCCAAGCCTAGGAAGCGGCTATCGAGCCGCCCGACGGTACGGCCACTTTCGCGCAGCAGCTCCTTGAAAAAATGCCGGTCAATGATTCGCAGGTTGGTGCGTTCGATGAAATCTATAGAAAGACCCGTGAAGCGTGATAAGTCCTGTACAACACGCAGACGCTCCTCCACTGCCAGGAGATCGCCCTTCATTAATGCCGAGGCATAGGCGCCGCTTGCAAAGTCTTCGGCTTCTTTGAGAAATTTCGGGAGCGATTGACCTACGCCTGCCTTCTTGTGATACCATGCCGTCGCCGCGTACCCTGGCAGGAACAGGATGAAGGGCAATTCATTGTGCGTAGTAAAACGGATGGTCGTAAAATCCAGGACCACTGAGATCAGCATCAAGCCGTTGAGATACAGCCCATGCCGTTCCTGTAAATAGCCCGAAAGACCGGCGGCGCGCGTCGTCCCGTAACTCTCGCCGATCAAAAACTTTGGGGAAAGCCAGCGGTTGTAGCGCGTGGTGTACAGACGAATAAAATCGCCCACCGACTCGATGTCCTTGCGGAATTCATGCCATTCCTTCGGCTTCTGTCCATCGGCGGCGCGGCTGTAGCCCGTACTGACAGGGTCAATGAAGACTAGATCCGTTTCGTCCAGAAGGGAGTACTGGTTATCGGTCAACCGGAACGGAGGCGGAGGCAGTTCCCCTTCGTCCGTCAGTACCACCCGGCGCGGACCCAGAACTCCCAGATGCAGCCAGACAGACGAGGAACCTGGACCACCGTTGAAGGAAAACGTAAGCGGACGCTTCGCCAGTGTTGAACTCTTTTCCGTAGACTTCGCGCTATCATTGTCTTTGGTGTAGGCAATAAAAAAGATCTGTGCCCGCGGCTTCTCCCCTTCCCATTCCCTCTCACGATCTGCAGGTTCCTCTTTAAGGACGATTGTCCCGGCAGTGACGGTGTACTTGATCTCCTTGCTGCCGATTCGCACTTTGTGCTGCGTCACGACAAGGTTATCTTTTGGAAGTGGTTTTTCTTCCTTTTTCTCTTCAGGCTTCTTTTCGTCTTTGTCTGGCATGTTTTCCTCGGTTTGTGAAATACGTATAGAATTAATTTCTAAAACAGATCCTGCCGGATCACACGTTTAGAACGGCTTGAACACCATCAGCCACAATACAATCATGGGGATCACATATCCTATCACAACCAGCTCCCCCACTCCTAATTTCTGTATATGCGCTTGTACGTCGGCGGGGCTGGCGGGTTCTTCGGCCGGGAAGCGGTCTCCTCGGATCATGTAGGGCAGCCCTACCATTCGGCGCAAATGTTTATAGCGTTTTTCGTTCATAAAGACCATATAGAAAAAGACAACGATCATCAGAATGATCGATGCCCAAACCCAACCTTTATTCCAGATTTTTAGAATGAAGGGCATGATCAAGCCGGAAATCCCCATAGCCATAAACGCAATGAACATCGTCACCATACTGGACATGGAGAGGTCTAGCAGTGCGCGAATACGCACCAAATCTGTTTCCTTTCGAAGTTGAAACGCCATGATAATGGACGTTCCATGCGCCAGAAAAAACGTGATCGCTCCCAAAATATGTATGAAGATCAACCATGGAACCAGGATGAGCATGTTAGCCTCCGGGAGGTTAAGGGATGCCATCATTATATGATAAAGAGAATTCCGTTTCAATTATTTGCAGCAAGCTTCTTCGCTCGAGACTGGACCAGCCTTTCCAGGATCTCCAAAGGCAGGGCATCTACAGTTCTCTCTCGGTATCCGGAAGAGGAAACTGCCATACATAGAGAGTTATAAATTGCTTCCTCGGTCGCTTCGATGGCTGCCTGGAATAGCGGTGACATCCGATCATTTGGCACTTCAGGATACGCCCAGACCCTGCTACGTCGTTCAGGTGTCCGTCGCACTTCTTCGGCAGTGGAAAACGCGATCACATAATCCCCTGACCCGTTGCTCATCGATGCCCCCGTCCGCGCCATGCCCGCCAGCCCGCGTTGGGCGAGACGCTTGAGGTTGCGATCGGATAGGGGCGCGTCCGTCACCAGAACGATCATGATCGAGCCATCGCCGGAGAATTCCTCGAGTTGCTCTTTCAGATAGTACTGACCGAGGTGTTTGCCAACAGGAATCCCATCCATTTGCAAAACACCGCCAAAGTTCGATTGCACCAGTGCGCCTACTGTATATCCATCGAGTGTTCCCGGTAGGAGGCGCGAGCTGGTGCCGATGCCGCCCTTCCAGCCAAAGCAAACCGTCCCGGTCCCCGCGCCCACACCGCCTTCCGGTACGGGGCCCGAAGAGGCTTTCTCGATGGCTTCGATCACGTGTTCCTTTGTCACAGACATCTTGCGAACATTGTTCAACGCCCCATCGTTCGTTTCCCCCACCACCGGATTGATACTCCCTACCTCTTCATTTCCCTGTTGCGCGAGCGTCCATTCGATCACCGCTTCTGCAGCGCGCGCAACACAGAGTGTGTTGGTCAGCACAATAGGCGTTTCGATTTCACCTAGTTCGTGCACTTGCGTCGATCCCATCAGCTTTCCAAACCCGTTCCCCACCACCATTGCCGCAGGAACTTTCTCTTGCAAGAGATTTCCACTATGCGGCAGGACAGCTGTCACGCCGGTACGAATATCGTCGCCCTCGATCAACGTGATATGCCCAACTTTGACCCCGTTTACGTCAGTGATGGCATTCCACTCTCCCACAGGCAAGATACCCGCGGAGAGACCCCACTCACGAGCCCGCCTTCGAGGATGGTTCATTCCTTGTTCTGGTTGATCATCGCGTAGATTTCTTTCTTACTCCAGCCACTCTGTTTTGCCAGCTCGACAGAGATCTCCTTGGCAGACTTTTCGGTTTTCATCTCGCTTTCAATAGCTTTCTGCAGTTGTTCCTCGGTCCAGTGTGCATCTCCATTCTGAGTCTTTCCCTCCACCACCAGGGTAAACTCCCCACGCGCTGGCTGAGACTTAAAGTACACCACAGCTTCACTGACATTCCCGCGCCAGTATTCTTCGAACATCTTCGTCATTTCACGCGCCACACAAATTTTCCGATCGCCGAGGATCGAAAAAATATCCTCCAACGATTCGACGATCCGGTAGGGGGACTCGAGGAATACCAGGGTATAGGGCTGGCTTTCTACATCTTCCAGCTTCCTGTGGCGCTCACTTGTCTTATGCGGCAGATAGCCGAGGTAGAGGAACGAGTCCGTTGGCAAGCCAGAGACGGTCAGAGCTGTGATGGGCGCGGAAGGTCCGGGAATAGGCCTGACGTCGTGGTTGGTGTCCAGGGCTGCTTTCACCAGTTCATAGCCGGGGTCGTTGATCGCCGGTGTGCCTGCATCCGAGACCAGGGCTACATCGCCGGTGGAAAGTTTTTCAAGGATGTAATCCAGTTTGTCCAGCTTGTTGTGTTCGAAATAACTTGTGAGCGGCGTTTCGATCTCGAAATGTTTCAGTAATTTGCCCGTGTGACGTGTGTCCTCCGCGGCGATCACACTGGCTTCGCGCAGCACGCGGATCGCGCGCGGTGACATATCTTCCAGATTGCCGATGGGAGTTGCAACAAGATAAAGTGTGCCCATGAAATGATTGTATCATTTCGGGAGAAAGCCCTAGAGAAATCCAAACCGCCCTTAGGAGCGTATTAATTAAAGAGATGGGACGTCGTTACGTCCTACAAACCTAACCTGAAGGAGAGCCTCTATGAAAAAACTTCTGCTTGTTTCCCTGTCAGTTATGTTGATTGCTGTGTCTTTTGCGGCATCTACCTCCCGCGCCACCGCGAAGGAGCCCAAGATCCTGGAGTTTGATACGATGGTAGGTACCACAGCGGGTTTGACAGGTGCACAAAGTCAGCCTGTATTACGCGGTGTTAGCGGCGGCGGCATCCCCTGGACGCTGACTTCTGCGCGTGGCGAGCTGAAAGCCAGCGGTAAATTG
Organism: Anaerolineales bacterium; assembly: GCA_035699125.1. Lineage (GTDB taxonomy): Bacteria > Chloroflexota > Anaerolineae > Anaerolineales > Villigracilaceae > Defluviilinea. Next base: position 34,166 of record DASSBC010000037.1, read on the forward strand.
GAGATCGAAGTGCGGGGCTTGGTCCTAGCTGCTGGAGCCAATGCTGGTACTAACCCCAGTGCCGTCTTCCGTGCCCTGGTTAGCTGTCTAAGCAGTGATGGCAGTGTACAAAACGTTTTGACAGAGGCCTTCCCTGCAACCACCGGATCGGCTTCTTCCGGCGGTGGCAACGCCAAGATCGAGACCATGGTTTCCCTGCCTCATCCCTGCATTGCACCTATTGTCTTCGTGACCAATAACGGTGGCTCTTGGTTTGCTGTGACAGGCAACTAAATCAATCAGAGCATTTATCGAAAAAGCGAGTGGAATTCCCACTCGCTTTTTGTTTCACTTAAACGATTATGAGTATAATGATTTTATCCCGTAAGGAGGCATCATGGCACATCTTATCTCCGGTGAATACGATGTGACTCTCAATGGCGTTCCCATTCACTATACGGTTCGGGGTTCGGGTCCGGACATGATCGCACATTCAGGCGGTCCCGGTATGGATGCGCGTACCTGGGATGATTTTGCGGGCATTGATGACTTTACCACCATTGTTGCTGTGCACCCGCGTGGCTCTGGTCTTTCCGGACCTGTAGGCGGAGAAGCGTATTTGCTGCCAGAGTATGCTTCCGACCTGCAAGCCCTGCGCCTCCACTTGGGGGTGGACAAGCCTATTCTCATGGGCTGGTCCCATGGGGGCATGGTCGCGATGCAATACGCGTTTACCTATCCGGATGCACTGTCCAAGTTAATATTGTTTGATACGTCTGCTTATTTTGGAGATTTCCTGAGTGACATCGAAGGTGCAGTCCAGAAGTTCAAACAGGAACCGTGGTTCGAGAAATCGTTTGCTGCGCTTAAAGCGGAGTGGGCTGGCGACTACAAAACCGATGAAGATATGGCACGTTTATGGGCGGAAGAAATGAAATTCTACTTCAAGACATTCGACGACCGTGCCCGAGCCTATCACGAGCGCACCAAAACCCTGCCGATCCGCATTTTTCCCTTGAAGGCCTTCAACGACAAAGAGGCGGCGACGATGGATCTGCGTCCGCATCTGCACAAGATCACGGTCCCGACACTGGTCCTTGTCGGACGGCATGACTTCATCACAAACGTCGAGATGGCGAGAGAAATTGTGAGGCACATTCCGAGCGCGCGCCTGGAAATCTTCGAAGACTCGGGGCATTACGCGTTTGTGGAAGAGCCTGAAAAGTTTTACCGGGTAATTAAAGAATTTGTAGAAACCTAAACAGAGCCTTGCGAAGGTCGCCATGGTGTGAAGCAACGCGCAGGATATAAACTTTCACAAGGCTTCGGCGTGAGCTACGATTTCTGCGCCCGCTTCTGGTAACGACGCTGCTTGGCGCGGTTGCCGCAGTCGTTGATATCGCACCAGCGACGGCTGTGATTCTTGCTGGTATCGACAAATAACCAGCCGCATCCATCCTCGTCGGCGCATTGCCCCACCCATTGATAATCATCGGAGGTCAGCAGGTCGACGGCTGAGAGCGCCAGGAGCCATAAGGGCAGCTCCAGCGCGTTTTCGTCGATATCCCATTGCCATTCGAATCTGCCTGCGTGATGCACCAGATGCGCGCTGCTGGCTAGAGAGGACAGCACGGAATTTAGAATCGTCAGGTCCTCCTGCGCGGGAGATTTACTCTTTGTCTTCGCGACGAAGATACGGTAAAGGACCTCCCGTAACTCCAGCGATTGGGCAAAGACCGCGATCGCTTTCTCAGGTTGACGCTCTGCCTTTTGTGCCAGTTGGTCCACCTGCACTGTGCGCAGCACTCCCACTCGTTTCGCCCAGCCGAGTATATCCTCATATTTGAATAATGTTTCCCCGGGCTGGTCGCTGGCATGGTTATTGACGGTGTTCGTAAACTCCAGGCTGGGATGCCCAGACTTCAATTCGAGGTTTAGACCAAGATTTCTGTCATACATCATTGATTCCTTATTTAACTATCAAAAGAAACTTGACAGGTTATATACCTGTATGTTAGGATGTAACTATCAATCGGATTATAGCAGGTTATGGAACGTGCAACCACAGAATCAGGAGTAATCACGTGGCGACCAAAATCGATCAGGAACATATTGTCCAGGATTTATTCGACATTCTCGACGAAACATTTGTGACTCATCATGGCATATTTCTCGATAAGGGTACATCCCTGTTCGAGACATTGGAAACCATTACGGCAGTGGAAGCTTCTATTCCAGTTGGCGGAAAATGCGCCACACTCGCAGCGCAGGTTGCCCATGTTAACTTCTATCTGGAAGTGTTAGAAGCGTACATCCTAAATAAGGATATTGGCAAGGTGGATTGGGATGCTATATGGCGGCGCGTCCACCAAGTCTCACCAGAAGAGTGGAAAGCCTACCAAGATCAGTTGAAAGAAACCTACCAGAGAATTATCTCTATGCTTCAAAGTTGGGATGACTGGAACGCTGAACGACCCATCGGCGGCGCGCTCGCAATTACTGTGCACACGGCCTACCATCTGGGTGAAATTCGGCAGGCGATGTGCACAGTGAAACAGGAATAAATCTGCCTACTTCTATTCTATCCCCAAGAAATAAACCTTGGGGATTTTTGTTTTTATCGAAGAGCGAGTGCTATAATTTTTGAGTCACCACATGAATCAAATCAACATGGAGCGGATATGATCGTCGTCTCAGACATGATGGGCACACTGACCACTGGCTCACCCGTGCTGGGCCTAGTGGATTGGGTACGACACAACCAGAGCAAAATGCAGGCGCGGCTGTATATGCTTTCCATTATGCCATCGTATTTGATCGCCAAACGCGGCTGGATCGACTGGCAAACCTGGGCGCAGGGATTAATGGTCAATAGCCTGAAGATGATCAAACAGGCGTCGCCCGAGAAGATGAAGCTTGTCGGGGAATGGGCGGTGGAACATGATCTCTGGAAGAAACGCCGCGAGGATGTGATCGCCCGTTTGAGGGAACATGCCGCGCAGGGCGCGCAGGTCTACATTGCCAGCAGCGTGGTCGAACCGATCATCGAGCCCTTTGCAAAGCGCGTCGGCGCGCAGACGATTGGTACGCCCGTCAAGTATGCGGATGGCAAGGTTCGAGTCGCAGGAGAGCTGGCTGCGCAGGAACGTAAGATCGAGCAGGTGCTTAGTCGTCTCGGCGTATCGCGAGTCGACTTTGCATACGGAGATACCGCGCAGGACGTCCCCCTGCTGGAGCATGCGGATCATCCCGTCGCGGTGTACCCAGATGAGGCTTTGAAAGCAGTGGCTCTGGCGCGCGGCTGGGAAATCCTTGGTTCCCGGGAGCAGGATAGATGAACGGCGACAAAGTCTGGGAAATTCGCACCTTCATCTATCAACATTTCGCGGAAACGACGTGCCCCCCACATGTGGACGAAGTTGCATCTCGTTTTTCCTTGTCACATGACGAGGCAGTTTCCGCGTACAGAGAGCTTCACCAGCGTCATGCGTTATACCTCAAACCCAATACGCACGAGATATTGATGGCGAATCCCTTTTCGGGCGTGCCGACTCCCTTCCAGGTGCACGCCAATGACAGAACCTATTTTGCCAACTGCGCTTGGGATGCGCTTGGCATTCCTGCCGCGCTGCATACGGATGCAGAGATCGAAGCAGCCTGCGCCCAAAACGGTGAGCTTATCCGATTACGCGTGTCGAATCGGAAAGTCCAAGGCTCAGAGGTGCTCGTCCATTTTCTTGTCCCCTTTCGGGACTGGTATAACGATCTCACGTATACCTGAATGAACATGCAATTCTTCCGGTCGGAGGAAGCACTGAGCGAATGGCTTGGCTCACAAGATGCAACACGCGGCGCCGTACTCTCCCTTTCTACGCTATGGGATCTCTCGCAGCGCTGGTATCACAATCGCCTGTCGCTCGACTATTATGGCAGGACGCTGGAACAGGTCCAGCAGATTTTTAAAGAGATCAAATTGACGTCGAGCTTTTGGACCATGTAATTCTGGACAAGGAGGATGTTATGAAAGTGAAAGGGATTGTCTGGCTGGGCACGCGCACAGATCGGTTTGTGCAAATGAGCGATTTCTGTCGGGATATATTGGGGTTACCGCAAAGATTAATGGAACCAGGGTTTGCCGTATATGAGCTGCCAAACGGAGATCTATTTGAAGTATTCGGTCCCGACTCATCCTTCAACGAGTTCATGACCCATCCGGTGGCGGGCTTTCTGGTGGATGATATCGTCGCGGCGCGTGCCGAGATGGAAGCCAAAGGCATCGAGTTCCTTGGACCCATCGAAGGCAACACCGACGACTACAAGTGGACGCATTTCCGCGCGCCAGACGGTTTTGTCTATGAATTGACCTACTCGACCGCGCATACGTCCATTGCCGAGTAAGCAAGGTAATCGCAAAAACAATCCCTAAGAGGGGCAAGGTTTTGTTGGTCATCGTATACAATCATGCAATTGTTTTCCTCTAGGAGCCCAACGGATGACCTATCAGTTTCTTTCAGGATTTCATATCGTTTCTGCGATCTCGGCTTTGATCTTCGGGTTGTGCGTTTTACTCACCCGCAAGGGAACGCGTCTTCACAAGCAGGTTGGATACGCGTACTTCTTCAATATGCTGGGGCTTAACGTCTCAGCGATGTTCATTTACCGGCTCACCGGTCATTTTGGACCGTTTCATGGCGCGGCACTCGCCAGCCTGCTCACGCTGATGGCGGGATTCACCGCCGCCTATTTGCGTCTCCCGCAGGGACGCTGGCTGGAGCTGCATTACGAGTTCATGAACTGGTCCTATGCGGGGTTGGTCGCGGCAGCCGTCTCGGAGGCGACTACACGTCTCCCCGCGGCGCCGTTTTGGCCAGCTGTATTCGCTGGGACCTTAATTGTTTTTCTCATGGGCGGAATTCTGATTGCAAAGGGACGAGGAAAATATAACTTCGAGCGGATGGCGTCAGCAAAAAGATCCGCGCCACCGGTGAGCCTGTCGCAGGCTCTCGAACGTCGCCGAGCAATTTGTCATTGATAAAAACAGGTGGACATCGCAAGTCCACCTGTTTTATTTACGCCTGCGATCCTTTAGATTTCAAGAACTCCACGACTTGTTCATGGATCTGTTTGGATTGCAGCGCACCTCTGTGACCCAGACCTATTGTCTCGATGAATCGTGCCTGTTTCCAGACCTGTGCAATCGCGCGGCTATCCTCCACCGGGGTGACGTTGTCTTCCACATCATGAAACATCAACGCAGGGACAGGAATACGCGGTGCCAGAGATTCGTTTGTAATTGCATCCAAAACACCCTGCCCAAACTCTTCATCAAGGCTGTTGCGAAAACCTTCCATAATTTTGTCTGGCAAATTCGCTAAGATTTGAAAGCGCGGCAGGGAATCCATCAACCGGTTGAATGCACCGAAATAGACCAGCCGCGACGTCAGCGGGAATTTCCGTTCGACGAGCGCGTACGATGTGATCAGCGTCCCGAACGAGTGGGCAAGGATCGCGTGAAACGGTCCCTCGCGTTGCGCAATCACATCCAGGCTGGGCGCGATCTTCAGCAGGTTGGTCGTCTTCCCATCGGATTCGCCATGTCCTGGCTGGTCGAAGGCTACGACGCGAAAGCCTGCAAATAATAATGGATCGACAAAGCCTGTCATCTGCGCGCTTGCGCCGCCCCAGCCATGCATAAGCAGTACCGCCGGCCCGCTGCTTCCCCAGGTTGTCACAGCCAGTTCACCTTCCTCAAACGGGAGGCGATAATTATGTCCCCACTCGATAATTTCCTGCTCGGCAGGTTTGACCTCATATCGGCTTGGGCTGAAAAACGTTCGATATACCCTTTTCAACACAGCCTGGGACGGATCGGTGGAAGTGACGGTTGGCATATTCTCTCCTTATAAATACTTACTATCCAGTAAGTTTTGATAACAAAAAAATTAAGCAGGTAAGAGCAAATCCTGTTTATGCTGCTTTACAACTGCATGGAACTGATCGCTCCCCAATGCTCGCGCCATTTGCAGTGCGCCCTGTAAACTAGCCAAGATCAAGGCTGCTTTACCGGAGGGATCGCCGCTAAATTGGAATATGCCTGTCTCTCTCCCCTCCTGTAAGGTGGCCTGAAGCCAGGTCAGGAGCTCGCGGGTCAGCGCTTCCGTCTGCTCGCGCAGCGAGACTGGCAAGGAATTGAATTCGGTTTCCAGAGAGCCAGCCAGGCAGACTTTGCCATTATCGGCGCGTGTGTTGATGTAAATACTAAAAAACCAGTCCAGCTTTTCTCGAGGGGGTAGGTCTTTGATACGCGAGTTGTTGATCCAGAGCTGGAAGCGATCACGATACCGCTGGATTACCGCACACGCCAATTCCTCCTTGGTAGGAAAGTGATAATGAACTGCAGCATTCTTCACATCCAAATCATTTGCGATGTGGGCGTAGCTGAATCCGTTAAATCCCCTTTCCTGAAGAAGGGACTCCGCCAAATCCATAATCGCTCGTTTGGTATTTGTGTGCCTTGCCATGATAATCAGATTTTACTTACTGGTCAGTAAGTTTGTCAATGGTTTGGCTCGCGCCGATTTCCTGCCCGAGAACGGCGTGATCACGGTCGTCCTGAAATCTGGTCTTTTTGCATAATAAAAACGCCCGTCAACACGGGCTTAGGCGGACTGCAAAGTTTTTCCTGTGACTGTAAACTCTGATCCGATAAGAAACCACAGTGCTATGGCAATCCTCCCTTTTTCGAAAGAGAGAGTTAACAGAACGTCCCGATTGTCCTTTGATACAATCACTTTATTGAGGTCACGAGAACCCTCGGAAAGGATAGATCGTCGATGCAGACTTTTTTTACAGACTATACAAATCTTCTGGAAGAACGTCACAATGAAATTCTTGAGGCAATCGAAGGACTCCCCCCGGCTGCATTAGACTGGTCTCCTGGCACAGACATGAACTCCATCAACGTGCTGGTGTTTCATCTCACCGGTGCGGAGCGATACTGGATCGGCAATATTGCTGCGCAAGACCCAAAGGAACGCGACCGGGATGCCGAATTTAGAGTCCATGGTGTGGAGATAGATGTTCTGAAAAAGCGTCTTGCAGACAATCTGGAATATGCGCAGCAAGCGTTGAGCAATTTCACCTCGCAAGATCTTGAAACAGAGCGCATATCAGGGAGAGATGAACGCAGCTTCACGGTTGCCTGGGCATTGCTTCACGCCCTTGAGCATACGACACTTCATCTGGGTCAGATCCAGCTGACGCGTCAGTTGTGGGAACAAGGAAAAACTGACAACTAATTCCTCCCCTGTTTTATTGTCCCTCATGGAGATGAAGTATAAATTCCTTTCTCCATGAGGGAATGTTCTTAAACTCTCTCCCCTCGAAATTGGGTTTCGTAGAGTTGGGCATACAACCCATTCAGCGCGATCAGCTCATGGTGTGTACCTCGCTCCACGATGCGGCCTCGATCCATCACCAGAATTAAGTCTGCTGCGAGAATAGTGGACAGGCGGTGAGCAATCACGATGCTCGTCCTGCCTGCCATCACACGCTTCAACGCCTCCTGGATTAGGGCTTCAGATTCACTGTCGAGGTGGCTGGTGGCTTCGTCGAGGACGAGGATCTTCGGGTCTTTAAGAATGACACGTGCCAGGGCGATGCGCTGCTTTTCCCCGCCACTCAGGCGATAGCCGCGCTCCCCCACAATCGTGTCATAACCGTCGGACAGGTCCATGATGAAGTTGTGAATATTGGCGGCACGCGCCGCGGACTCGATCTCCTCCTGAGTCGCGTCGGTTTTGGCATAGATCAGATTGGTGTGGATGGTGTCGTGAAAGAGATATGTTTCCTGGGTCACCATGCCGATCGCGTCAGAAAGCGAATCGAGCGTCACATCACGCAGGTCATGCCCGTCGATGCGAATCACGCCTTCGGTAGGGTCGTAGAGGCGCGGGATGAGATACGTCATCGTCGTCTTGCCAGCGCCAGAAGGGCCGACCAGCGCGACGAGTTGTCCGGGATGGGCGGTGAAAGAGATTCCATCGAGAGCGACCTCGCGTGCCTGCGAGATGTGCTCCGCCTCGTTGGAGTCAGAAGTGATAACCACGTCCTGACGATCGGCCGTGGACGACTGACCATTATCCCCTTTCGCTTTAGTCTTTTCTGCCTCCTCTTTTGTCTGCCGATCCACCAGCGATAAAACAGCGCCCACATCCTGATGTCGCCCGTAGCGTTTGACTTCCTTCAGCAGCATGGACTCGTCGACGTGATAGTTGAACGTTACATTGTCGAATTCCAGTTCACCGTTCACATCCTCCAGTGCAACTGCATCCTCTTTTTCCACAATATCATGGGGCAGATCGATCACTTCGAATACGCGCTCGAAACTGACCATCGACGTGGAAAACTCCACAGGCGCGCCGGCGAGACCCTGCAGAGCGCCGTAGAGCGAACCAAGGTAGGAACCGAATGCAACGATGGTCCCGACGGTGAAGACATCGGTAATGACGAAGTACCCGCCCAATCCATAGACCAGCGCGGTACCGATCGCACTCACAAGCCCGAAGATGACGAAGAACGTCGAGCCAACCACCGCGCGGCGGATGCCGATGTCGCGCACATTGGCAGCGCGATCGCGGAAACGCTTCTCCTCTTCAATAGAGCGACCGAACAATTTGACCAGCAGCGCGCCGCCAATGTTGAGGGTCTCATTCATGTGCGCGTTCATCTGAGCGTTCATTTCCATCCCCTGGCGGGCAATATCGCGCAGGACGGTGCCAAGCCTTCGCGCCGCCAGAATGAATAAGGGCAGGATGAGCACGCTGACGAGGGTCAGCCGCCATTCGAGCGTGACCATGACCGCAATGAGGGCAATCGCTTCGATGAGGTTCGTTGCGATATTGACGATCGTATTGCTGATGGCATTCTGCGCTCCGACCACATCGTTGTTAAGGCGCGACATCAGCTCCCCGACTTTGGTATTGGTGAAAAACCGCAGTGACATACGCTGCAGCCGCGCAAAAAGCGACGAGCGCAGGTCATAGATCACACCCTCCCCCACTGTCGCATTCAACCGCCGTTGCAGGACGTTGATCAGACCCGTCACTGCGGGAATGAATAACAGCGCCGCAGCAAGCAGGATGAGCCTGTTCGTATCCTTTGCGGGGATCACCACATCGATCATGTTGCGGAAGATGAGCGGTGTGAGCAGCGACAAGCCTGTAGTCAGTAGGATCGTCATGAGCATGCCCGCAATATGCCACCAGTATCCGCGCGCGTATGAGAGAACCCGCAATAGTAAATCACGAGTGACTTTGGGTTTCTCGTCATCCGAACGCATATATGCAAACCAACCACCACCATGCCACATAAAATTCGTCTCCTAGTTGCGTAGTTCCATCGTTATAAGGTATACAAGTAAACAGGTAGCCAGGTTCCTAACTGCCTATCACACAACTATAAAACTATCGGACCAATCGCGCAACTGGACGAAGGGGGAGGTGATGCGTTGTGATTCAACCAACAGGTATAATCGTCCGAACTAGATTCATCTGTAAAGTAGAGATTTAGAAGAAAGAGGATCTCATGAAAGCCTTGTCTGCTCTTGTCCTTATTCTCATATGGCTCAGCGCCTGTGCACCACAACAGGCGGAACCTGCATCTCCTCATTGGACGTATGAAGGCGAAGAAGGACCTTCCCATTGGGGAGAGCTCAATGAATCCTATGCCACGTGTAGTGTCGGAAAGAGCCAATCCCCGATCGACGTTGCTAACCCTTCTACACAGGATTTAAAGAATATTTCATTTCATTATCAGCCAAGTGAAGTCAATATTTTGAATAATGGACATACGGTTCAGGTCAACTATGATGCTGGAAGCTATATTGAGCTGGATGACACGCGCTACGACGTGGTCCAATTCCATTATCATGCCCCCAGCGAACACACAATCGCCGGTGAGTCCTTTCCGGCGGAGTTGCATATCGTTCACAGGAGTGCAGAAGGCAACCTTGCTGTAGTGGGCATTCTTCTCCAGGAAGGAACGGAAAACGCAGCGTATCAGCCATTCATTAGCAACCTTCCCGTCGAAAAAACGGATGTAAAAGATGCAGGTGTGACCGTCAACGCCATGGACTTGTTTCCCTCTATGCAAACGACGTTCCGTTACAGCGGTTCGTTGACAACACCTCCCTGTACGGAAGGCGTCAGCTGGCTGCTTATGACAACCCCCGTTGAGCTATCGACGCAGCAGCTCACTGCTCTTGATTCTCTCTTTGAGCACGGGAATAATCGCCCGGTGCAGTCAATAAACGACCGCATTCTTATGGAAGATAACACTCCCTAAACCTGTTGGAGACAGTATGTCAAACAGATCCCCCGCCACGATTGCCGCGATTTTGACCGTCCTGATCCTTATCCTGCTTGCCATTGTGTTCCTGTTATTACAAATGATCGCCCTCAACGGTGTCAGCGAAAGGCAGGGACTCACAGCGATGGGACTCTCGCTTGGTTGTCAGAGTATCGCAGTCATTCTGCTGGCAACACTGGCAGCCCGGGCAACCACGTTTTTGATCACAAAGGCGGAGTGGAACAGCATCCTGGCAGTGGTGGTCACTGTACTCATCGCTTCTGTGATGGGAGGTGTGATTTCCTTTCTTGCCAGTATCATCACGATCCCGGTGGCAGGAATAGGATAGACGCGTGTCAGGTATAAACTGTGAGGCGGTCCATTCAAGGTGATCCTACAATGCAACCGAAATTTATTCAATTGTTTGAGATAACGCCGGCATGGAAATCCACACATTCAGGGGCGCTTGCGGGCGTGCTCGTGCTACGCGACGTTTCCAACCCGCCGCATCACGCGGAACTGGAAAACCGGAAAGTTGCCCTGGAAGAAAGATTGCGCTCTCAATTCTCCGGACAGGACCGCGCCGCTATTGCAAGTCATCCGGTACTCCAGGCATATGGGAATTACTATCGTCAGTTCAAGAAGACCTATCATATTCAATTGCAGCTAGAGTCGATTGTGCTTAAAGGAAAATCCATCCCGAACGTAGCGGCTCTGGTGGAGTCGATGTTCATGGCGGAGATGCAGGATCTGCTGCTGACAGCCGGACACGACCTAGACGTATTGCAATTGCCCCTCGTCCTGGACGTCGCGACAGGGACCGAGGAATATACACTTTTGCGCGGGGAGCAACAAACGCTTAAACCTGGCGACATGATGATTCGCGACCAGGTCGGGGTCATATCAAGTATCATCTATGGACCGGATCAGCGCAGCCAGATCGCGCCGGGAACACGCAATGTGGTCTTCACTGTGTATGCTCCGTCAGGGATCGACGCGCAAACCGTATTCGACCATTTACAGCATATACAAGAGAATGTGATGATCTTCTCTCCACAAGCACAGGTAGAATTACTGGAAATTTATAAGGGTAAATAACATGCATTTGATGAGTGTAAATCTTGGGCAGGAACGAATATTACAGCGAAAACATCGCGTAGAACGAACGGGCATTTTCAAGTTCCCAACCCATGACGCTGTGAGGGTCACAAAACTTGGTCTGGAAGGGGACATCATCGTCAGCAAAAAGCATCACGGCGGACCCGATCAGGCTGTTTACGTGTATGGTGGAGGAGATTACGAGTGGTGGTCGCAGGAGCTTGAGATGGACGTTTCCCCAGGAACCTTTGGGGAGAATTTGACGATCAGCGAATTGGAAAGCGCAGCGTTTAATATCGGTGACTATCTTCAGCTTGACGACATAACTTTGCAAGTTACGGCCCCGCGCATTCCCTGCCGTACATTTGCTACGCGCATGAATGATCCGCACTGGGTAAAAATATTTCGTCACGCTGAACGTCCCGGACTCTATTGCAGGGTGCTTCGGGAGGGCTTCATAAAGACAGGTGATCCTGTATCCATCGAGCGATTCATGGGCGAAACCATTTCGATTCCGGAAATGTTCCGCGAGTTCTACGTCAAGAACAAAAGCGAAGAGACCTTGCGCCGTCACCTACGAGCACCGATCGCCATACGTGCTCGTCGGGATTTGGAGAAAGGTCTGCAGAAGCTGTTCTCCACAAATACAACCCGGTAATTGAGTTTTTAGAAACAATGTTCTATAATGGGGCGAGTCATCCAATTCAATGAAAAACTCTTCTACGCTTAAATGATATTTCGTTCCTATCAACCTGTTTTCCCTCTCGGTCATTTCATCGAAAATCTGCTTTATTTCGAGGGATTAAGCACACCGCATCACCTTGAACGGTTCCTGCCTGATGGAAACACGGAGTTGATCATCAGTCTGACGGAAATTGCCCAATCTATTTACGACAACGAAACCTTGCAGGAAATCCAAACCTGTCGAGATGCCTGGGTCAGCGGCGTCAGAACAAGGCCCATCACCATCCCTTCGGGCACAGGCAGCCGGATGCTTATTGTTGAATTCAAGAGAGGGAGAGCGCATCCGTTCTATCGCTTCCCGATGAACGAAATCGGGGATATAGTCGTAGAGGCACACCTGGTCTTCGGAAGAAGATTCTGCGACCTAAGAGACCGATTGCTTGCTGAACCATGCGTTGACCGAATATTTCAACTGGTCGAACGATTCCTTTTGCAACAGGCACACGATTCGGTCCAGGAAAATGACGCTACGCAATGTATCGAGTACGCAGTATCCCGCATGGTCAGTCATCCCACTCTGAGATACCTTCCTCAATTAAGTAATGAAATCGGATATTCACAGAAGCACTTCATCGACTTGTTCCGTCAGCAGGTGGGCGTAACGCCCAAGCAATACCTCAAAATAATGCGATTTCAAAGAGCGGTTCATGCCATCGAATGTAGTCCTATCATTCGCTGGAGTGGGATTGCGCAGGAATGCGGCTATTTCGATCAGGCGCACTTGATCCATGACTTCAAATTCTTCTCGGGCTTCACCCCAAGTGAATATTTAAATCGTAAGGCAGATACGCTGAATTACGTCCCTATTAAGTAAGGTAAATTTTTTCCAATACATGAATTCTTATGTTCGATAACATGGTTCTCAAATTTTCAAATGGACATAAGGAGATAATAGTATGAGTTCCCTCGACAAAGCCATACAGACCCAACTGGACAATATTCAGAAAAAAACGGGCAAATCATTAGATCAATTGGCAGCCATCATCAAGAAAAGCCGACTCACCAAACATGGGGAGATGCGTGACTATCTCAAGCGCGAGCTCGGTCTGGGTCACGGGGATGCGAATGCGCTGGTACATGCGATCCTGCACTCGGATGGTCAGCGCGCCGCGGAAGGAAAATCCGGCGATCAGGTGCTCGATGAAATCTATTCCGGAGCGAAGGCGCCCATGCGCCCCATCCATGAGAAGCTGATGCAGGAAATCCACAAGCTCGGTGAATTCGAGATCGCGCCGAAGAAGGGCTACGTCAGCCTGCGGCGTAAGAAACAGTTTGTGATGATCGGGCCCAAGACGAATACCCGCTTTGAGGTGGGTATCAATGCAAAGGACCTGAAGAAGAGCGCGCGGCTGCTGGAGCAGCCAAAGGGAAGCATGTGCAATTACATTGTCAATGTGACTGATGCGAAGGAAGTAGACTCAGAGTTAATCTCGTGGATAAAATCCGCGTATGAAGGAGCAGGCTAGATGACAAATACCCCGGACTTTGCAAACAGTCTATTTCTGTTGATGGAAGAAACGTTCGAAGCCAAGCATCACGGCATCTATCTGGATCGAGGCACATCGCTCTTTGAAACCCTCGAAACAATTTCCTCGGAAGAGGCTTCCATCCCTGTAGGAGGCAAATGCGCCTCGCTCGCTGCCCAGGTGGCGCATGTGATCTTTTACATTGAGTCGTTTGAACGGTATGCGTTACAGGGGGATACCAGTCCGCGTGATTGGGGATATATCTGGCGCACCGTGGAGAAGGTCACGCCGGAACAATGGGAGGATTACAAGAGCAAACTCAAAGAAGCTTATTTACGTATGGACAAGCTCTTTCACGAAAACCCTACATGGAATGAAGATACCATCGGCGGCGCGCTTTCGATTGTCATTCACACGGCATATCACCTGGGCGAGATTCGACAGGCACTGTGTACGCTAAAATAAATGATGGCGCTCCTCCGCAAAGTAGATTGCATCCGCTTATATGTACCAGACCTCGAAGCAGGACTTGCGTTTTATCGCGATCGACTCGGGCATGAGTTGATCTGGCGGACGGAAACGGCGGCGGGTTTACGCTTGCCAGAGTCGGATACGGAGCTGGTCATCCAGACGGATGACCAGCGGCAGGAAGTGGACTTCCTCGCCGACTCGGCAGACGAAGCCGCAAAGCTGGTCGAACAGGCTGGTGGGAAGGTGATTGTCCCACCGTTTGATATTCAGATTGGCCGTTGCGTGGTGATGGAGGATCCATGGGGAAACCCGCTGGTTCTGCTGGATACGAGTAAAGGACTCTTGCAGACCGATGCCGATGGCCACGTGATCGGCAATACCGATTAAACAATTTGGGCGAGGTGAGTACCTCGCCCAAATTATTTATACTGCCAAATTCCTATTACTGTTCGATCATTTCACCGGCCGGAGTCACGAGGAACCAAACCCCGCCTACTCCCTGACCATTGGCATCACCTGCTGCTGTATCTTCATGGTAGTAGTACAGCGGCCAACCATTATAGGTCACTTGGGTTGTACCATCGGGGAGTGTGATGGTGCCTAGCATGGAGTCATCCACACCTTCGCCTGCCACAGGGTCACCATCGGTCAACAACGGGGGCCAGTTCACCAGACAATCACCCGTACAGCTGCTTGTACCGCTGTTCTGTGTATCGTTGGTAAAGAGATAGAGTGTACGGCCTTCGGCATCCACGAGAGCCTGACCAAACGTGCCGACCTCGGCAACATTCACCGTCACTGCGCCAGTAACAGGTACGCCAGATGTACTGGCTGCCTCAGTGGCTACTTCCGTGGCTGCCTCGGTCGTTGCAGGTTCGGTAGCGGCAGGCTCAGTTGCTGGTTCGGTCGCAAGTTCGGTAGGGGCCTCTGTGGGCTCGAATGTGGCGGGTGGCTCCGTCACTGCCGGCGTTGCAGCAGGAGCACAGGCTGCCAGAAGAAGAGCCATGACAAGCACAGCTCCCAGTAAAGTTGGATACTTCATTCTTCCTACTCCTTTCCAAACAATAGATTGACTTGCTAACTATACAAGTCACCGACATGTGATTCAATGGGGAATGTACCTAGTGGATGGAGGAATACCCGCCTCCCTGTTAAGGTCAGGCTAAACATGGTTTAGCGCAGATTAATTCCGTACGAATAAAGAGACCAGGTCATTCCAGACCTGGTCTCTTTTTCACTTCAATCTGCCGGAAGCGGTTCCGCCTCCGCGTTCGCTTCCCCTCCGGAGTGAGAGTTAGCGCGTCCGATAAAGAACAGCGCCGGGGTTAATAGAAAGCCCGATGTGACGAGCGCAGTCACTGCCGACCCGACAGCCGCAATCCCCGCGACGATCGGCCCGCCCATCGTTTGACCGATGGCATCTACCTGCCCAAACATCGAATGAACCGTCGCCCGTACCTGCGGGTCCAGTTTCTGGTTGACCCATCCCATCTGCAGTGGCCCCTGCACATTACGAAAAACACTGACTGCTAAATACAACCCTAGGCTGACCCATAACCAGGGGGAAAGGGCGAAACCAATTAATGCGACCGAAATTGTTCCTGTCACAATAAAAACAGCACGTCCAATCGCCAACGGATTCGTCGAATCGACACGCCTCTCCACGAAGCGGACAGCCAGGATCGTGAGGATAGCTCCCACGACTCGCAGCGTAGCAAAGAACGCCACCTGATTATTTCCGAACAGTACAGGCAGCTCAAAGTTGTCCAGCAAATGCTTGACCCATAGCCGGTCGAAGCCTTCGCTATACAGACCATAAAAGAGACCGATGAACACGATATTCATCAGCCGCGGCCGGGAACGGACTGCCGTCGCACCCTGTCTGAAGGTGTGCCACATATGCTGCCAGGTATTACGGTCTTCGCGCGGCGTCGGGTGAAAACCCGTTTCCGGCATAATGACGCTCAGCGTGACACCGATTAGTATTACACCCAGTGCGCCGACCTGAATAGGCAGAGCAACGTTGTTTGCGCCAACAAGCATTGCCAATCCCATGCCAATGAGGGACGCAAACAGACCGACCTGCGTCCCGCGCAGGAAAAGTTTATTGGCAGTTTCCTCGCCGACCTCATCTGTGATCCATGCCTGGGTGGCGCCGGAGGTAAAGGTGAACCCCAAACCCCAGATGACCTGCGCCAGCAAGATCGGCACGAAGGCTGGAAAAAAGCCTTCCACCAGAAAGCCAAGTCCCATCAGCAAATATCCGATGATAATGGATAGCCTGCGCGAGTACACATCCGCGACGATGCCAGTCGGCACTTCGAACACAAACGCGGAGATTTCCAGCGCCGTGCCGACGAGGATGAGCTGCACCGGCGTCAAGCCCGCCACCGTCGCTTCATAGAGCGATGTGACCACGAACATCATGGAAAAGAACGCCGAGGCACTGAATTCAATGAAGAGATAGACGAACCTTGCGTTCAATCTTAAGTTAGAAAACATGTTTACCTTTGTAGAGTTGAAAGAGAGGCTGCAACCCTACATCGAGTAGGTTCTTGAAACCAAGAAGATTGGCGGATTGACCATCCGCCCTACTTTAATGAGAAGGTTGCAGCAATATCAGGCGGGAGAGGTTTCTCCCTTCTGCCAGGATTTGTTAATTAAGAATGGAACTTTCATTTTTCTCTCCAAAGGATGTATTACTTTCGTCCGGGGTATTCAAGCAATCGGATACACTTGCGAAAGCTTTTTCGGAAACAGGATATCGAGCAGAGTTTTGACCTCATCCAAATCGCACCAGCAATCGGCAAAGGCGTACTTTAATTCCTCAAAACTTCGATAGCCAAACAACAGCTGTAAAAAGGTCAAGCCCGGAAACGCCGCGTCGCCTTCCTCATTTGGTGCAGGCTTCCATGATTCAATGGCTGCAATCCTTCCATGGTCGATCACAATCCGCAGCCCGGTGCGATACAAGCTAATGCGCAGCGCGCCTGAGTGACTGACCGCAATAGACTCGGAGAGCCGCCTTTCCAGCACAGGCTTAAGATGATCGAGAAAGCTGCGTAAGTGAGGCACACGCAGATACCAAGCGTAGGGATCGCGAACAATCGACAAACGATCTCCTAGCGCTTCATAGGCAGGATGCTGCGCGCCCAACAAAAAGCCATAGGCGTTAAATTCATCACCATCCTGCGCTGCCAATTCCTGCCCTTTGGCGCAGAGGTAACGGGCGATACTAGGCGTGACATCCAGCCACGAGATTCCCGGTTTCAATTCATAACGATCCGCAAACATATTGCGTTGACGGTTATAGGCGGGATGTCGGAAGAAACCCACTGGTTCGCCCGTTGCATTGGCGATGATACAACTGCACCAGCAGCGATTCTCCTGGGCGGTCAACTCATAGCGGAACAAATCCGGGGTGCGCTCACACGCTACCATGGATCGATTCTTCGTCTGTTCGTACATTGCTTCCATAAATGGCAGATCACTTTCATCCGCAGGCCGAATCGTATAACGTTCGGTTTCACCCTCTTTTAATTTGGGAAGCTGGGCTTCATAACCGAACCGCCGCCCGTCCAGATCCAGCGCCATCTCATAGCCAAACTGGCGATAGTAAAACGGGATGCCTGTAATCGCTTGGACGATTTCACCGCGTTCCGCGCTCCACTTGTGAATTTCTTCGAACTGAATGCGAACGAAGCCACGGTTGCGAAACTCGGGCAACGTGCCTACTAATTCCGGACGCCCCACTCCGAACTTGACCCCCTCATACGACCAGGTCTGTGAGATTAGATTCATCGTGGAAACGATTCTTCCGGTAGCAGACTCTTCCACCACCGTGAAATCATCAGGACGAAAGGTGGGATGCGTGCTGGAAAGCAGGTCGCGCGTCCAGAATGCGAGACATTGCCCATCCTGTTCATTATCTCTGTGAATCGCACTATTGAACTCCGCCAGTGCCTCCTGATCATCAGACGTGGAACGGCGCAGGATTAAGCCATCGCCGAGGTCACGTAAGATCGTTTTTGGTTGGGGGAACACAAGTGGTCCTGTAGATGATTTATCCAGACCGCGTAAGACGATCGCCCTTATAAAAGTTCTTTGAGCTGCCTTAAAGTCGACTCGGCATCTTTGAAGTGAATACCCTTCATGCCAATCTTTTCGCAGCCCTCAATATTGTCGTAGACATCGTCCACAAAGACGGCTTCCCTTGGCTTTACCCCAAAGGCATCCAGAGCGATCTGGAAGATTTTGGGGTCGGGCTTTATCGCGCCGACTTCCGCAGAAATAATCATCTTGTCGAAGGCGTCGTCGAACTTTTCCCGGACGACGAAGTCTCGCAGGTCGCTCCAGGCGTTTGAGATCAGCCCTGTTTTATATCTGCCGCGCAGGGAACGGATGTAGTCGATCAGTGTTCGATCCACGATGTCACCCGCAAAGAATTCATCTCGAATCATCGCAAGCTCGGAGGCAGGGCGTTTTAATCGCTTTATCACAGCTGCCCAATGGTCTGCAGACGTGATCTCGCCTATAGACGCCTTCAAACCGCTATCGCTATTGAAGACAAGCTTGTCCAGATCATCATATTCCATGCCCAGGCGTTCCGCCAACTGCTGGCGCGGCGACTGAAACTCCGTGCGGACAATCACGCCACCCAGATCGAAGAACACAGCTTTGATGGTCATTTGCTTTTCTTCGAAGTTCCCTTTGTGCTTGTCTTCCTGGTGGTTGCCTTCTTTGTCTCCGCCGAGGGCGTGGTCTGGCGTGAGGCGGTCTTCGGCTTGGACTCTGCAGGCGTTGCCTCAGGCTTGGATTTGGTGGATCCTTTTTTAGGAGTCGGCTCAGGAGTGGGTGCGGCTTCCGCTACAGGCGTCGACTCTTCCTCCGGCAGCGGTGCTTCATGCTGCGGATGCGCCTTCATTTCCTTTTCAAATTGCTTTAACTCCTCACGCCAGTTCGGCATCGCCATTTCCAGCTTCTGGCGGGCAACAGGTGTAGCACGGCGGCAACGCGGACAGTGTGCATCGTAGTGAGACAATTTCTTTGAATCGACTTCTTGCAGGGCATCCAGCATAGCTACACGGCTGAGAGTATAGGGGGTTTGGCAAAACGCACAACGGATGTTCATAAGTATGAATCTCCTCTTATGTAAGCCTTGCAAAGGTTAGCTTCTCAAGATTTCCTTACTGAACAGCAACCTTCGCAAGGCTATAGCAAATTTATTCCGAAAGGGATTGTACACTGATTTCCGTACCGGGGCGCAATTCCTTCTCGTACTGATCGAACACGTGGTGAACATGCATCCCTGCGTTCTCATAAAGACGCAGTGCTCCCGTTAGGTTTTGCGCATCTACGCCGAGCCCAACCTTGCGTTTGCCGCGCCGGTAAAACTCGTTGAAGGAGTGGCGCAACAGCGCGAGCCCAAGACCCCGTTTCCGCCACGGACGCCGGACACCTAATGTGCCCACGAAGCCCATCTGCGGATCGTCAAAGGCATGAGGGCGGCAGAGGTTAATCCCGGCGATCTCATCGCCATCCATAGCGAGGAACATCAAGGTAGGATCAGAATCTTCATCCTCCCAGAAGTGCCGGAAACGTTTCAATGCATCTTCGAATGGCTGCTTCACAAAGCCAAAGTGGTCGAGGAATGAGTCCTCGACAGCACGATAGGTAGCTGCGGTGTCGGTTTGCGCGTTGTAGGTGCGCAGGGTGATGCCTTCTGGGAATAGCGGCTCAGGCACGGGTTCCTGCATTTCGATGATCATGGTGTAGGAGCTACGAATATGATGATAGCCCATATCGGCAAACAGTTTCTTCGGTTTTTCGGCTTGCCGATACGTGCCTACACGCGGCGCAAATCGCGGACCTTCTGGAAGTTCCGGCAGAGCCTTCAAGGCGCGCATCTCTGCCCATTGCAGCAGCCACGTACCAATGCCCATGTCTTCATAATTGGGATGGACTCGTCCCCAGATCCATGGGTGGACAGGCGGCTTGACTGTCGTCCATACTTCAACGTAGCCAGCCATCTCGCCGTTCGGAGCAAAGACCAGTCGGATGTCACTTTCGGGATCGAAGCCGGGAGAATTCCACTCATTACGAACTGCATGGGCATCCGTAATCTCCTTCTCTTGCATGACGGAGAGTGCCCATGCATTGAATAGTTCGAGAGCTGACTCCACATCTTCTGCTTGAGCCCCGCGAACCGTGAAGCCTTCCGGAAGCGCGTCCTGCAAGTTTTCTTGTACAGTCGTTTTCATTTTTACTCCTGCTCCTCAGGCTCGCGGCCTGGGCGCAATTCCTTTTCATAGGTGACATATTCACTCACGGCATGCATCCCAACTCTTTGGTAGAGGCGTGTCGCGCCCGTAGGATTCTGAGCGTCGACACCCAGACCGACGGTCTTGGTGCCGCGCCTGTAAAACTCCCCAAAGGAGTGAAGCAACATTGCTTGCCCGAGTCCACGCTTACGCCAGGGACGGCGGACTCCGAGGTGGCGAATCCAGCCAATGCCCATCCGGTAGCGGTTCAGCGAAAAGCCGGCGACCTCCTGCCCATCCCATGCAATAACCCACAGGCTGGGATCGAACTCGGGATCGTTGAATTTGCCGTATTTCCATTCCTCGAATGTCTCGTCGTGGCTGCCCCAATGATCGCGCCAGGCTTCGTTTTGCGCCTGCCAGACGGCGATATCATGCTCGCCTTTGATAAAGGGACGCAGTTCAATCCCATCCGGGAATTTCGGCTTTGGTGGCGGGCCATCAAGTACGATCTCCATACGCCAGTGATAACGGATAGGCTGGTAACCTTCATTCCTGTGAAGATTGTGTGCCTCTAGGTCATGATTACTGATCGTGCTGTGAAGCGATACACGGGTACCAGGTTTCGCAAGAGGTAATTCTTCCCGAGCTCGCTGATCTACAGCCCTTAAAAGCGCTGTACCAATGCCGCGTCCTTTGAAATCCGGATGAACATCACCGTCGGCTCGAAGCCTGAGATGTTCATACTCATCAAGGAACTCTTCATACCCAACAACTCGTCCACCGGTGGTTTCGACAATAAAAACATTCCGTTCTAAGTTGAAATTGGGATCCTCCCACTCATGTCGGATCTCTTCAGCGCTCATCGCAACAGTTGTATCGCCATCGGCAGCACATGCATCATAGACCAGCTGGGCTACCGCCTCGAGGTCATTCCAGGTGGCAGTCCGCAGTCTTAGAGAAAGATCAAGTACCGTTTCCGCTAGTTTTGTTCGTGTGTTCATTTCTGCTCCTCTTTATCACACTCCCCGGATGGGGATAGATTCATAAGTTTACGTCCGATCTTTATTCTTCCTGTATGTCAATAAACGCCTGGTCTTTTGAAACCCAACCGATTCATACAAAGCGATCGCAGCTGGATTGTCATGATTAGTGCAAACATCGGCTTCATTCATGCCCTCTGCTTTGAGCCTGCGGAAGGCCTCATAGAGGAGGCTCTTCCCAAGTCCCTTGCGCTGATAATCAGGATGGGTTCCCACCGGCTCGAGATGACCAATCTTGTTCGGTTCATCCGTCCAGATAATGCAATAGGCAGCAACGTTTCCATCTGGAGCCATAACGAACAATTCACGCTCTGCCACATACACAGGAGATCGCATAAACCGCAGCGTTCGGTGCCAGTACTCCTCGAATGGCTTGCTCGAACCAAAGGCAGCATGCGAGCAGACCGAGCGAAGACGAGCATCTTCTTCGCCGCGTGAGGGACACAGGCTGAAACCTTGAGGCAAGGCCGATCCATCTAATGGCTCAGTGAGTGAGCGCTTCAAATGAATGAAATGTTCCTTCGCAATCATGAACCCATTCTCGTTCAACCAGCGAATCCTCACTTCATCCTCCTCTGCCACCCAAATGGTTTGCACCTGATCGAGCGCAGACATCTGCTCCATTGCCCAGGCAAGCATCTCAGCTTCTTGCACACTGCCTCGTAGATGCGGTGTTGCATAGACATCGAAGGCGTTCTCCTCCAACGACAACAGAGCCCAGCCGATCAATTGCTCGTCTTCAAACCAGAGGCGGATTTCAGACTGCCAGGTTTCCTGCGGCACATCTGTGTAGAATAGCCACCACTGCAAATCACCGCGATGGACATAATAGGTGCCATTCTTCGCTCTGCGCCCTTTTGACAGCAGGTCCAGCATGGCTTGTAGGTCTTGCAAGCCGGTATAAGGTCTCATTTCCCTAAAGAGTTCCTCATTCCGGATTCAGAGCCAGCCATTCCTCGCGCAGGATGCCCATGTATAACTCATCCCAACGCCGGCCTTCGCGGTTGAGCAAGAGGCGTTTACGCCCTTCGTGACGGAAGCCAGCCTTTTCATAGGAGCGGATGGCGCGCGGGTTGTATTCAAACACAGTCAGCGTGACCCGTTTCAGGTTGACCTCAATAAAAGCAAATCGCAGAAGAACATTCATGGCGTCCGTTCCATAGCCTTTGCTCCAGTACTCCGTTTCGCCAATGCCCAGTCCAACAAAAGCATCGCCTCCGGGCCAGGACACTACATCCAAATTGATTTGGCCGATCAACTTGTCATCCTCCAGAGTGCGGATACTGAAGAAATAACTGCCCAGTGATATTTCACCCACTTCCTCTTCCATCCACTTCAACTCTGCTTTTGGCGATAACAATCCACGCGCAGAGGCATTGAGGAGACGCTGGAATTCTGAGTTCCGATGCCAGCGGGCAAATGTCTTACTCATTTCTTCGGGGTCGAAGGCTGACAGGCGCACCAGATTTCCTCTGAAAATATCATTCATTTTCCATCTCCATTCTGTATCTGCAGCCACTCTTCACGCAGAATGCCCATCCACAATACATCGGTTCGCTTACCTTCGCGCAGTACTTCCTGGCGCGTGCGGCCCTCGAGGCGAAAGCCACATTTTTTATAAGAGCGGAAGGCGCGGGCATTATACTCGTGCAGACCGAGCGACAAGCGCTCCATCCCCAGCTCGGCAAAAACATATTGCTGGCAGAGCTTCATCATGTCTGTCCCATAGCCCCTGCTCCAGAATTCCCGCTCGCCGATTCCAATGCCAACCCAGGCTTCCCTGTGAATCAGATCGACCCACAAGCCCAGGAAGCCGATATATTGATCCTCTTCCAGCGTACGCACAGAAAAGGAATATTTCTCCGGGTCAACGCCTTTTTCCGCTTGCTTCTCGAACCATTCCTTGATCTTTCTCTCGGAATTCAACAAGGCAGGACCGCTATCAGCAAGGCGGTGGAATTCGGTGTCGCGCTGCCAGCGGAGTTCTGCCCTGGCGCGTACTTCTGACTTCTCGAGCGTAAGACGCACGAGCTGTCCGCGGAATAAATCTCTCATCGCTCCTCCTGCGATCTGGACCCGCTTCGCCACTCTTCATTGAGCAAGCCAAACACGTACAGGTCCCAGCGGCGCCCGTCACGTTCCAGTGCGCTCCGGCGGGAGACTTCCTGCGTAAAGCCGAACTTTCGCAGCAAAGCAATCGCGCCGTCGTTATACTCTGGCGCCATCGCGCTGACACGAAACAAATTCAGCTCAGCAAAGGCAAAGCGCAAGAGCATTTGCATTGCCTGTGTGCCGAAGCCTTTTCGCCGATCCTCCACCGCGCCGATCCCTAAACGGATCCAGCCATTACTGTTCGTCCACTCGATCCAATAGATGGCCGCTTTACCAATCAGGCGATCCGCTTCTTTGGCGCGTATCATGAAGTGAAAGAGGTTTTTCTCTTCCTCGATTTGTTTCTCCAGTTTTTCATATTGCTTCTTGACCATCGCGGCAGACAGGGGCCGTGCGGGATTAATCTCCATCAGGCGCATAAAGTCCGAGTCATGAGTCCACTTGGATTCGATCTCAGGATCTTTCTCATGGTCAACCGGACCCAGATGAAGATCCGCGCTTTCAAATAATTGGGTTTGAATATCTAACATCTTGCCTCCAATAGTTTTGTAAAAATAAAACGCCACAGGCATTGCCCATGGCATGTTCAAAAAAAACCGCCACGGGCGAGTGCACCGTGGCGGTCATTAGCTTACACTGCGTGTAAATTAACGATAGGCAGGCGCACTACGCGAATCAAAAACACCACTCAGCGTGATGAAAGCCTTCGCTTGGAACTTGGTGATGTTCAAATTCATCAGTCGTGCGCGTCCCTTCTTAGGAATTTTTAACGTTCGTAGTGTAACACGCCATGCGATTTCCCGTCAAGTAGATGAGTACAAATCTTAATGAAAGGTGGCAGGTATGGTTACTTGGAAAACTGATGTGGATACCATCCCTCTTCACACTGTGTTGATTGTGTCCGACCAGCCCGAGAACACAGCCATCTGGGATACCCTGTTTAGCCAGAGGAACTGTGTTGTTCTGGATGAGTCGAATATCCCGGATGCCTTGCAGAGCGCACGGCTGATTCGACCGTCTTTGATGCTTATTGATATGGACTTATCCAAGTCTGATCGGTCCGTTTTATTGAATGGCTTACGCGCCACCAGCCGGGGACCGATTCTGATGCTGATTACAGCCAACACAGTGGACGAGATCGTCGAAGCCAACCAGGAGGGCGCGGATGAGTGCCTGGTCAGGCCGGTCAACCCGGCAGTGCTGGTTGTCAAGGCAATGGCATGGCTAGGACATGGTCAAAAAAGTGAGCGGGCTCCAGCTGCGCTGGGTGTTACTCTGTAATTATTCATCTTCTTCTCCTTTCGTTCCTCCTCTGACTCAACATGCCTGCGCAACTGCGCAGGCATGTTGAGTTTTTATTGACCGGTGCTGATCAAACCAGCCTGTAGGTCATTCAGCGTCTGCTCCACCAGCCGCTGCTTGCCAGGGGTCAACAGGGTGGGATCTATGTCACTCAAGCCAAGAGGTGATTGAACCGTGATGCCTCCCTGCCCACTCACCAGCCCCGGCCACGCATTTTGGATCGCTTTGACGATATCCGGCTGGATAGTCATGACCCAACCCGCCGGAAGTTCCTCCGGCGTCACCGTGCCGATCATATACACACCGGTGGTGCCAATGTACGTTTCTACATCTGCGGTCGCGACGCCCGGATGAATGTAGATTGTCCCCACCTTATATTGCAGGATCAGGATATCGGCAAAAGCATTGTAGTGGCTCTTATCTTCCTCCGCAGGGATTTCGACAAACTGTGGATAGGTCCAGGGATAAAAATAGAACGGGCGGCAGGCGCCGCAATAATATTTCATGCCGGTGGCGAAGGCATTCAAGCCACGCACCGCATCAGGGTTGTCCTTGGGCATCAGCATGCCGATGCGGTAATCGTCCGTAATCAGGGCGGCAGTGTACCCCGCCAGGAAACCAGCAACATCCGTCTGGGTGTTGTTTCCCAGAACGCTTACATTTCCGCCTGCTGACACTTCAGGGATGTTGATCGCAAGAAACTGCACTTGCGGCGTAGCTGCGGCTAGTGCGGCAATACCCGGATCTGGGGGAAGCGAAACTACCACCTGTAGACCGGGTTCGGTGAGGTCGTCAGCAGCGAGACTGTTGCGAACCTGAAAGCGAAATCCTGATGTTTGTGTGAGATCGTACACTGTTTTCTGGTACAGATTCGATGTATCTGGGTCGAGGTCCGCGGGAAGCACCAGGATGGCGAGCGGAGTAGCCAGTGTGGGCGTAAGCGTAGGCGGAACGATCGCTGTGTCGGTCGGTACTGGAGTGAATGTTCCAGCCACTTCCCCGCCTCCACAGGCAGTCAGGCTAAACATGGACACAATTACAACCAAAAAAATGATGAATCTTTGACGCACAAGGTTCTCCAAAGAGAGGGATGACAGCCACGATTATACACGTTGGGTGGAAACAGATAGCGGGAGTGTTAAAAAAATAAGACCGCGCAGAGGCGGTCTTGAGCGTGAAGTATTCTTATTCCTTATCGAGACTGAATCTTAATCTGCCTGGGACGGGCGGATTCTGCCTTGGGCAGTCTCAGTGTTAGCACACCGTCGATGACTTCCGCTTCGACGTTCTCGGCGTCGATCGGGGCTGGCAGACGCAGGGTGCGCGTGAAGGAGCCACCGGGGATCTCACGAATGAGATACTTGCTCTCATCCAGCTTGTATTCACCTTCAATGTAAACAACATCTTCCAAGACCTGAATGTTCAGTGCATCAGACTTAATGCCAGGCACGAGCGCAGAAAGAACATACGCGTCCTCTTCCTCGCGGATATTAATACCGAGAGTCTGATCGCGGTTTTCCGCCCAGCAGCGTGCCATCCGGCGATAGGGGTAAGTTTGTAGATAGAATGTCATGGTTTGTCTCCTGTTTTGAAGATTTGATATCAGATTGAGTTAGCCATATGGTATTGGGTGAGTATAAGAAAAAAGATAAAGCACTGTAGAAGTTGTATATGAGATCGGAGCCATCGCTTAAAAGGGAACGGGCTGGTAACAGGTTTGCCAGCCCGTTCTTTTTTTGTTCAGAACTTACTCTTAAGGGGTATACATATGCTCTGCGAGCCAGGCAAGCACGTCCTGCTGATCGATGCGATAGGAGAAATCCGTGCCGCGGCACAGTTCATTAAGACCAAAGGAGGTGACCGCCACAATCAGGTTGGACGTCGTATCGCCATGGAAGATTGGCCCGCCCGAGTCGCCGTTACAGGTTCCGCCTTTGCCTGAGCCATTACCCGAAGTCTGGATGTTAAACCCGGAATTAAATGCACTCCTCAGGTTCACCAGGGTAGAGGTGGCCATCAAGCGCTCACGATAGGATTCAAAGGGCTTGCCGTTATGTTCTTCTTGTTTATATGTAAGCCCGTAGCCGCTGGCTGTGAACGTGACATTTTGTACGCCGCGCGCGGTAGCGAACTGATCCAAGTAGCCTGCTTCAGGGAGTTCTCCGTATTCGGATACATAAATCGGTTGATCGAGAACCACCAATGCTACATCATGTCGGTTCGGCAAGGGCTGGGGAAACCCGTAATTATAAATCTCATCGGAAGTGGCACACGTGACACCCAGGGTGCCTGCAGCACAATAGTCGGGATAGCCGGTCACCGGGTCAAGCTCCGTAGCGGCGTCGTAGTGCGCGCCCGCATCCTGCTGGAAATAAACACGGGCGGTCTCAACCCCTACTACACAATGACCGGCAGTTAGGAAATTGTATGGATCGAGCAGGGAGCCAGTACAGCGTCCAGCAAACTCACCACTTTCGTCGTAGAACACGATCAGCCCTACAAAAGGATGCTCAAAATCCTTCTCCCAGTTGCCTGTGATCGCAGCCACCGGGCTTACAGCAACTGCCAGTATGACAATCATTGAGAATACAGCAATAACGAGCTTTCTACGCATATTCTTTTCTCCTTAGGATTTGGTCTGTACGTGCAACATTACAAGATGACTTAAGAATATTTGCGGAACTTACCTCCTTTCGGGAAATCTGCAGGACTAGGTACAAAGGCAAGACGAGAAAAAAATAACATGAGTAACCACAATCAACATAGTCCCTCAGTTCCGAATTTTCTCTTTAAAGACACACCTCTGGATGGTTCGCGGATGCGCTGCGATCCTGTATACTGGTATTTTGCATTCATAAAAGAGAACTGGCTGATTTCTCATCAGCCAGTTCTTTATTTCTATCTTATTACCATGTTGGTAGATTATGGGAGGTACTGACCAAATTCGCCGTAGAGCCAGTCCAGGTCATCCGCGCGATCCACGCGGTACACACCACCTGTGCCTGCGCAATTCCCGTTGAGACCAAAGGAGGTCACACCGGCAACAACATTTGTATTACCGATAAAGTTCGGGCCACCAGAGTCGCCGAAGCAGGTACCGCCGGTATGTGCATTGTTGGACAATAACAAAGAGTAATCTCCAACAAGCCCACCGTTAATCTGATTCAGTTTGGGGTGAGCGACCATCCGCACACGCTCATTGTGTGCCTTCCAGGAAGCTGCATCAGGGAAGCTTTCCTGCAAACCATAACCAACAGCAGTAAAGGTCGCTTTATTATGCCCTCGTCTTGTCGCGAAGGCGTCTAACTGATTCAGTTCCGGCAGAGCACCGTATTCATCCAGTTCATAGGGTGTATCTAGCACAACTACGCCCAGGTCAAAGAGGAAGAAGGCATCTGGGTCATACTGTGGATGAGTGTAAGGAGTGCCGCCAACGTCCCCGGTATTGGGATAACCGTTTGCAGGAATGCCCGACTCCACATCGGCGTCGAACCAGATTTCCACGTGATCTGCAGGGGCTTCCGTGCAGTGACCTGCAGTCAGGAACAACTGGGAGGATAGCAGAGTGCCGCTGCAGCGCCAGAGGGGATTACCATTCTCATCCTGTGCTACCATCAGCCCGACGTAGGGATGTCCCTCGCCGTCCGGTTCACCGTCGGTGACGGCGCTTGCCATACCGAACGTGCTAAATACTAACATCAGTGTGAGCAACAGAGCGATCGTTACTTTTTTCATTCTGACTTATCTCCTCATATTTTGTTTAGTTTGAATATGGTTGGATATGGCAGTGCAATTAGGTAAGCTATGTCCAGCGAGCAACCTCCTTTCTATGTTTACCGTGGTCTGCCCGGGTGTACGCATCAACCGGACAGAGCCATAATTTTACATCCCCACTTTGCCATGCTTTAGCTTTTTCAACGGAGCGCGAGTGTAACGCAAACAGAGGGAATCTTACATTAGGGGTCAATTAGAAATTTGTGCGGGAAAAGGACCTTTCAAAATGATGTCTTCCATCAGAACTAGAAAATCCCATGCATAAAATGGTATGGATTTGGTCGGTATAGAAATAAAGCTAGTGGAAACTTTTTAGACTAGAATATCGTCATTACGATAGAAAGTAAGGAGGTACCTTTGCGAATTTATATTAGTTTCCTTTTATGCACGGTAGGTTTGTTGAGTGCTGGCTGCCAGGTAAATGAAATAGATGCAATTGCACCTGTGGAAAGCACTGCCAGTCCCACGGTCGAGACTATTTCACCCACATCACCCACCGCAGGAGAGCCCCAAATGACACCAACTGTGCCTGCTAACGCGGGCTTGCAAGCTCTGATCGACAAGGCAGTCGCTGACTTAGCGCAACGATTAACCGTTTCTACGAATGAAATTGCTCTGCTGGAAGCCAAAAGCGTCACTTGGCCCGACTCCAGTTTAGGGTGTCCGCAGAAAGACATGGTTTATACCCAGGTCTTAACGCCCGGTTATCTGATCTTGTTGGAGCATGACGGTACGACCTATGAATATCATGCGAGCAGTGGCAATACTGTTACAACTTGTGTAAATCCATCCCCGCCTGTGCCAGGCAGCCCCGGTAATACGTAATCCGCGGAGGGTTTGTCATTTGGAAGCGTGCTTGCAATCCCACGTATTATTTGAGCTATGGAAAGTACATCAAAAACAGAACAGGCTGGTGGACTAGTCCGCCAGCCTGTTGTATCTTACAAACAAACCTGAAGCTTGATTATGGTGTATCGACTCGAACGATGGTCGGGTTTGGCATACCAGCCGTGCCGCTGTAGACGACGGAGCCCAGATACTTGGTTGCAGGCGCCAATCCACTGAAAGTTAGAGCGATGTTGCCCGTTGTGCCAGAGGTTGCAGAGGGTGGAGCCGTCACAGCCATGTTACCTGCTGCCGTACTCCCCAACGTCCAGCTAAACAGCGTGTAATTGGCACTCGGTCCATCCGTTGCGAAGCCGTGTACAATGACTAAGTACGTGCCCGCCGGAGGATTCGTCACATTGACCTCTTCGGCTGAGGTTCCGCTGCCGCTTTGACCAACGAAAGTAGAGCCGCCATTGCGGAATACATATAGGTCGAGATCATCGTTGCCGTCGGTGAAGTCATCAAACAAGGAGAACCGGGCATAGGTGGTTCCAGCCGGTACAGAAACCGCATGGATGGTGATCCCAACGCCAGTATCCAGCGCCGTATTGATGTCATCTGTCGGATCATCCACAACGGTACCTGCCTGGGTAAGCGCCGGCACCAAGCCACGCGCAGTGGCTGTGAACGGACCGGTGTAACCGAAGGTCACATTATAACTGATCGGACTTCCGTTACCGGAAACTTCCCTGGGAGCTGCCAATGGCACGGGACGAACTACGACCGGCATACGCACCACATGGCCTTCACTACCCGTCCAAGTAATGTAGCCGCCCACATAGGTATTAAGCGCCGCGCCATTCGCTGAGAAGGTGACTGTAAAGCTCTGAGACTTTTTGGGGTTCACGGTGAACGAGCTTGCGCTAGGTGTAACCGTGATGCCATCCAAACCCGTATAGGAGAATGTATAGGTCTCTCTATTGCCTACATTCGTAACGGTTCGTTTCACGGCCTGTGAGCCAGCCAGGTCACCAATGGCGATGGATGCCAAATTCATGTCACTGGGATCCAGTGAATAGCCAGCCCCGGCGAGTGCACTGCAGGCAGACGGATTTACACCCGTTGTTGCACCGCAAAGGAAAGCCAGCCAATCGTTGAATCCTGAGTCGAACACCAGTCCAGGATCAGCAGCCGAGTTGGGACGAACATGCCCGGCGCCCTGGCTGAAGAGTACCGAGGGATTGGTGTTGGGACCGTCGAGCACATCATAGCCTGTGGTCATCAATGCGGATTTGATCCTCATGGGCGACCACTGCGGATACTTGTCCTTCAACAAGGCAGCCAGGCCCGCGACGTGCGGCGACGACATCGACGTTCCGCTCAATAGGTCAAAACTACGACCAGCAATCGCGGGAGAAACAGCCGCCAGGATGTCTTGTCCGGGAGCCATGATGTCTGGTTTGAGCAGATCGCCACCGCCAGCCACCAGTGGACCACGCGATGAGAAAGAGGCAGTGAACGGAGCCGGTTCCGTAAAGGATATGGTTGCCGCATTGATCGTCGCAGTGGCTCCGGGTGTAGCAGCGTATGTCTGGATAGCTGAGGCATCTGTGTTTTGAACGTGAACTGTTGGAACATAATGCAGGTCGGCATTGATTGAATTCGGGGATGGGTTCACCAGGATCATGCCTATACCGCCGGCCTCTTGCACAGCAAGACTCTTATCCACGCGGGCATTCGTTCCACGGACACAAACCACGATCTTACCTGCCGCAAGTGCAGGATCAAGTGCAGGGGTTCCGCCATTGGTGGCGGTTGAGAAGCACAGATTGACAGCTGTTGCGCTCGCACCCGCCATACCCACCGCCGTTGAGTTCACCAGCGGGGCTGGTCCAACTGCGGTCGCGAGGGATGCGCCATTATAGGTGTTACCATTTCCAAGAGTCACAGAGCCATTGCTGGCGCGATTGTGCGTTCCAGCCGCGACCGTGGTAATCCAGGGGCTCGGGTGAGCAACTGTACTTGCGGTGGGTCCATCGTTGCCCGCAGAAGCTGCCACGAATATACCGGCGTCGGCCGCGTTAAGGAAGGCAATCTCTGCCGGGTCGAGGAAGTTGCTGCTGGTACCGCTGATGGAGTAGTTAATCACATCCACACCGTCAGCAACCGCATCGTCGATCGCAGCTACGAGGTCCGAGGATGTCCCACTGGCTGTCGCACCATCTTGTGTTGACCAGAGAGCCTTGTAGGCTGCAATATAAGCATGGGGTGCCATACCACTGATGCTGCCAAAGACGGACGCAGGTCCGGTAGCCGGAACGTTGTTATTCCCACCCGCCGTGGAGGCGGTGTGCGTTCCATGGCTATTGTAATCACGTGGGGAGATGAATTCCCACGGTCTATCGATCGCGACCTGCGCGTCACCGCCCTGGCCTGCAGTGTAATAGCGAGCCCCGATCAATTTGTAGTTGCAGTTAGCATCGGTGAACTGGCAGATACCGTTCCAACCCTTGGGCTTCTTGTAAACGAGTTTGGTGCTAGAACCCTGTTGATGAGTCCATTCATTGGTACTTTTCGTGACGCGGTCGGCAAAACTCAGACTTTCGGGCCAGATTCCCGAGTCAATCACGCCAATGATGACATCTTCACCAGCCTTGCCCGTGCCACCCAACTGGGACCATAAACCACCGGGAGCATCCAGCCCGAGGAAACCTGGTGTGGAGGATGTATTGATGGTCTGAATGCTATCTGGACTGACAAGCAACACGTCAGCTAGGGTGACCATGCTGTTGGCCTGGTCGAGGGTCATTTTGGCGGCAAAGCCATTGAAACTATAGGTGTAATCATACACTTTCTCGCCCCCCACCCGGTTTACCACATCATTGTGTTTGCCTTTCAGGAAGGCGACATAATTGGCTACATTGGGATCGGCCGGATTGACTTTATTACCCGGTAATGGTTTCGTAGAGGGGTAACCCCGCTGCTCGCCTTTATAGGTGAGCACAGGTGCATGGATCATTTGAACGATATATATCCCGTTGGGGCTTTCTTCTACCCCGACTCCACCCTTGTTGGACTTGAAGTTCGGCTGGGCATAAGCAGGTGAAACGGCAGAGAACGCCACCGCGATGACCAGCACCAAGGAAAATAGACTAAACCACTTTGCTTTCATGAACTATATCTCCTCTTATAGTGATTAAGGGCTTGCTTCGAAACGCTGAAGTGAGTGGTTTGGTTTTTGAAAGGAACACACCTCCTTTCTAAATAATTGACCGCCGAAACAAAAAAAGATCGGCGGTCTGGCGGTCTGCCTAGCTGTACGCATCAGCCTGGCAGATCCATGACTTTGCGCCCCCACCTCGCGATGGGTTTGCCTTTTCGGAGAACATTGGCTAGAGTTATCTTAATATTATATGAGTTCATTCTCAGAACACAAGGCAAATGTAACCTTTTGGTCACTGAATTAATCGATTCTATCTATTGGAAAGGAATAAATGATGAGTAACAAAAAGATCGACGCTTAGACTGATCATTCCGTTGGTAACACTTCCCAGCATCCTTTTAACCAGTATCGCTCTCTGGCAACAAGCCTATCTCAACAAGCTGCTCCGTAGCAGACCGAGCAAATCGACAGCAAATTCTGCATGCCCCATGCCCTGAGGATTCGTGTTCGGAAACGGATGCCCTTTCCCTGACTGAGCAAGCTCAAGCAAGTCAACCTTCGCACTTCGGTCTGTTGCGCCGATAGTGATTTGCCAGCCAGCGTCCATTCTGAGCCTCCGAAATCCCCCAAATCCAGTGTTGGTCCTCTGAATTCCTAGGGCGGGAAATTGAGCTCGTACTCACGACCCTGAATCTTCCCTCCAAAGCCTGAAAGCGGAACATGGGGATGCCGTTGCTCGTCTAAGAAGAGAGGAACATGGTTTTGTGAGATACTTGAGGATAACTTCAATTTCTTTGCTGATCGTTTTGGGATTTGTCGCCTGCGGACCTGCGAAATCGATGCCCGTCCCCCTTCCCGAGAGTACGCCAACCATTCTCCCGAAGAGCTCACAGGCGCAGCCTTCGAACCCCCTGTTAACCCCGGAGGATACCGATATGCCGCCTATTCCCCCACCTGTCGAAAAGTTTGTCTCTTTGGCGAAACAGGATCTTGCCAATCGCCTTCAAATCGATGCCAGTACGATTTCCCTGGTCAAGGCAGAAAATATCAACTGGTTGAATGCCGCACTGGGATGCCCGAGGCCGGGGAAAGTGTATCCAAAAGGACGAGTACCTGGTTACCGGATCTGGTTGAATACTGAGGGCAAGGAATATCTGTATCACACAGACTATCACGGCCAGGTGATCCTATGCCCGGAATTGAATCCGGATGTGCCCGGACCTGCGACTCCAACCCCAAAGATTGGAGTGCCTCGCAATTGAAGAGTGATTCCCTTGCTCTGCCACAGATTATCGATAACAAAGAAGAAAACTCCTCGCAGGGAAACCTGCGAGGAGTTTTAAAACACGTACGGTCGTTCTCTGATGCTAGTCGCTGAAATCGACTCTCACTCTCATCCAGTCCGCACCGTTACCGTGCCTGACGTTCAGGACGCGGATCGTTACACCAAAGCCCGGGAGAGGCACACTCGCCGTGCCGAAGTGACCGATGTCTGGATCCGGTGGGAACCAGTAGCTCTGCGTATCGTCGAAGACCGGATTTCCCTTTAACCCGCCAAAACAGCTCTTTTCACTGTTGAAGTGCAGGCAGACCTTATCCGTCTTCTTGAGACCAAACGTAGAGTCATACGCCTGGACGCGCGGACGCCAGACCATGCCATCGGGGCGAATCAGAAGCTCAGGATGCGCGTCCACCGGTAGATAGAGACCGCCGCAGCGACCATCGGCGCAGTGCGCCGCTACATCGTTATCGGCGAATGACTCATCGTAGTACCAGACCAGGAGTCCTTCCTGATAGGGGAAGTGCTCCACCCAATTCTGTAAATCCGGGTTATCCAGGAACCCAAAGTTGTAAGGGCCGGTCTGAAGATATTTATCGTAACCCAGGTATTGGCGGAACTCTGCGATGTAGGCATTGAAGAACGACCGCGTGACTACTCCATTGGTACGAGTGAATCCATTATAGGTCCAGCCCGGGTCCGTCTCTGCATCATCGAGGGGCAATCCGGTGATTGCGATGTCATCGACAGCGAAACCCAGTTCGGCTACAAAAGGATCTGTCCAGTACCGGAAGCCGATAGTGACAGTTTGTCCCGCGTATGCGGAAAGGTCAGCCGTCAAGTCCACCCATTCGCCTTCCGTAGAGCCGGTGATGCCTTCCCCAAAGTTCTGGCCGTTCGGGTTGGTGTCGGAGGAAAGATTGGTGTGGACACTCTCGCCATTGACGGTCAGGTAGGCATAGTCCCAATCCAGCTCGATGTCATAACGGACTTTGGCTGTGAGTGTGACCGTTCCAGAAGGCAGGGTGACCTCACGCGTCATCGTGTTATCGAGGTTATTTCCCTGACCGGAATAGTAGAAGAAACTGCCGGAATACGGATCACCCAGGCTGAAGTCCACCGCCTTATCTGGCAGGACGACTAACAGTTGCTGTGCATCCACGGTGTTGAACTCTGCAGGACCGAGGGTTAGGGTTGTCCCCTCACCAAAATTGACGACAGCCAAATTGGACCAGTCGAGCAGTATTTTTTCCAGGGCGCTCATCTGTACCGGTTGATTGCCAATCCCATCTCTGGGTTTGCCGGTATTCCCATAAGAACCCTGGGAGTACAACGTCCAAAATCCCGTGGAATTTTCCTCTTGCCCGGTCGCAGCAGTGGTGTCATAGAGGTCGGGCAAGCCAAGGTCGTGCCCAAACTCATGAGAAAAGACTCCCACGCCGCCGTTCTCTGGCTCGACGGTGTAATCGCCAATCCAGTAATCGCTGTTGCCGATACGGGTGCCACCAAACTCATGAGGCCCGGTCCCATCCGGACCGTCTGCCCCGAACCATGCATACCACCGATGGCTCCAGATCGCATCCTCGCCCTGCGCGCCACCGCCGGTCTCTTCCCCTTGCCCGGCGTGCACGCCCTGGAAGTGGTCAATGTAGCCATCGGGTTCGTTGAAGTCACCATCGCCATCATAGTCGTAACGATCCCACACGTCGAACTGGCTCAGGTAATCGTTAATTTGGCGACGGGTCATCCCGCTCGCCCGCTGGTTGGCAAACCAGGCATCCGCGGAATCATTTACGAAATCCCAGGTACAGACATCTCCACAGATATTCGAACCGTAGCGCGCCTCGTTGAAAGGGACCTGGACCCAGTCTTCTATAATGCCATTGACTGTATAGCGATTCGAAGACTGCTCGATGTAATAATTCCGCATCGAGATTGCGCCCCGCGCTTCTGAAAAGAGCAGTTCTTCATAGTATGCTTGGTTGAAATCTGGCGCCCAGATCGTCGTGTTATCGACACGGCGGTCGGGCCTTGGGATTTGATTATGGATCGGGCCGGCATCTCCGCCCAACTCCGGATGCACGCTATCACCAAATTCCGCCAAAATGGTCCAAATGGAATCTTCTCCCAGACGTTCCAACTCAACATATCTTCCATGGCCTACTTTATAGGTAGCCCCAGTCGCCTTGCCAAGCATCTGCGCCTGGAAAGCCTTCATGCGATTTTCGCGCTGCAACCTGCCTAGCGGATGGGGAAGGTCGTCTGGACGATTTGGAGTATTTGGATCGCTTGCAGCTGGCGCCGGTGCAGCCCCGGCTGTAGGCACAATTGCCACCACCAGCATCATAACAATCAATAATGTACTAAACCACCTTGCTTTCATACACTAATCTCCTCTAATTAGTTGAACATAAGCTTATGTGAATATTTGTATGTGATTTGTATTTATATTTGGGATATGTATCACCTCCTTATTAAAGAAGAGACCACCGAACAGAAAACAAAAGTCTGTCGGGCTGACAGATTTATAACATTGCGCCCCAGATCAGGATGAATTAGCGTTGTTAAAAATGGGCAGGGTATCTTAATATTATATTAGTTTCTGTCTAAAACACAAGCCTGATTTAACCTTTTGGCAGTATTTTCTGGGAGGACGAGGGCGATTATATTTATGCGCTTTATGCAGACTATAGTGTATAAAAAGGTATAATCCTGCCCGATGTCCAGACGCGCCATCATGCTTTTACTGATCCTTGTAATCGCCGTGATCACTGCAGGAATCACAGCCTATTCTCTGTACAGACCGAATGCCCCGCGGCTGAGTACTTTCAGACAGTGGATCCGAAATCCCGCCTCACACTCGGATTGGAAACTAACGGCTGGTTCTCAATGCGGAACGGCCCCGTTTCTATTCCCCACCGATGGCTTTGCCGGTTTCCTATGGGGCGATTCCTTCGGCTTCCGCCACACGCACCAGGGAATCGATATCTTTGCCGGAACGGACGTGGGCAACACGCCAGTCGTTGCCGCGTATCCTGGATACCTGACACGCCTGCCAGAATGGAAATCTGCGGTGATCGTGCGAGTACCGGAGGATCCGATTCAGCCTGGGCGCCAGGTCTGGCTCTATTACACCCACATGGCAGATCAATTCGGCAATTCCTACATTTCCGAGGAATTCCCGGCTGGCACTTCTGAAAAATTTATCGAAGCCGGTACCTTTCTTGGATACCAGGGAAATTACTCCGGCGATCCGCACAATCCTGTTGGCGTGCATCTACATTTTTCCATTGTCGAAGATGATGGGAACGGAGAATTTAAAAACGAGCTCGAGATCCGGAATACGATTGACCCGTCGCCCTATCTGGGGTTACCGTTGAATGGGTATGAGAACCATGACCAGGTCCCGGTCTGTGATGCTATGGGGGAGTAAGGTCACTAAATTTATACAGGGAAAGACAAAGTTGTTTGCATCATGCATCTATACTCACGAGAGCGTGACTGCTTAAAGAGGAATGATGAAGGAACTGGCAGAGTATCGTATAAGGCTGCTACAGAAGCTGGAAGATGTCGCCAGCGAATTTCGCACAGAATGTCTCAAAACCGATGATCCATACGCGCCGCTTGACGCAGATGGCTGGACTGTCCATCAGATCTCTGTTCATACGCGCGATGTGAATACATTGGTATATGGCTTGCGTGCCCGCCGGACTGCTCTAGAGGAGAACCCTGAGTTTCAAACCTTTGACGGCGAAGCACATATGGCTGCAACCTATAACCCCGACGAACCTTTACAGGAGGTTCTAGATGCTCTGGTGGAAAACGTTCGCGCTCTTGTGCAATGGCTGAGGACTTTACCAGTCGAAGTGTGGTCACGCGTATCGCGCCATACGACACTGGGAAGTGGTTTGACGCTACAGACCTGGGTGGAAAAGGATCTGGGACACATCGAGGAACATCTGGAAGCCCTCAAACACAAAATTCCAGGTGCATTCACAAAATAATAAGTCCCCTCGTATCATTCACGAGGGGACTTATTTCAGGTTGCCAGCTACCACAAAGAAAAGCCCAACAACCTAAATATCCAATCGAGCAGGGGCGGGTACACTTGCAGTCCGATCCATGCGACAATCACGCCAAACAACGCGCCGGCGACAACATCTGATACATAATGCACGCCCATGGCAACCCGCGCGAGAGCTACAAGTGGCGCCCAAATCCACAGGACCGCTGCCAGTCCGGGAGGGCCCAGCCCGGTCGCGATCGTGGCAATCAGGAAAGCGCGCGCTGCGTGCCCGGACGGGAACGAGTGGGGGTCGGAAAAGCGATAGACTTTTCCCCACTCTCCTTCCGGACGTTTTCTCTTGATCTGAAATTTGATCAACAACACCATCACCGCCAGCAGGCTGATGCTACCCAACTGGACGACCGCCCATTCCTTCCAAAAGGAGTCGCCACTCAGCCAGAGCGCCAGTAACCCAATCGCCCAGAACCAGGAGTCCCCGGAGTGTGCGAAAAAAGCCGCAAGAGCGCGCAATGCGCCTGGCTTTTCTGCCACGCGCATTTGACTGGAAAGACGAGCATCGAGTTCGAGTATGGAATCCAATTAGGTTTCTTCCTTCAGCTTTTTAGATTTCTCTTTCGGAGCACGTGCCGCCGTAGCCTTTTCTGAGCCATTGACACTTCTCTTGGCTCGGACGGCCTTCGCCGCAGGCTTTCGCTTGACGGATTTCGTCGTGGGCTTACGGACTGCTTTTCTCGGCTTCGCGCCAGCCTGGCTCTGTTGCCAGGCAAGATCTGCCCGTAACAATTCCAGTTGGCTGGGCTTATCCACATCCATACAGGGCTCGGCATGGGGCCAGACGATGGCGCGTCCCTTGATACCAATCCGCTCACTCACGCGCCGCACGGCATCTTCCAGAGTCAAACGCCGGGTAAAGAGGGCAAAGAGGGTACCGAAACCGATCAGGCTTGCCGACTTGAGCGGACTCTTGCGTGAACCGATTAATGACTCCCACATATCGAGGTGTTCGGTTGCCATACGTACGTGGGTGATGTTCATATCGGCGCCGCACACGTCTATATCCTTAAGGTGGGTATAGGTACGCTTAGAGTCTGGAAAGCGCGCTTCCATCACATCACGCGGGCAAACCCCGTAGTACAATTCATCTTTTGTTTCCATGCAGGTTTTGATCAACCAATCCACCATCTCGGGCTTGATGGTGGGAATATCTGAAGAAACCACCAACACGTACTTGTTACGCTTGTTGATCTCAAGAGCCTTATTTATACCGGTAACGATGTTCGCGAGCATTCGCCCTTGGTTAGAGACGAAATAGAGTGGCTTTTTGCACGTCACACCGCTCTTTGGCGATAACCCGACCACAATTACATTACTCACACGTTTTGCACCGCCAAGCGCATCCAACACCCACTGGATCATGGGTTTGCCGGCCACGTCGATCAAAGCCTTGGAATTGCCATGAGAGTACGTGTAAAGCGGATCTTCGGGGCGCGGGATCCCGCCTGCGGTTACGATTGCATCCATACATTCTCCTTAGAGGATACACACGTAAACAAGTATATAAGTGGATACAAACGTTACCTGTTTACCTGTATACCCGCCTACCTAATTCAACTCCTGTAGCTGCGGCTCAAAGCCAAGCATATCGAGCATCTCGGTCAGTTCTGGCCAGGTGAGCGGGCGCCCTTTGCCAGAGACAGCCACCAGAGCAGCTTCCATCATATTGGTTCCAAATGAACGTCCATCCAGCACAGGGGTGGTTGTGGCGAGATATTTTACTCCCGCGTTGCGGAAGGCTTCCACATCTTCGGGAGTAGTCGTGTTCGTCACGATCACTTTTCCCGTCAGCTCATCGGGCATAAAGCGCTTGATGTAATGACAATCCCCGGCAATGACGGTTGCCCAGGCATAATAATTTTCCCATTTGGGCGTGCGCTTTTCCTGTTTTTCGCCGGTGGGGTAGATCCATTCGAAAGGCAAGCGACTTGCGATTGGCATTAAGATTTTTGCGAATGTTTTCAATTGACTTAGCTTGCGTATTGCAATTGGGATATCCAGACCGAACATCAAATCGCCATAGACAGTCTCGTAGCTGGCATCCGCAAACGCTCTGGCAAGTCCCCAGCGGTCTGCACCCAGAGTCACCAGTACTTTGCGCCCTCGGGAATCGATGTAATTACCAATCTTCGCATCCAGAAATGCCGGCGCTTTGTTCTCCAGCGTGTTCTTTAAGCCGCCGCCATCCACAAGCGGAGTCTGTTTTACAAACCGCACCATCGGTGTGACAGAGTGTAGGGTATACCATTTCCCATCGATAATCACGCCCAGGTCTGCGCCGCCTACACCAAAGGCGTCCACCTTTCCATCGAGTTCCTTGAACTTGAGGGCCGCGGCTTCCATATCTCCATCTGTGCCGATGCGCTCGATACTGACGTTTTGTCCGAGCAGATTCACATCCACGGCTTTATTCCGTTTGGACGACCCAATACTAATACTGACCGCGCGCTTCATGGGGACTCTCCTCGATGAGATAAGGTATTATAGTACGGAATCAGGGGCGCTCTGTGGCAGGCGCAAGCGACGGAAGTGTGAAAAAGAATGTGGATCCTTTTCCCACGCCGCTCTCGAGCCATATTCTGCCGCCATGAACCTCAATGATTCGTTTTACCAGAGCAAGCCCGATGCCCGTGCCGTCCGTCTTGGGATCCAGTTTATTAAACAAACCAAACACACGCTCAAAATGTTCCGGTGCAATCCCCATGCCATTGTCGCGCACATAGAAGATGGGGTTTCCTTCCTCCTCACCATCACATCCGATTTCGATCTGCGGCTCCGTTTGATCCCCCATGAATTTCGCCGCGTTGTCGACCAGGTTTTGCAATACCTCGGTCAAACGCGGACGATCCCCATACACCATGGGGAGGTTTGGCTCCATGGACACGTGAATCCCGCGCGCCATAATCCGTCCCTGTACAAGCTCTAAAGCTTCGCGCACCATGTCTGCAAATTGAAAATACGTGGGCTCGTTTGTGAGCCGTCCAACACGTGATAATTCCAGCAGTTCGTTCAGTAATCGTTGCATCTTATCGGTTGCATCTGTGATTCGCTGAATATCGCTCTTGAGCCGAGCCTGGTTACCAGACAGCGCATCCTGTTCGAGATAGCCCAGAAAGCCCCGGATCGTAAACAAAGGTGATTTGAGATCATGAGAAACCGTATACGTAAAACGTTCCAGCTCCGCATTCTTATTCTCAAGCTCGGAGATCAAGTTCTTGCGAACAATAAGCTCTGCCTGCAGATTGGAAAAAAGGCGTGCGTTCTCAAGGGCAATAGAAACCTGGTCCGCGTAGCTGAGAGCCAATTTTGCGTCATGTTCTGAGAATTTGCCTGGAATACTGCTATCGAGAGAAATAAAACCAGTCACTTCCCCGCGTGCCCTGAGTGGGATTGCCAGCCAGCCGTGAATGTAATCTAGAGATGGCACTGCGAACTGCGGGTACTTTTCTTGGACATCGTGAAGCAAAATGTACGGGAGGTCCTCATACAGGAGTGCATAATCGGGCTCTGACTCGTTTACTTCATAGAAATCTGGTAGCAGGGCATCAGAAGGCAAACCGTTTTCACCCACCATTACGGCAATCTTGTCTTTATACAACCAGACGGACGCGCTATCGTAGGGCACAACACGTTTGAGCTGTTCTAATATACGCTGCACGGCTTCTGAAATCTCCAGGGTCGCTGCCACAACAGCAGTGCTCTCACGCAGAGTTTCTGCCTCAGCATTCTTACGTTCCAGTTCTGCGATCAGCTTCCTGCGTTCTTTCAGTTCATTTTGAAGGTCCGAAAAGAGACGAGCGTTCTCTAATGCGATCGCGACCTGATTGGCATACGCCACTGCCAGTTGGGCGTGTCGTTCTGAGAATTGAGCCACGCGATATCCATCCAAGGCGATAATACCAATGATCCTCCCCTTGACTCTTAGGGGAACTGCCATCCAGGCACGGATCCGATTATGAGGTGCCTCGGTAAAGGTTGGGACATAGGCTTGAATATCCTCATAGAGGATGTAAGGAACCTTTCCCTGGATCACGGGATAGGCAGGCTCTGTCTCACTTAACGCAAAGGAATTCTCCGCCGGATCTCGACTCATCGGAAAGCCTCTCATGCTAACCATTTCCAGCCTGTCCCCATGGAGCAACTGGACAGAAGAGCTGTCGTAGGGAACGACACGTTTCAGTTGTTCCAGGATTCGATCCACTGCCTCCGACCATTCCAGCGTCGCGGCAACAATAGCGACGCTCTCGCGCAGAGTCTCCGATTCAGCATTCTTGACTTCCAGGGCTGCGATCAACTGTCGCCGTTCCTCCAGGTCACTCTGAAGCTCTGCGAACAAGCGGACGTTATCCAGCGCAATCGCAAGCTGATTGGCAAACGTGACGGCCAGCTCGGCATGATGTTCCGTGAATTGATTGCGACTTCTGCCGTCGAGCGCAATAAGACCGATGATCTTCCCGCGTGTCTTTAAGGGGATGGCGATCCAGGAGTGAACATAGTTATGAGGCGCTTCCTGAAAATCGCTCAACTCTTCCTGCACATTGTTGCTCAGAATGTAGGGAAGCCTCCCTGTGAGAAGTGGGTATGCCGAGTTCATTTCATCCACCACCAATATTGTGCCGGGAATCTGGATTTCCGGTGGCAGATCCACGCCGCTGATGATATATTGCTTTCTCCCTTCCACTCGCCAGACCGAGGCGGTATCGTAAGGAATCACGCGTCGGATTTCCTCGAGAACCTGATTGATGACATCGGTAAATTCCAGTGTGCCAACGATATTGGAAAGGCTTCTGCGCAGAGTTTCTGACTCTGCATTCCTGAGCTCTAATTCCTGGATCAATGCTTCGCGTTCCTGCTCGATCCATTTACGCTGGCTGACATCCCGAATCATCATCAGAACGGTATCCGGCGCACTGGCGGTCAGACGGGCTTCCATGGTATGAAGCGATCCGCCCA
This sequence comes from Anaerolineales bacterium, assembly GCA_035699125.1. Lineage (GTDB taxonomy): Bacteria > Chloroflexota > Anaerolineae > Anaerolineales > Villigracilaceae > Defluviilinea. The sequence continues at coordinate 77,066 of DASSBC010000037.1, forward strand.
TTTCGCTCTCGAACTCAAACACATTGATTTGTCCGCTTTCACTGGCGCGTTGAATAGCAAATTTTGTCTGCGAGACGGTGACCTCCCCAAATATCTCATCGATCTGCTTTCCGATAAACCGCTCCGGCGGCATGGCTTTTTCCATTCCCTGCGGTGGCACCATATTGATGACCCTGCCATCCAGGGATACTTCCAGAATCATATCCGGGAACGCGTGCAAAAGAGCGCGAATGCGCGTTTCGCTCTCCCGCAATGCCCCTTCCGCCTGTTTACGCTCGGTGATGTCGCGTACCACCGCCACCATAATATTCCTCTCTCCATAAACCAACAGACGGGCGCTGACTTCTACAGGAAAAACGGACGAATCCTTTCGTTTATACGTGGTCTCAAAGATCAGGGTGCCCGATTTGCGAATCAGGTCGACTCGACCCAGCCATATCTCTAGATTGGGGATATGTTGAGCAATCTCCATCACCGTCAATTGAGCCAATTCCTCCCGGCTATAACCTAAAAAATCATGGGCACTTTTGTTGAAATCGAGATAGCGACCTGTCTCGAGATCGATCAAGAAAATAGCGTCACTGGATTCATCCATGACGCGGCGGAACTGGAGAAGATTCTCCTCTGCCTGTTTTCGTTCACGCAATTCAGCCTGCATACCGGCAAACGCCTGCGTCAGCGCGCCAATCTCATCCTTGGAACGAACAGGCGCAGTCCCCTCCAGTTGTCCCCCGGTGATGAGGGCTACCGATTCCCTCAATGCCTGCAGCGAGGACGTAATGCGCCGCGACAGGATGATGACGCCTCCAACGAGGAGCGTCGAAAGCACAAGCCCGACCACGCCAGTACCAAATGCAACCTGCCGCGCCAGCTTCAGGGCAGTCTCTAGATCAATGGTCGCTTGCAGGGATTGGACTGTCTGATAATACGCGACCAAGGTCATGATCCCCGTCGTCATCACGACAAAGGGAATGGAATAGATCACTAGCCTGGTCTGGATTTTGAGCCGTTGAAAGATCGAGAAAAAGCGCTGCATTCGTATGGTGTTTCATCCAACTTGTCAGGAAATTATAGTGTATAGGAATTTACATTTACCTAACAAAGTCCTTGTGAAAACAATCCACGGACGGGGCACATAGACGGTTTCCGGGGAACCAAAAACCTCTTAAGAAGTGTTTCGTAAGTCTTGGACGTCTTCTTGTATGTAGACACTTGCACCCCGGACACAGGTACGGCGCGCGTAACATCCGTGTTTTATAGAGCCCGTAAGAAACGGTTTCTTACGGCGTGCAAACGACCTTGAAGCTTGCCTGACCGGTCATGACATTGGGCAGTGTCGTTTGCACTTCCACGATGTAATCACTGACGCGGAACACCTGGTAGTAATCCTGTACGGTCTTCGTGTCACCGGCTTCGAACAGAATCTGCTTATCCGGCGAGATGTCCCCTGCACTCGAGGACCAATGCCAGATCACTGTGGCAGGACCACTTGCAGTGATCTGGGCGATGATCGCGACGGTTTGGGGCAGCGCATCACACGCCACGTTCAGCACCGGCGGCTCGATGCTGACGCTAACGCCAGTCACCGTGTTCTCCAAGGGTTTGACCATCGGCAGCGACTGCACATCGCCGGTCGTTACCACGAACTCCGCCGAGAGCCAGCAGGAGGTAGAAGGGTCGCTTGGATTCCGAACATACCACCAGCTGGAATCCTCATTTCTACCGATGACCTCTGCCTGCCTGCCCAGGAGCAATGCTCCAACGATCGCATACGACGTGGCAGGTCCAAAACGACAGTTGACAGGCTGATCTTTGGGGGAAGCGAGAAAAACGCTCGGCGTGGAGGTAGGCGCGGTCGTGGGGAGATCGAGGCTGACCATAGTTTCGAAGGGAACAGGCGTAGGGTTAGAGCTGCTTGATGTCGGCGTATCAAGCATCGGCGTGAGGGTGGATACAACGGTTGCTGTCGGCTGGGACACGGGCAGGTTGCAGGACGACAGTGCGACGATCAGTGTGGCGGCGATCCACAGTTGTCTTCTCATCCTTTCCTCCTTTTCAAGACGAATCGTAAACGCGGGGTTGCATTTGCGCAATAGTCCGTCTGTATTCTTGAAAAGCGCAGGGCACCTATGATACAATCATTAGAACATTTTTTCTGTTTCAAACAAACACAACGAGAGGAGATGCTATGGGCAAAAAGGTATTGGTCTTCGTTGGAACACAAAAGGGTGGCTTCATCTTCGAAAGCAATGAAAAGCGCAAACGATGGAAAACAAGTGACATTCAATTCAAGAGCTGGAACGTGATGCACATCCAGATGGACCCACGCGACCAGCGCTTGCACGCGGCAACCAGTCACTTCGTTTACGGTCCCACCACGCATTACTCAGACGATCTCGGGAAGACCTGGACCCAGGCAAAGCAATCCCCGCTCCTCTCGCGAGCCTCAAAATCCGGAAGACCCGCCAGTACGGTGGACGAAGCCTTCCGATCGGAGGGCGGCGAAAGCATCCAAGAGCAGCCAGAAAAAATGATCAAGGTTTGGAACATCAAACCGGGACGCGCGAGCGAGCCGAACGTCCTGTATGCCGGCGCGCAACCCGCTTCTCTCTTCGTCTCGAAGGACCGCGGCGAGAGTTGGGAACTGAATGAACCTCTGTATGACCACCCGCAACGCGGACAGTGGAATCCGGGTGCAGGCGGCTTGACCCTGCACACGATCCTACTGGACCCAACGAATCCTAAACGCATGTATATCGCGGTTTCCGCTGCTGGCTGCTACCGCACCGACGATGGCGGACAGACCTGGGCGCCCTACAACAAAAATGTGCGGGCGGACTTCCTCGGTACACAGTTCCCCGAGTTCGGGCAGTGTGTCCACAAGATGGCCATGCATCCTTCCACTCCCCATGTGATTTACCAGCAAAACCATTGCGGTGTTTATCGAAGCGATAACGCAGGCGAAGACTGGATTGACATCGGTGAGGAAAAACTTCCGTCACGTTTTGGCTTTCCGATTGCTGTCCACCCCACCGATCCGCGTACCGTCTATATTGCACTGGAGGAAAGCGATCAGTATCGGATGAGCGTGGACGGAAAATTCTCAGTCTGGCGCAGCCGCGATGCAGGCGATTCCTGGGAACGATTGACGAAAGGTCTTCCGGATAAAGCCCATCTCGTCGTCCTACGTGAGGCTATGGCAACCGACACGTTTGAGGATGCCGGCATCTATGTGGGGACTCATACCGGTCAGCTGTTTTATAGCCGCGATTCGGGCGATAGCTGGGACTTAATGGCAGACTTCCTGCCGCCCATCCAATCGGTAGAAGCGGCAGTGGTGTAGAATAAACAATAACATGATTAACCCCGAAACTCAGGAACGGGGTCAATAAAAGGAATATGCCTTTGGACGAGATCAATGATCTCGTCCTTTTTTTGTTTATGGCTGCAGACACGCAGGGATGGAATCACTCATGCCACCAGGAGTTTGCGTAGTCCCATTTTCGTCATAGATCTTTACAAACTGGATTTCGGGGAATTGCTTAAGATTCAAGGTGATTAAATCGGCAATATTGAAATCTCGCTCATCTGGCGTACAGGTTCCCGTGAGGAAGACGTGCGCGACCCCGTCACGGATGTCGAGTCGGCTGTAGCCGGTGAAACCATTGTAGAGAGCAATCCAGCCAAATTGGAATCGCTCCGTGGAGCCGGGACCTTTGAAATATTCATCCAAGGCAGCTTGAGGCAGCATATTGGATCGCGCCCAGCGATCTCCGGTCACGATAAAGGGTGACAGATTATTCTCGTAGCGGAACTTGTTCACCATGTAAAGATCGATCAACGTGAACTGTGGTGTGGCAGTGGGGATTCTGGTTCTCGTTGCCGTAGGCGTTCGCGTGTTTGTGGGCGTGCGCGTTGGGGTCCGGGTTGGCGTGGGAGTCCGCGTACGCGAGGGGGTAGGGGTAAAGCTCGGTGTGCGCGTCCGTGTGGGAGTGCGTGAGGGAGTCAGGGTCCGCGTGGCAGTCGGGGTCCTTGTCACAGTGGGCGTGCGCGTGATCGTCAGCGTGCGCGTTGGAGTTCGCGTTGGCGTGGGAGTCCGCGTGCGTGAGGGGGTAGGGGTAAAGGTTGGCGTACGCGTCCTGGTGGGGGTGCGCGTTAGAGTCGCCGTGCGGGTGGCGGTGGGAGTACGGGTGACCGTTGGTGTACGCGTGATCGTCGACGTGCGCGTGGGGAAGCGGGTATGGGTTGCAGTCACCGTCCGCGTCGGTGTGCGGGTTCGTGAGGGTGTAAAGGTAAGAGTCGGAGTACGACTGGGTGTGGGTGTTCGCGTCAGGGTTGGGGTAAATGTTCGCGATGGTGTAAACGTAGATGTCGGCGTCCGCGAAATCGTGGGCGTTGGTGTTTGGGAAGGTGTGAGGGTGATCGTGGGAGTCCGAGTCGCAGAAGGAGTCAGAGTTGAGGTCACAGTCACAGGTGTGGAGGGAGTGGGGGTTGTCGCGCCCTGGAACACGAAGCGAACTGCGTCCACGCCGACAAAGAGATTCGAAACCGCCGCGGTTTCATCCTGCGTGCGGTTCGTCAGCTCAATGTATTCATCTCCGGCGCCTGTAAATCTATATTTGCCAATATACAGCCATCCGTCGGTCACGTAATACATATTTGGGAACACCGCCTGGTTGACAACCACCTGATCGGATTCGCCTGCATGACGGATCAGGTAGATGGCGCCTTCAGTCGTCGCGCGGACCGGAGAGATGCGCACATACACCGAGTAAATACCGGCGCTCGAGCCGCGTGGAAACGCCCACTGTGCGGTGCAAGTTGGGGCGCTGGTCCGCGCCCTGGAGAAACGGATGAGACCACCCTGCGCCCCACTCACGGCAATGTCGTTCCAGCATTCCACCGGCGTCTCCTCAAAACCATTTGTGCCATCGTCCACCACGATGCCCTGTGGAGGAACGCTCGGAAACTCCAGCGCGGGACCTGATGGGTAGATCCGTGCGCCGTAATACACCAGTGACGGATAGGTCACCCATAACGACTCGCGCTGGTTATGCGGCCATGGATCGGCGCCCGCTCCTCGCCAGCCATAAGGATCCACGGATCGGTTCGAGGGATTCCGTACCAGCAAATGCAAGTGCGGACCGCTTGAATTCCCGGTCGTGCCGCTGATACCAAGCACCTCCCCATGCGGGACCAGAGCACAGCCTATCAGCGAGCAGGACTGTACCGCGACCGAGCTCATGTGCCCATAATACGTGTTGTAGCCGTTAGGATGATGCAGGCGGACGTAAATACCGAGGTTGACCTTGTGGTTTTGCGGGTCCCACCAGCCGGCGTAGACGATCTGGTCTGCATCGGCGGCGGCATACACGGGGCGATAGGAGATGCCGTAATCCACGCCGTCATGACCATCGTAATAAAACCAGTCACCGAGGCTGTAAGACCAGTATGCGCCCGCACCCGCATTACAAACCCCCGGCTGAGGCGGAGGTATTCCCGGCGGTGGAGGGGAAGGACAATTCTTGCGAGCCCGATCCCCGGTATATGCCAGGACAACAGTATCCTGCGTGTAATTGGGTGTGGAATGGTCGAAGATGGATTCCTGGGAGGCGCTGCCGGGATAGGGAGGATAGAGGAATGGTGTAACCGGGGTTTGCAGCGCGAACCCGCCACGGTGTTCCACAGAGGCGCCTTGGACACCGAGGAATACGCCGCAGAGCAGTATAGATGTCAGTGCATTCTTGAGTGAATGAGTCACAATATCTGGTAGGTCAGGCTGGTCGCCTGGCATCATTAAGATTCGGCAGATTACCGACCGCCCTACCCATTGTACATTAAGGCGTAGCGGTAGGGGTCGCCTGGGAAGCGCGCACAGACATCAAGGTGGAAAGAACGGTGATGGCATCCGAGCGACATTGTTCAGGCTGTTCTTCGAAATCAAGCTGGAAGCCTGTAATAATATTTGCATTGCCGCCTGTATAGGTGATGAATTTCAAAACTCCGTTTTCAAAGACATTCCCAACATCGAAGGTAACATCATTCATAGTCAACATCTCGTGTTCTACAGTCATATTGATGGGCAGACCGCGCCCGGATGTCACGGAGATCACACAACCCGGGATCGTGCGATGGGCAAGCGCCGCAAACCCAAACTGATCGGTGGTCAACGCCCAGATGTCAGGCGCATACCGGACGCGGAACGCGAACCCCGGCGTTGATTCGGCGAGGTAGGTCGGCACCCCATCCCACGCCAATTGCTCGGGCGCATTGACAATTTCCGTGGGAAGATCCAGAGTGGGCAGAGGCGTATCCGTGGGCGTCTCTGGAATCTGCGTGGAGGTTGGTTCGGCAGAGGCAGTGGGCGGGGGTTGTGTCGCGGCCAGGGTTGGCGGTTCCGGGGATGGAAATTCAGGAGGTTCGGTTGCGGCGGGTTCCTCGGTTGGGGCTTCGGTCGCCGGAGCCTCCGTCTCGGCAGGAGCCTGTGTCGCCGGGGCTGCGCCTCCACAAGATGTCAGCAAGAGTATTAAAACCAGGATCACTATGATTCGCCGAATCATTCAGACTCACTTTCGCATCCAGGCGGGGCAACAGGTTGACTCCGTCGTGAGATTCTCAGTCTCGCCTGTTAACAGGCCCACAATCTGCACATTCATTCTATCATTTATGACCATATTGAAAGCCAGCGTGTTCCCGTTTGGCGACCAGAATGGTGTTTCGGTATGACCGTCGTCAAGATGGCTGATCTGTGTCAACGCTGCACTCTGTACCTCGACAATATAAATATTGCTGATCAACGCCTCGCTCGAACGATCGGCGCCTCGGTCATCCGTGTTTTCGCGCTTTACAAAAGCAATCTTCGTTCCATCGGGCGACCAGTTCGCTGCGTAACCATGACCGGCATCCGCATTCGCCAGTTTACGCGCGTGGGAACCGTCTGAGTCCATCACCCACAATTCGCCGATCGTGAACGGAGTCTGTGTATCGGGGATTTTGATGAAGGCGATCTGACTTCCATCCGGCGAATAGCGCGCAAAGGAGAGGTAATGCAACGGGTCCGCATACAGTTGCTCGACCACATTTCCGCCGCGTTTTGCCAGCCATAACTCACTACCCTGCCCCAATCCGCGAGAAAAGCTAAAGGTGAATTCCGTGTCTTTGTTTGAAGTGGCAAGATCATATGTAAATTCCGTGATCGGGATGAGATCCTGCTCACCATCGGTAGAAACACGGACGACGCGCGGGCTGCCTAGTGAGTCGATCTTAAGATAAGCTGTCGCGCCATTCTGCGCCCATGCCAGGAAATGACTGTCTGAGTCTGAAACCGGCTGCGTTACAGAGTTTGTTGCGGTCTCCAGAAAAAGGACCGTTTGCCCATTAGGGCAGTTCAGTTCTACCGCAATAAATTTCCCAATCGTAGAGGCAAAGACGTTGAATAATCCGCAGTGTGGAGGAATAAAAAAAGGTGTTTCACCCACGGGTTGAAAATCTTCAGAAAATTCTACGAACGCCGGAGGATCCAAGCGATATAGATAAAAAGAAGTTTGCAGAGGAGGAACTTGAGACCGGGGTGTGCACGAAAGAAGGAAAGAAGTGAGAAGAAAGAGGAAAGAAGAAATACGGCGCATGGAAGTGATTATACAGGCGGGGTTATAATCATCGAAGATGTCATTGCGAGGAGATTGCTTCGCTACGCTTGCAAGGACATTAGTATCCTAGATCGGAAATCACATTATGCACATATTGGTAACCAATGACGACGGCGTCCAGGCACCTGGGATCCTCGCGCTCGCACAGGCGATGAGAGAGATCAGCAAGGTGACCGTCTTTGCGCCCGACCGCAACTGGTCTGCTTCCGGGCATGTCAAAACGCTTGATAGACCAATTCGCGTCACCGAGACGCTGCTCTCCGACGGCACGACCGCCTACATGTCTGATGGCGCGCCGTCGGATTGTGTCGCGCTGCCCCTGCTGGGCTATGTGGATAAGGTCGATCTTGTGGTCTCAGGCATCAACCCGTATTCCAACATCGGACACGACGTGACCTACTCGGGCACCGTCACCGCGGCAATGGAAGCCGTGATCGCCGGTGTGCCGGGCATCGCGTTTTCCGTGGCGTCGCAGGATAAGCCAGAAGGTGAACCTGAGGATTATAGTCATGCCGGCGAGATCGCCAAACAGGTTGTGCAAAAAGTCTTGGCAGGCAGCTTGCCGGAAGGTGTGGTTCTGAACGTGAATATCCCTTACCTGAAGGCCGACGAAGTGAAAGGCTATACGGTCACGCGCCAGGGGTTACGCGTCTATCGCGATGTCCTGGACCGACGCATCGACCCGCGCGGGCGTCCCTATTACTGGATTGGCGGCGAGGCGCCCACGGGCGTCAACGAAGAAGGCACCGATGTCGGCGCGCTGGCTTCGGGATGGGTGTCCATTACACCTTTACAGCTTGATTTGACAAATTACAAAGCACTGGATGTTCTGAAGAAATGGGAATGGAAATAATCACAAAAGAATAAAAGGAAATCATACGAGATGCCCTACCTCGCCTCCGACTCCCGTTACGACTCTATGCCCTATATCCGCGCTGGTACCAGTGGACTAAAACTTCCGCAGATCTCGCTGGGATGGTGGTACAACTTCGGCGGACGTGATGTCCTCGAAAATGGACGCGCCATCGCCCGCCGCGCCTTTGATCTTGGCGTCACGCATTTCGACCTCGCCAACAACTATGGGCCACCACCCGGTTCAGCGGAAGAGAATTTCGGCGCCTTGTTCAAGCAGGATTTTCATCCCTACCGCGACGAGCTGATCATTTCCACCAAGGCGGGTTACGATATGTGGCCTGGTCCGTATGGGGAGTGGGGCTCGCGCAAGTATCTGCTTGCCAGCCTCGACCAGTCTCTCCGGCGTATGAACCTCGATTACGTGGATATCTTCTACAGTCACCGCTTTGACCCCGACACGCCGCTCGAAGAGACAATGGGCGCGCTCGATTCCGCGGTCCGGCAGGGCAAGGCGCTTTATGTGGGCATCTCTTCCTATAATCCCGACCAGACCCGACGTGCCGCGCAAATCCTGCGTCAATTGGGAACTCCCTGCCTCATCCACCAACCCTCCTACAATATGTTCGACCGCTGGATCGAAGATGAGTTGCTGGATGTGCTTCTCGATGAAGGGATTGGCTGCATCGTCTTTTCTCCTCTTGCACAGGGACAATTGACAGACCGCTATCTAAAGGGAATCCCCTCCGGGGCGCGCGCCAGTAAAACGGAACGCGTCTGGCTGACGCCGAACGATGTAGAGGCGAACCTGCCCAAAGTGAAGAAACTCAACGAGCTGGCGCAGGAACGCGGACAATCCCTGGCGCAGATGGCAATCGCCTGGGTTCTGCGCAAGCCAGGAGTCACATCGGCATTGATCGGCGCAAGCCGTGTAAAACAGCTGGAAGATAATCTTGCGTCCTTGAACAATTTGAATTTCAGTGATGAGGAATTGGATAAGATAGAATCTATTTTGAAAGCATAATGTCATTGCGAGCGCAGCGAAGCAATCCCTTGTTTATGCGCAATAACTTTTCAACTCGAGATTACTTCGCTCGTGGGGCTTGCACCGGGCGCATGTCTGCCCTAGTGGACGATGTGACAGGAAAGGAGTACGATGGGCTTCCTCAAAAAACTCTTTGGCGGTGAGTCTGCCAAACCTGAAAAACGCTACTACACCTTCCACGTCAAATGCAATCGCTGCAGCGAGGTCATCGAAGGACGCGTGGACCTGGACAATGACCTCAGCCTGGACTATGAAGGTGATAGTACTGTCTATTTTGTCCGCAAAGGATTGATCGGTGAGAATCGCTGCTTCCAGCGGATCGAAGTGGAAATGAAGTTCACGCCCGACCGCGAATTGATCGAGCAGCAAGTCACCGGCGGCCAATTCGTCAACCCTTAATTACGATTTACCAATCACGAATCACCATGCGCTACTCCTCCCCTCCCAACCAGCAAGCCTATTACGAACAAGTCTGGGCTCTCGTCCGCCAGATCCCACGCGGCAAGGTAGCCAGCTACGGGCAGATCGCGCTCCTTATTCCTCCACCGGTTGGCGTGGACTTCGACAGCTACAGGGCATTCAGCCCGCGCTGGGTGGGCGGCGCGATGGCAGCCTGCCCGGATGACGTCCCCTGGCAGCGCGTCATTAACTCGCAGGGCAAGATCAGCGAGCGTCCGGGCGCAGAACGGCAGCGTACCTTATTGGAAGAGGAAGGGGTTGAATTTGTAAAAGACAAAGTGGATATGAAGAAATATGGGTGGCGAGGCCCGGATGAAGAGGATGAACCAAAGCAGGAAACATTGTTCTAACACAGTCAGAGGAGGAAACCATGTCAAAATTTTTCCCCATCATTTTTGTGCACGGCTGGGGCGGCCCCGCGGACATCGTGCGTGACTTCAGCGCGGCAGACGAACGCGACCCCTACGTGGGCTGGAACACCGGTCGCCGTTACAATGACCCGGATGGCTGGGTTAAGTTCCGCAACACGGAGCTGAACTTCGAAGGTCTGGTCCTGCGATTGGTAAAGGACTTCGGCTATTACGATGCCTCCAACGATGAGGAGCTTGCCGACTTCAGGTCCTATCTGGGGATGAAGCCGCCCGCGCCAGGAGAGACATCTCCTCCGGGCGTTAGGGAAGCAGCCCTGCACAAGTCGCTGTGGATCTTTCGTTACTATGAATACAACGCCGAGCATTTACAACTCTCCGACAAAATAAAAAAGCTACTGGCAGAGGAGCTCACCCGCTGCAACTATCCGGTGAAAGTGGAGGATCTGGCTGGCATTCCGTACTATGCCGCCCTCCTGGCGTTGAAGATCCAACAGATCGCGTGTCCAAAATGTCGCAGCCTTTCGGATGGAAAGGAAGCACCCGGTCTGGATCTAAAAAAAGTCGCGCTTGTTGGTCATTCTATGGGCGGTCTGATCTCACGCTTTGCGATCCAATATAACCTCTTTGGCGCCGCAGACAATGTGTCCCGGTTGATGACTATGGCGACACCCCACGGCGGCGCCCGCTATGCCTCGGCTGCAAATCTGTTCCGCTTTTTACCCGGCATGCGCGACGATGATGTCCAGTTTTTCACACCCGAGTGGGTGACGAAATTCATGGGCGGACAAACTCCAAGACCTGCGATTGAGAACCTTTCCCAGACAGATGTTTTTTGCCTGATTGGCACGCGACACAACGATTACTATCCGGTCGCCCGCCATCTGCCGCGCACCGATGGTGTTGTGGATCAGAATGAGGCGTACCTGAACGACTACCCTTATGCGTATGTCTATAATACCCATTCAGGGGAACATGGCATCCGTGAAAATCACGATGCTTATCAATCCATGCGACGCTTCCTGTTCGGCGATCTGTACGTGCGGATGATGATTACCGATGTGGATATGAATCCAGGCAAGCGGATCGGTAACAATAAGCTGTTCTTCCATTACTTCATCAAACCACGCGGCATCAATACCCATCTCAACGAGCTCAGTGAGCGGGCAGAGAATCAACCACGGCCGCGCACATTGATCGAGCTCAAGCAACGCCTGGCAGAACGCCCTTATATTATTTATGATGGGTTTGCCGATTCAGGCGCTCTCGTTGATAAGATGGCAAGAATGGCACCTGGCGTATCGAAGAGCAAACAGGATTTGCCGCACCTCCAGCTGGAATACAGCACATTCATGTCAGATGAGCGCGTGGGTGGCAGAGCGTTGGCAAGCGGCTACCGAATGATCCCGCTCGCCGAAGGAACACATCCGTATAAGCTTGATGATCAAGTGATGACGGCAAAGCTGCAGGTAGAGGTTCGACCCCGGGATTGATCCACAGAAGCATGTTTGTTTTGATCCACAGTCCTCTGGTCGGACCCCTAACCTGGAGCCTGGTCGCTGCTGAGATGCGCAAACGTGGCCGGGAAACACTTGTTCCCAATCTGGAAGATTCATCGGATTCAAAAGAACCGTTTTGGAAACAGCACGCGGAGTCAGTTGCGCGATCAATCAAAGGACTGCCTGCTGACAAACCCCTGACACTTGTTGCTCATAGCGGCGCTGGCCCTCTGTTGCCGATGATTCGAACGTCGATTCCAAATCCAGTTCATGCCTATGTGTTTGTGGATGCAGGCATACCCCAAGATCAAGCGACACGGCTTGACCTCATGAAATCGGAAGATTCCGATTGGGCAAGACAATTCCAGGAATATCTGGAGAGTGGCGGTCGTTTTCCGAATTGGAGCAGCGACGATTTACGTGAAATTCTGCCCTCGGACGCGTTGCGTGAAGGACTGGTCGCGGAGATCCGTCCACGCGCCCTTGATTTCTTTACCGAGCCGATTCCCGTGTTTAAAGGTTGGCCCGATGCTCCCTGTGTCTATATCCTTTTTAGCGAACCCTATCAGCGAGCAGCCGTCCAAGCGCGAGAGGCTGGATGGCAAATCCACGAATGGAACGCCGGCCACTTTCATATGCTGGTAGATCCAAAAAGGGTGACGGATTTGATCGTCGACTCAGTGACTCCACTCACGAATCAGGGGAACGTAGAGAAGAACAGCTAGCTAATCCGATATCGAATCAGTTCCCGGGAATTGCCTGTTACTGGGGTAACCAAGTTATCATTCCATTCCATTCGAAACGAACTGTTTTAGAGCCAGGAGAAACTATGTCCCCTAAGAAAGTTCTTTTCATTTTGGTTGCCTTACTGACAAGCTGTACCAGTACATCCGTTCCGCCTGTAGCGCCAACAAACCCACCCATCACATCAGAACCGACTGCCCTTGAGTCATCCGAAACGACGCAATCTTCTACAGAAGCGCCCATCGCCGAGAAAACAGCGCCGCCATCTCCTCTGGCAGAAATCCAGGAGTATCCGGTTCCGCCGGGGACTCATCCGCACGATGTGGCGCCCTCTCCGGATGGAAGCGTCTGGTACACCGCCCAGATTTCCGGCGCCCTCGGCAAGCTCGCCCCAGAGACAGGCGAGACTCGACACATCCCCCTGGGGTCTGGCTCGTCGCCTCATGGAGTTATCGTGGGACCCGATGGCGCGCCATGGATCACCGACAGCGGCTTGAATGCCATCGTCCGCGTCGACCCGGAAACGGAAGAGGTTACGAAATTTCCCTTGCCTGCAGAGAGTGGTTATGCAAACCTCAACACAGCTGTCTTCGATCCAAATGGCAATCTCTGGTTTACGGGGCAGAATGGAATCTATGGACGGCTTGATCCATCCAGCGGTGAGATGCAGGTCTTCAGCGCGCCGCGGGGGCGTGGACCATACGGGATCACGGTCACCCCGGACGGCACGCTCTATTACGCTTCGCTGGCGGGCAGTTATGTCGGGCGCATCGACCCTGAGACAGGTGAGGCAGCGGAATTGGAACCGCCCACGTCGAATCAAGGGGCGCGGCGTGTCTGGTCTGATTCACAGGGACGGGTCTGGGTCAGCGAATGGAACGCGGGACAGGTCGCCGTCTATAATCCGGCAAACGATTCGTGGCAGGAATGGAAACTCCCGGGCAGCGGTCCGCAAGCCTATGCGGTCTACGTGGACGATCGAGATATGGTCTGGCTCAGCGATTTCGGGGCGAATTCACTGGTACGCTTTGACCCCACTTCAGAAACATTTACAAGTTTCGAGCTTCCATCTTCAGAGGCGGCGGTCCGTCAGATTTTGGGAAGGCCCGGCGAGATCTGGGGTGCAGAGTCGGCGGTGGATAAACTTGTCGTGATACGAACGAATCCATAGCAGATCAATCCGGTGAGTTCTCCTCCTCCGATTCGCATGGGTGTGCTGGGTGCCGCCGCAATTGTTCCGATGGCGCTCACGAACCCGGCACGCGCCGTGCCAGGAGTACAGATCGTCGCGATCGCAGCGCGTGACCCCAAACGTGCCGCAATGTTTGCGCGCAGGCATCACATCTCACGCGTTCATCAAACCTATGACGACTTGCTCGAAGACCCGGAGATTGACGCGATCTACAACCCACTTCCAAATAGCCTGCACGCGGAATGGACGATCCGCGCCCTGCGGGCGGGCAAGCATGTGTTATGTGAAAAGCCTTTTGCATCCAACGCGCAGGAAGCAGATGAGATGGCAAGGACTGCACAGGAAACGGGACTCGTGCTCAGCGAGGCGTTTGCCTATCGATATCATCCATTGACAGCACGCGTAAAAGAGATCTTAGCTCGCGGAGATATAGGGGACATTCAACATATCGAAGCACAGTTTTGTTTTTTACTTCCCTCCCCCAAGAATATTCGCTTCAACTATGAATTAGCGGGCGGTGCTCTGATGGATTGCGGTTGTTATCCGGTCAGCCTGATACGCTATTTGAAAGAGGAAGAACCGATAGTACGGAGCGCAAAGGCACGTCTTTTCGCGCCGCAAGTCGATTCTAAAATGGAAGCCGACCTGGAATTTGCAGATGGCTGCACGGCATATATAGCTTGTGACATGCTCTCACCTACCTTGTTCCGCTCTTTCCTGAGGGTAAACGGAGATGCGGGGACCTTGCGCGTTGTCAATCCGTACCACCCACACTGGTTCAATTGGTTGCACCTGCGTGGACAAAACGGATCGCGTTCCGAATATGTCCGTGGTGAGAATATATATACTTTGCAACTACGCGCTTTCATCAAGGCGCTTCGCGGGGAAACGCAACTCAACACAGATCCTGTAGATGCCATCGCAAATATGCGCGTGATCGATTCGATTTATGAAAGAGCGGGGTTAAGGCAGCGCGGAGCTTGAACAAAAACCTAACGCGTCAACTCAACAACTAACGTATCCATTGCCTGTTCAAGTGTGACTTGGCTGGTCTTTACTGCCTCATCAATCGTTAATAATTTCCGGTAAATATATTCCAATGACTCGATCGAAAAGCGCGTGGCTTGTTGCGTGGTTTTCTCGGCTACAAAAGGATGCACGCCTAATGCCCTTGCGACATCGTTCTGGTTACCGCGCGCATCCAAGATCTCCCGCGCCTGGATCAACAACCGGAACTGTCTCACCACCATCCCCCACAGCGAGAACTCATCTTCGGTCTCGAGTAAACGGTGCAAGAGATACTGCGCGGATTTCCCGTTGCCGTTTGCCAGTGCATCCACGAAATCAAAGACCGACTGCTGGGACGTCACGATACAAACCGCCTCGACATCCTGTGCGGTGATCGGCCGCGCCCAGTTGGCATACGCCAGCAGCTTCGCGATCTCCATCCCTGCCTGACGCGTATCCACCCCGACCATATCTTTGAGCATCTCTGCGGCGCGCGGCTCGATCTTCCCGCCTTGATTTTTCGTTTCATTGACGATCCAGCTGGTCATGTCTTTCAGCCGCGGCAGCATAAAGGCTTTGGTCTCGATGAGCTTGCTGTTTTTCTCTGCCCACTTCACCAGCCAGTGTTTCTCGGCTTCCTTCGGCTCCACCGCTTCGAACATCACCAGGCGTGCGGTCTCCGGTGTCTTCTCGAGAAACTCAAGAAACTTCTTACGGGCAGTCGTATTATTGTATTTGGAGGAAGGGTTTTGCAGCAGCACCAACCGTCGCTTGGCGAGGAATGGCATGGCATTGACCGCGTTGTTGAGGTCGTCTTCGCTCATCGAACGCGCCTCGAGGCGGGCTGTATTCATATCCGCGCTGGAAGGGTCGGAAAAGTCTGACCCAAATTCCTTGAGTTTGCGCGTGATTGCGAATTCGTCGTTGCCGAAGAGGAAGTAGAGGTTGGGCATGGGCGGGTATACAAGTATACAGGGATTGCCCGTCCCATGTCTACCTGTGTACCTGTTTACTTAGCGTGTGATGATGCGATGAACACCTTTGCGCACCAGTGTCACATCGACAATCTGCATATTGCCCAGGTCTGCTTCGGTGGTGACGTAGCGCTGCATCCAGGTCCCTAGAGGCTTGCTCAAGAGAAAGCCAAAGACTGCCAGTACTAAGGCAATTGGTAGCAACAGGAGGCGCATCCGTGTGGAGCGCGTGCCCTGGAACGGCAGCCACGCAAGTGTCCCCGGCAGGAACGCCGTGGCGACCAAATTGGTTCCGCAACCCGGATGGACGGCGAGTCCGCTCTCGCCGGAACGCAGGCGCGTATAGGCTTCATTCAGCGCAGCGCGGATGTCTTCTGTGAGCAGCTCACCGAAAATGAAAAAACCGGTCGGGTTGGAATGCCCAGCCATGTTAATTTTGTTTGTGCGTGCCAGCATATGGAGCGTGGCATGTTCGAGCGCATGGTTGCGTCGTGTTTCGAGGATATAGGGAAGATCGAGGATCATGATTTCATTATAGCGTGAAGCTATACTCCTTTTCCAAATCAGAATATCGTGATCAAAGAAACGTCAGCTAGCTTTTGTCGTAACTCGATGAACGGCTTTTCGCGTACGCTGGATCTCCGTGAGCTGCAGATTGCCTAAATCCGCTTCTGTGGTGACATGTCGCTGCAACCAGGGTCCCAGCGGTTTGCTGAGAAGAAACCCAAATACGCCCAATAACAAAGCAACGGGCAACAGAAAAAGTTGCCCACGGCGGGATCGTGCGCCTTGCAGGGGAGCGAACATGAAGGTGGCGGGCAGGACCATGGATGTCGCAAAATTCGTCCCACAGCCTGGATGAATCGCAAGCTCACGTTCGCCGGCGCGCAAACGGGTCATTGCTTCTTGAATCGCGTTGCGCAAGTCGTCGGTTTCCACATCACCAAAGATAAAGAAGCCGGTCGGGTTGGAATGCCCAGCCAGATTTTTGTCGTCATAGTCGCGTGCAAGGATCTTAAGCGTAGCATGTTCCAAGGCGTGGTTGCGCCTTGTAGCAAGATAAGGAGGAAGTTCCAGGATGTTCATAACTTAATTATAGTTTGATAGCCCCCTGAATCCCTATTACAGAGATAAGAATAGCGTAAGAAATAAATTAATGATTGGCACTCTCCAGCTTATGATACGTCTCCAAAAGACTGATCAAGATCTGATCGGTGAATGTATGCATTTTGTGGAGCATCTCCTCCCACGCACTCCCGGAAAGAATATTCGCCTCGCGAAACACTTTCATCACAGATTCGATCAAGACGTTGCGAAAGAACAGTAACGCCTGGGTGGCGTCCACTTCACTGAGACCGTAGCGGCGGGCGCGCGAGGCATATTCATAGCCGATTGCGTGGGCTTCGAAGTCGTCCCCGTTTTCTGTGGAAATATAAGTCATTAATCCCTGCAAGAGGGAATGGGCGCTCTCACGGTACTGTCTGCGTGCCTGCTCATCCAGCTTTTTGTACCAACCCTCTGACTCTAAGTTAGAGTCACCGATCTGCATCCGGACGTTCTTTACAGCAGTGTGCATGATGCTCTCCGGCTCCACGCGGATCTCGCGTGCGGTCTTTGCCCAGAGCAGCATCTCGTTGCGGCGGTAACGCCGGTGCCCGCCCGAGGTGCGATGCGTAGGAAGCACTCCCTTATCCGACCAAAGCCGGACAGTACTTGGATGCACGCCTAGTAATTTTGCTGCATCACTGAGAGAAAGCCATTCGTCTGTCATATCGGTATCCTCAGAGAGGAAGGAGGTAGGCAAGGAGCGCCAAAGGCACAGCGATGGACACTCCCTTTAGAATCACACGCCGAGCCTGCCGGCGAACCTGTCTTAGTTCAGTCTCCTCTTCGATCTTTTCTTCGAACTCGCCCAATTTGCGCGAACCGCGCGAGGCAAGCGTTACTCAGGTCTTGTCGAGAACCTGGAAAAAACTCACAGTCGAGGCGGAAAACATAAAGAAGAGCAGCAGTCGCCAGAGCGGATTCAGGTGCAGGACAATCATAGCTCCCAGAACTGCAAGTGTGATCACAAATTGCCAAATGGCAAACCTTAACCGGATCTTTCTCTCGGGCGCACTGATGTTGGGAATGCAGGCTTCTCCCCTCTCTTGATCTTCATCAGGAGAACTACTCCCATTCAGGTCTGAAAAATAAGCGATGTAAATGTTTGACATGACTCTCATTCCACGGAAATCGCCACTTTTTCGACAAAGGAAGGTTCATTGACTTTCCTTTGAAACGCCTGCACATCGATACGATAGAGCATGATCGCAGCGAGGAAGAGCATCAATGCTTCCAGGCTGAAGACGATCAAATATCCGTTCAGCGCGTTGCCGGAGATATTCGTAGCGACGTCGGCGACAACGCCTGCCATGAGCAACCCAACCAGTCGTGAGAGTCCATTCGAGAAGCCCCAGGCACCGATATATAAGCCAACTTCGTCTCGAACAGTCAGGTTGTACATCAAAGATAGATTCGCCACTGTGGCAATGCCCGTGCCGAATCCCAGCACCATAATGCCAGGATAGAAGATCCCCAAACTCCGTGCGATGCCACTTGCGACAATCAGCAAAAAGCCGAGGATGGCGCAGATGTTTCCAAGCTGGGCAATTTTCTTTTTTTCCACACGCCCTTCCATAAAGCCTGCCACAAAAAACGCGATCAGGGTCAAGGTCTGACTGTAAGAGACAATACGGGATGTTTCGGCAATGCTCATCCCGAAGGCTTGTGCGCCAAACGGTTCGAGCAAAACATCCTGTCCTAGAATAGCGGCTAGCAACAAAAGCAGGTAGATGAAAAATACACGTGCGATGGGATTGGCAGTAATCGCTGCATACATGTCCCGCAATGTATGTGTCTTGGAACGTGGACTGGATGAGGATTTCTTGAAACGAGGCTCAAGCTTGATGAGCCCGAACAACCCCATGATCAGCGCGGATAGGGCAATGATCCAAAACGCTCTGGATAAGGCTTCGAAGGTAGCCTCCGTGGCTACCCGGCTGACCGTCTGCGAGGCGGCAATGATTCCCAATACCATGATAAAAAACATGGTCGCAATCGTGGTGCCGCGTCCTTTTTCACCTGAGATTTCGTCTGCAAGAGAGAAATAGGAGACGGCTGAGAAGTGGTATCCCATGCCCCACAGAAAAAATGCAAATAATCCAATCAGGATTCCCAGGGTGAAGTTCTCTTGTATAACTGAAACCATGAACGATGAAATGCCTAAACCCGCCGCGCATAATATTAGACCGAGTAGTATATGGGGCGTTCGCCGGTAGCCGAGAATTGGATGGCGATCGGCATAGGAACCAATGGCAACCTGTATCGGTGAAAATATATACGGGAAAATAGCCAGTAAGGTGAAGATTGTCTTCGAGAGGCCGAAATCGAAGATCATGACGCGGTTGAGAGTACCGGTTAGGGGTACCAGAGTCATGGCGACGGCTGTGTGGATAAAAGCTAATTGAAGTCGTTTGAGGAACATAAGCACCTGTTAAAAGCGTGGAGGGCGTATGATGACGCCCTCACCAACTTTATTGTAATTTTAGGCAGAATTTTCAGCCTAGCAATGTAGATTTATGTAGGATTGCGCTAGAGGTTTGTTAGAATTCTGCAGATTTTGGTGTAAGCTGTGACTCTGGGGCTGGCTTCAGCGCTTCACGATGCGACCTGGAGGACAGTCGATGCTTTCTCATCCCTTCGGCAAGGTAATAACTTCCGATTACGAACACCATGGCGGCAAGCTGGAAGACGAATCCTTCCCAGGTAGGATATACACCAAACCACGTGCCGAGCCAGTAGGGAAGGTCAAACCACGGAATGACATGGATCGGCAGCCAGCCCACCACCTGCAGGACATGAACGGTACTGCCCACCATCTGCAGCAAAACTGAGCCGATCAGAATACCTGTAATGACCAGGATTTTCATATAGGGCAGATTCTTCTGCAGCCGGAACACGATCATGCCCACAAGGGCAACAGCAATCGACGCGCCGATGACACCCATCAAAACAACTGGCACGCCTCCCTCCAGCACAAGCGCCTGCAGGAACAACACGATCTCGAATCCCTCGCGATAGACGCTGGTGAAACCAAGTGCAATCAAACCCAAGAACAAGCCTGTCTCTTCGTTCAACAAGCGTCGCTTTGTGGCATGGAAGTTTGCCAGCCAGCTGGTCCAGTAGGTCTTGTGGAAGAACCAGTTCATAATCAAGAGAAGTACAGCAATCGCGAGAATGGATACAACGGCTTCGAGCTTTTCACCATACCGAGCCAGCGACTGAAGCACTTCATGAGCCAGTAGCCACGTCAGCGCTGTGGCAAGCAACGCCAACAACGAACCCAGCCACATCGGCTGGCGATATTTGCGCTCTTCCGCGGACTTCAAGCTGCTCATTAGGGAAGCCAGGATCACAACCGCCTCGAGTCCTTCCCGGAAGACGATAATTCCGGCGTTCATCGCGACCGCTGTCGGCGCGGTGTTGCGGGTGAGCTCTGTCTGTGCCTCAGACAAATGCACATCCAATTGGAGTCGCGTGGCTTTGATCTCCGAGTAAGAAGCCTGGTTCTTGATCAGGTATGCCAGTCCTTTGCTCGTCCCTTGTCCGTTCCAGAACAATTCTTCCAACTGAAGTTTCAACTCTGGGGCAAAGACCATGAGTCTGGCTTCGGGCCCGGTCTCCATGATGGCATAGGCATCAAGCCGTGAAGACTCCGCTAGGTCATATTGACCGTTGCGGACGGCGACCAGCATCTGGTCCAGCATGGAGGCGATCACGTCGAAGTCGCCCTGGGCGCTGCTCTTGAGCCATTCTTCGGGAATCAGTTCTTGCAAGACCGTGGAAAGTTCATTTGTTTGTGATTTGATCGCTTCGGGACTGGCGACCGATCGATGGGTTCCCGCCTCCGAAAGCTGTTTGCCAAGCGATTCAAACAGCGCGTCCGCGTGGACGGTCTGGTTACGATCCCGCTCATCGAGCAGATCTTTCAAATCCGTGAAGGCTGCATACGCTCCGGTATGAAACGTAATGGCTTCCTGAATCTCAATATCCTGCGTGACGCGTCCGTCAACAACACCGCGCCCGTATTCCACAGGGACCAGCGAAAGGAAGCGCATCAGCTGTCCTGCACGACGCGACTGTTCGGCAGGGCTTAGAGGCGCAGCACGGAAATTACCGAGTGCGGCTTCGACGGCAACAAGCTTTTCACTTAGTTGCTGCGGATGGTCAATGGCGCTCAACCACAGTTCATGAAATGCCGCTTGCGCAGCCAGGAGGGATGTGCTCCCCTTCTGCTCAAGGTAGGCGGGTGAGAGGATAAAAAAGTATCCTTCTGCAAGAGTTGCCAATTCCGCGCGGCGCGTAGCAAACCCGTTTGCATCTGCGGCTGCCAGGTCATGTAAGGATTCGGTCAAACGTGCCTGATAGGTATCCAGCACATCCGCCCTGACCGACAACAAAGTCGCTTCTGTAGAAGAGTTTCCTTCCATCAGGTTTTCCACGCTCACGGTTGCGCCCACATTCGGGCGGGAGAAACGGGTGGCAGTCCGAAATTCACGCAGCGGCAGCCACGTTTGTGCGGTTTGGCCATCACCACTTTGAATGGCGTCTTCCACAACGGAATAACTGCCCGCGAGAATCCCTGTCCAGGCTTGAGCGCGCGCGGCAGCAAAAGAAGCTGCGTCGCGGCGAGAAAGGCTTTCTGCCAGGGACTCAAAGGCGGTCGCAACGCGCAGATGTGCCTCAGGATCAGATGCCGCAATTGAGTCCGAGAGCCCGGTTTGATATGCGGACTCAGCTTCCTTCACTAACTGAGTAGAGGCGCCAGGGTCACCAGACAAAGTGAGTTGAGCCTGCACCAGCGCAGATCGAATGGACTCCCCCGCTTGGGCTGGAGAAACAGAAACGGCGCTTGCGGCTCCCAAACTATTGGAAGCCGCAAGCACAGACACAAGAATAGCGATCAGGAAGCGATATACAGTAACTTTCATTACTCTTCGATTTGAATGTTCAATTGTGCCGCGATCTGCGCGACCTGCCCGGCAATCGCGGTGGCACGGTTCTGCGCCTCGGCACCAAGTACGTCGGCTTCTTCCGGCGTGTGCTGGTAGCCGCTTTGTTCCCTGGCATACACATCGCCCACAAAGCTCTTAAGGTTCGCCAGGGATTGTTCGATCTGTGTGGCTTGCGCAGCATCCGTGGATTCGACCAACGGTTTGACTTCGCTATAGACAATCTGCAGGCTGCCAAGGATATTTTGAATGTCCGCCAGACGTGAGATCACAACAAAGTCGCGTTGTTCGGAGGCATCGCCCAAAATGAAACGGGAGTTCTTCCAGGAGTTGAAGTATTCGCTCATCGTCGGGACCATCACCACCAGCGCGGTGAACGCATCCGATTCTGTGGGCTGCCACTCGGAGGAAGCGGTCCCCAGCTCGGTGGTGTACATGTCGAGTGCGTCAGCGCCGGCCTTGAGCACATTCGCATCTGGAAGTTTCTCGCCAAAATCGATGGTGCCATTATTGTCCAGGTCGGCTTCGATGCCGGTGGTGAAATCGGCATACGTGCCCCAAAGCGTGCTTTCCAGCACGCCAAAGAGGTTGCCAGGCTTGGGCAGAACGCGCCCATCAGGCAGGGTCAGATCAAAGGGAACGGCACCCTCCGGGTCTTCTTCCCCAGAAGTGCCGGCGTCGAGGATCACATCGTATTCAGCGAGGCTCGGCGTGCCCGCTACAATGCCTTCCATCTGTTCGTACAGCGGACTAGCCGCAAACCAGGCGGACTTTGCCTCTGTGAGAGCCGCGCTGACCTCGGCCGGGTTGGATTCCCACATCGCGGCATAATCAAACTCTGCCGATTCCGCCAGCGTATAATACTCGTCGCTTGCCTCTTTCAGGGACTTCGAGCTGCTCGTCAACTGGGATGATTTATCCAGTAAATAGGTTTTGATACCACTAAGGTCAGCGGCAGAGGGGTTCTCCTCCGCAAGGGGTGTAGCTACTGCCGCAGGGGAACAGGCGCCCAGCAGCAGGGTAAGAATGAGTGTGGTAAAGAAAATCGTTCTCGTCTGAACCATCCAGGTTCTCCTTAAAATGAGTTATATGAGCATAACCTGATAATTTATCCCTAAATTATCTAGGTTAAGCAGCGTATAGTATAATTTTCACAAACAGAATAATCTAGATATTTGTATTAAATTTCCTCTATATCCCATTGCAACCAGTTTTCAACCTGGTTGATACTTTCGGAGTTTGAAAAACATTTATGACTGTCAGCCCTGCTATGCGACGCTACGCCGCCGAGATTTACCGCCTGCAACAAGACCACGAACAGGTGTCGCTTTCTCTCTTAAGTTCACACGTGGAGTCCTCTGCCCAGGCCATCTCCACGATGGTGAAACGCCTGAATAAGAGTGGATATCTGGTGCATGAGCCTTACCGTGGAGTTCGCCTGACCCCGGCTGGCGAGAAGATTGCCATGCCTGCCCTGCGGCGTCACCGCCTCACCGAAGTATTTCTCGTAAAAGTGATGAACTACGACTGGGCGTCTGCCCATGAGCTTTCCGATGTATTCGAGCGCGGGGTTAACGATGAAATCGAAGATCGTATGGATGAGCTGGCCGGGCATCCCACGCGCTGCCCGCATGGTGAGCCGATTCCCAGCAAGGACGGCGTCATGCCCAGGATCGAAGATATGCCGCTTGTGGATGTCCCCTCCGGTTCTGATTGCGTGGTTAGCCGCGTCCGCACGCACAACTTTGAGGAGCTTCGTTATATTGCCGAACTTGGGCTTGTACCGGGCACCCCGTTTCATTTGCTAAGCTGTGCGCCGTTCAAGGGTCCCCTGCGGCTACAGATGAAACCGCACGACCATATCATCGGCTATGAGTTGTCGCAGTCCATTTGGGTGGAAGTGCAAAAACTCGGGGAAGGGAACAAGCTCCCACCGTTGAAACTACCCCGCTCCTGAGTGTATAAACATAAGGCGGGATGCCACCTCGCCTTACTTTGCCTGTATCATCTGTCTCGCCACTTGCATTAGCTCATGGGCGGAGCGTAACGTTCCCTCGCCGACTTCGCCAAGCATTTGCGAAAGCTCGAGCAGGCGCGGTTCGCCATCGAGACGTTCGACGCGCGTCAGGGTACGATTGCCCTGAATGAGCTTCTGCACCTGATAATGCTCATCGCCAAACGCCGCGAGCTGCGGAAGATGCGTCACACAGAAGACCTGATGCATGCGAGAGAGGTTCCAAAGTTTTTGACCCACGACCATACCAACTCGTCCACCGATGCCCTGATCGATCTCGTCGAAGATCAGGGAAGGCACCTCATCAGCGCGGGCAAGGACGTTTTTCAAGCCCAGCATCAGGCGCGAAGTCTCACCGCCTGAGGCGATCTTCGCTAGCGGTTTGAGTCCTTCCCCGGGATTGGGCGCGATCAGGAATTCGATTTTGTCGAACCCGTTTTGATCGAAGGCAATCCGTGTGCCGTTTTCGACAGGCGCACCATTCGGATCCGGCTTGGTCTGGAAGTCCACACCGAATTTGGCAGCTTGCATTCGGAGATCATCAAGCTCCGCTTCAATCCCATTACCGAGTTCAACCGCAGCCGACTTGCGTTTCTCGCTCAACAGATTTCCCTGTTTGGCAAGCGTTCCTAATAATTTCGCTTCCTGACTTTCCAGCTCTTCGATCCGCTCTCCGGCGGTTGTGATCGTGTCCAGTTGTCTGCGCGCTTCCTCCCCATAGGCAACGACTGCCGGGATGCTGCCGCCATATTTGCGTGTCAGGGAATGGATAAGATCCAGCCGTTCCTCAACTTCGTCCAGTCTCTTAGGATTGAACTCGATTTCCTCCAGATAATCGCGCAGGCTGTGAATCAGATCAGACATGCTATCGAGCAAGAGCTCCGCCTGGTTTGCCAGTTCATGCTGGGCAGCGTCGATTTTTGCCAGCGCGGACAACGCCTGCGTGGCTTGCCCTACGAGGTCGGTGGCGGCGGGTGTCTCGGGCGAGCCTTCCTCCAGAACTGCCAGCGCCTCCTGAGCGTTGCGCGAAAGCGACTCAGCATTTGCCAGTCGGTCCCGCTCTTTGCGTAATTCTTCATCTTCGCCAGGTTTCAGGCGCGCCGCTTCGATCTCTTCCACTTGATAAGTAAGCATATCTACGCGGCGCTCCGAATCGGACTGCGCCTTTCGAAGGTCATTGAGTTCCCGACGCAGGCTCAACAGCGCGTGATAGGTTTGGCGATAATCCGTTAGGGGACGTGCCACTTCCGCGTAACGGTCGAGCAAGCCAAGATGGGCACGGGGATCAAGCAGCGACAGATGCTCCGCCTGTCCGTGGATGTCGATCAGCAAAGCGCCGAGTTCCTTCAATAAAGAAACATTCACACTTCTCCCATTAACGCGCGCAACACTGCGTCCCTCCTTGCGGATCTCGCGCATTAGCACCACATAGTTGGGATCGTCCATTAGTTCTTCACGCTGCAGAATGGAATGCACCGCCTCTTTTTCCGGTCCTCTGAGATGGAACACACCCTCGACAAACGCGGCGTCTGAGTCGGTGCGGACGAAGGTTGTGTCGGCTTTGCCGCCGATCAGCATGACCACCGCGTCGAGAATAATCGATTTGCCAGCGCCGGTCTCACCGGTCAGGATGATCAGCCCGGAACCAAAACGCAGGTCGAGCTGGTCGATAATCGCAAAATTATGGATACGAAGTTCTGTAAGCATAGGTCCTTTTAGATCATGTAGAGGTTATCTGAACAATTGGATTCCAGATAGTCGTGAATACACTACAGGCACAGCGAGCACCAGGTAGATGATTTGAAATACAATACCAAACAAGCCTCCTGAGAACATAAGTTGCGCGAGAATGATTGGCAACGCGCCCAGGACAACGCCTGCCGCAACTGTTATAAAGAGCGGACGCGAACGGCGTTTGCGTGTGACCAGGCGAACGCCTTCAGCAATGGCTACCCCCGCGCTCGGTGCCCCGGCTGCGATCAGAAACCAGCCAAAGAAACCAATCCCACCAATAAACGTAACCAGGAATGCCGCAACCGAAGATAACAGCGCTGCCGTCACAAAGCCGGTAATATAGTCATACCATTCCGAAGTATCGAAGGCCTTTTGTTGACCCTTCACACACTCCCGGCAGCGATAACCAATGGGGGTGCGGACCGCGCACGCCGCGCAGATCGGGCGGTTGCAGTTGTTGCAGCGCAACGCAGTTTCGCGAGTGGGGTGCACGTAGCAGTAAAGCGTTTCAGTGGCTGTTTCCGTCATCGTGGCAATCCTAAAGAATTCTCATTCATGTGAGCGGTGATATTTCTATAAAAATAACCCGGGTCTCCAAAGCGGACGAATTGAGCCGTTACATCTGCAGCATGGACATCCACATGATCGTCTTCCAGTAAAGCGACGGGAGATTGCCCGTCAACGCTCATGACTGCGTTCTCGCCATTGACCTGTATGCTGACCATGGCGCCTTCTGCTAACACCACAGCACGGTCCACGGAAAGATGTGGCGCGATCGGCACCAGCAGGATGTTGCGCAACTCGGGTGGGAGGATTGGTCCGCCGGCAGCCAGGGCATACGCTGTGGAGCCGGTCGCAGTCGCGGCGATCAGCCCGTCCGCTACATAGCTCGTCAGGTGCCGCCCATCCACCGAAGCGGACAGGCGTACTGGACGAAGACTCTGCCCGCGTGCCACGGCGACTTCGTTGAGCGCATCCCAGGCGCCCAGAACGTCTCCCGAACGGACGTGCTCGGCATGGAGCATCATGCGATTCTCGATCCAGGCTTCGCCGTTCAACAGTTTATCAAAGTACTCGCGCCATTCGTGTTTTTCCACCTGGATCAAAAATCCTAATTTTCCCAGGTTCACGCCCAGAATCGGGACTCCACTGGAAGCGCAGAGATTCCCTGCCCGCAGCACACTTCCATCACCGCCAGCCACAATCAACAGGTCAAACTCACCAGCCCGAACCCGCCGACGAAGCGACTCCTCATAGAGTGCGCCAAAAGGGACGTCCAGGCCCTTCTCTTTTAGATAGTTCGACATCGCCTCTGCTTCCAAAAATGTATCGGATATTCGCGGGTACGTTGCTACCACCGGCCGCTTCGGGATGAAGGCGTTGGACATGGTCGGGTAATTATAAGGTAAAGAGGTATGAACGTACACAGGTAGAACTTGTTTTCCCGCTCTGGCACGGAAGCTACACCAGGCTCTGATCGCAGACGTTGCGAAATCCGCAGCGCGCACAGCGGGCGGCTTGTTCGTGGGAGCGCGGCACATTTTTCCTGTGTTCGTCGCGTTTCATCTCTGTCAGCAGATCGAGCAGGGACGTCTCCAATTCCTGAGTGTAATCGACCGCAAAGTCTCGGTCGTTGTAATGAATAACGCCATATGCTGGGCGCTTACCATAGGTCTTTTCCACCAACAGGCAATAGGACGCTAGCTGGTAGATATGGGCGTCATAGGGCGCGGCGGGCGCGCGCCCCGATTTCACCTCGACGGGGATGATCTGTCCATTCCGCTGAATGAGATAATCGGGTTTGCCCGTCAGTCCCAATGCCGGGTAAAAGAGAGGCTTCTCCAGCTTGCCCCAGCCGCGCGTATCGGTATAGACGACCCGCCCCGCTGGCAGCCCGGCAGTCTGGCGCTGGCGGTTGGATTGCCA
Source organism: Anaerolineales bacterium (assembly GCA_035699125.1). GTDB lineage: Bacteria > Chloroflexota > Anaerolineae > Anaerolineales > Villigracilaceae > Defluviilinea. The sequence goes on from DASSBC010000037.1 coordinate 104,583, forward strand.
GAAGAAGAGAAAAGCAAGGAAAAGAAGAACAAGCGCGATGTAGAGCATCAGTCATCTCTCGGTACGAAGCCGAAATAATATACATGCTCTATGTTCAAGCCTTCCTCAAGATTCAGGTCAACTGCGATGCGCGGCTTTGTGGTAGCTCGATATCCTTCTGGAACTTCCGCGTAAATTTCAAACGCAGTCTTGGAACATCCGGGGAGTGAGATACTTAACTGCACATCTCCGTCTTGATCGGTGATTGCAGGCCAGCTAATGTCGATAAAGTGGTTTTGAAGATCCTCCACATAAACTTGCACATCGCTAAGGGGAGACTCATCAGAATTGATCCGTCCATCCGCATTCGAATCGATCCACGCCCGTGCGGAACCATACCACGCACAGTGGGCGATGTCACCTCCCTTAAGGATGTAATGAACAGCGGAGAAGAACAGGAAAGCTACGGTGAATACAGTCATTAAAATTGAACCCAGAACGAATTCAAGCAATCTACTCATTTTTAACCGTATTTTTTTATTTACAGAATTTGAGATGTGCAATAGGCAAGCAACAGGATCAGCGCAATAAAAAGCAAAACCATTCCAAGGGAACGGTTGATGGTGGAAGCAAGGACACTTCGTCCATGCCGGCGGTGGATCTCTGTTCCGGCGGTAAGTTCCGCCTGGTTCTCCGACTCGAATCCCTGTTTGCGATACCACCAGGCGCGGCGGCAATAGAGATAATTTCCAATGTCAGAAGAGCGGATGACAGGCATATTTCACCACCAGGAACAGTCTAGGGAAAATAAGTATAGCACAAATTTTCTAATTTAGTTGTCTTCGCGCTGAACAGAGGCAGAGAGTGTCTGCCCGTAGTTGAAGCGCGATTTACCAGCGCGATATACAAGTGAAACATTTCTCACCTCCCCTGCGAAAACTTTCCTTGAGGATTTTCTTTCACGGAGGATAATGAAAGCATAGTTGCATACATCAATGTGGAGGCATGGAATGTCTGGTGAATTGAGAGTTAAGTTCTGGGGTGTGCGCGGGAGTTACCCGGCGCCGGGAGCAGGGACCGTGAAGTATGGAGGGAATACCGCTTGTGTAGAGATCCGTGCGGGAGAGCGAGTGATTATTTTGGATGCGGGGACAGGGATCATCCCACTGGGGCGCGATTTGGCGGGTCGACGCGCCCTCGAAATGGTTCTACTATTCAGTCACTTGCATCACGATCATACGCAGGGCTTTCCATTCTTTGCGCCAGCTTATATGCCAAATGCAAAGCTGCATATCTTTGGTCCAGACGGCACGCACGAGTCTCTGAAGAATGTGTTGGAACATAACCAATCGGCGGAAACGTTCCCTGTCCGGTTGCGCGAAATGGCATCATCGAAGGAAATCCAGTCCGTGAGCGAATCGCAGGTGATCGTTTGGGAGGAGGCGGGAGTCCGAATCACGGCGTCAGCTCACGATGCGGAAGGGGATGCCATCGTTGTTCATATTCATAAGTCGTACGCGCACCCGGGAGGAGTCTACGTCTATCGAATCACATGGCGTGGAAAATCCGTGGTGTACGCAACGGACACCGAAGGATATGTGGGTACAGACCGCAGGCTCGTGAAGTTTGCCCAAAAGGCAGATGTGCTGATTCATGACGCACAGTATCTCGAGTCGCACTATCGCGGGCAGCTCGCAGGATTCCCCGCGGCGCAGGGATATGGCCACTCGACCGCGATCATGGCGTCCGAGGTGGCTGCCGCGGCAGAGGTGGGGCGGTTGATTCTGTTCCATCATGACCCCTCCTATTCTGACGGGGTCCTTGGAGGTATGGAAGCTTCTGCACGGGAGAAATTCAGTGAGACACAAGCCGCCTACGAAGGATTGGAAATCATCCTAAAGGACACCAACCATATCGCAAGGAAGTTACAATCGCCTACGCATCCTGGGGAAGTAAAATATGCGAACCATGACTGACACAATCCCGCGCAAAGACGACACGCGCAACCTGCTGGCGGACATTGAATTGTTAAAGGGTCTTACGCTGACACAACTGGAGTGGGTCGCGCAGCGCGCCCACCGCCGCGTGTTCGAAGCGGGGCGCAATGTGCTGACGATTGAGCAGCCGGGCGAAGCCGTGTACATTATTCTGCATGGGACAGTGAAAATTCACATCGAGCAGGGTGAACGGGATGTCATCATTTCGATTCTGGGCGCGGGTGATCTGCTTGGTGAGATGAGTCTGATCGACAGTGTTGGTCGCTCTGCCAGCGCCGTAACGCTGGAAGATAGCCTGATGTTGTGGATGGACAAGCTTACTTTTAATTACATGCTGGATAACTTCACACCGGTGGCGCGCAACCTGGTGAAGATTCTTTCGGCGCGTGTGCGTCTCTCGGATCAATTGATCCAGGCGCTGGCGACGCTGGATGTCAACGGACGCGTGGCGCGCCAGCTCCTGGCATTCGCGGAGAAGTATGGTCGCGAGAAAGATGGCGCCACGCAAATCCGCATTGTGCTGACCCAAAGCGACATCGCCGATCTTGTTGGCGCCTCCCGCAAACGTGTGAATCAGGCAATGGTGTTGTTCAAGGAACGAGGGCTGATCGATACGGACGCAGAGGGCAGAATTGCGATCAAGGACAGGGAACGATTAGCTAAATTTTGTCAGTAATATCTATCCCTCTGGTCACTGCTGACAAGCAGACTATAATCGCTCTATGAGCGATTTTCGTTTCTATCACTCCATCGAAGTCCGTTACGGGGATTTGGATCCACAGGGGCACGTCAACAATGCAAAACATCTCACGTACTTTGAACAGGCTCGTGTCGCCTACATGATCGAGCTGGGGTTATTTACAAAAGATCAGTCATTTATGGAAATCGGGGTGATCCTGGCAGATGTCCACATTGCGTATTTCCACCCGATTTATTTTGGACACAATATCAACGTGGGCGTCCACGCGGCAAAGTTTGGCACCAAGTCCATGACGTGGGAGCAGAATATCATGGATGCAGACAGGGGGAAGGAGCTAGCAAAAGGGGAAGTCGTTATTGTGACATACGATTACAAAGAGGGAAAAACGATTCCAGTGCCACAGGCGTGGAGAAATAAGATCATCGAGTTCGAAGGCTTAAGGGTCTAAACGTTGAACCTTCAAACCTTGAACTTTAAACTTTTGACACAGAGGAAAACCATGTTATTACCATCCATCGACCAGGAATATCTCATCGATTTTCTCGTACGGCTATTGAACATTCACTCCCCCACAGGGTTCGCCGAACCTGCGATTGCGTTTGTAGAACAGCAACTCTCTCAATTTAGCCAGCTGCAGCTCACACGCACGCGCAAGGGGGCGTTGATCGCAAAGTGGGAAGTAGAGTCTGATTTAGCACCCATCGCTTTGACCGCGCACGTCGATACGTTAGGCGCGGTAGTAAAAGAAATCAAATCGAATGGGCGTCTCCGGCTGAGTCGTATCGGCGGAGTCGAATGGCCGACGGTCGAGACAGAAGGGGTATGGATCTTTACTTCCGAAGGGCGGAAGGTCCGCGGCTCGATCCTTGTAGAGACCGCCTCCGGTCATATTTATGGGCAGGATATGAAGCAAACCCCGCGCGACGATGATCATATGGAAGTCCGTTTGGATGCGCGCACGCTATCCAACGCGGAAACGCGCGTGCTGGGCATCAACATCGGCGATTGCGCCGCGTTCGACCCGCGCGTCGAAGTGACAAATGGCTTTGTCCGCTCGCGCTTCCTGGACGACAAAGCCTGTGTAGCAAATATTGTCTCGGCAATTAAGTCGTTAGTAGACACCGGGCAAAGCCCCACACGGACGGTTTATTTTCATATCAGCAATTATGAAGAAGTAGGTCATGGCGCCTCGTCGGGAATCCCATCGGATGTGGCGGAGTTACTCACAGTGGATATGGCGGTGGTCGGCAGCGGACAGGAGTCAGATGAGTTTCACGCGACCTTATGTATCAAAGACGCTGGCGGGGTGTATCACCACGGGTTGAATAATAAGTTACGCGCTCTTGCCAAGCAGCATGGTATTCCCTATAAGACAGATGTCTATAAATACTACGCCTCGGATGGTGAGGCATTCTGGCGCGCGGGCGGTGACGTGGCGGTGGCATTGATCGGCCCCGGCATCGACGCCTCGCACAATTACGAACGCACACATACAGAAGGTCTCGTCGCCACGACGAACTGGATCATGGCGTATTTGTTAAGTGATTAGAGGCTGGAGAACAGAGACCAGTCTCTAGTCTCCAATCTCTAATATCTGACGCTATGAAATTCGATGCTACATTACCTCTCATCGGCCTGAAAAACGTCCCTGTAATTGCGCGCGCCGCGGAAGAAGTGGGGTTCGACGCCCTCTGGACTCAGGAGACGCAACACGATCCCTTCCTGCCCTGCGCCTTGATCGCTGAACATACGACGCGCCTCCACTTCGGAACCGGGATCGCGGTTTCCTTCGCGCGCTCTCCGGCGAATATCGCCTACACCGCTTGGGATCTCGCCGCGCAATCCGATGGACGATTCATCCTGGGGTTAGGCACGCAGGTCAAGGCGCATATCGAGCGACGATTTGGGCAGCCGTGGCCAGACTCGGTCACGCGCAAATTGCGCGAGCAGATTCAGGTCATCCGAGCATTTTGGGACTGCTGGCAAAATGGAATGAAGTTAAATTATCGTGGCGAGTATTACAAAATCACATTGATGTCACCTTTCTTTAATCCGGGGGCTATCGAATACCCAATCATTCCCATTTATATTGCTGGAGTCAATACGGGGCTTGCCAGACTCGCAGGCGAGCTGTGCGAAGGATTCCATGTGCATCCGTTGCATAGCGCGCGATATGTACGCGAAGTCCTTCTCCCGGCGCTGGAAGAAGGCGCAAAAAAGACAAATCGCAAACGAGAGGATATTTCGGTTTCTATCACTGCCTTTGTCGCCACGACTCCCGAAGAAATAAACTCGGCGCGGGCGCAGATCTCCTTTTATGCCTCCACGCCATCCTATCGACCTGTGATGGACTTACACGGGTGGGCAAGTACCGCTGAAAAGTTATCGGCTCATGCAGCCCGAGGGGAATGGGCTGAAATGCCCATGCTCATCACCGAGGAAATGCTGAATGAATTTTGCCTGACCACCGAGGAGAGCACCCTGGCAGATGAATTAAAGAGACGCTATGCTGGTATTGCAGATCGGCTCACCTTATATGCTCCCTTCATACCGGAAGGAAAAGCGAGTTGGGAAAAATTAATCCAGCATTTCAAAACATCTTGACATCTTCATAAAAATACATATAATTAGAACAAATGTTCTAGAACTAAAATCGATAACAGTCCCATGCTTCCTGAACCTTTGACTTATGATGAAATGATTTCCAGCCTGGGTAAAAAGAACCGCTTTACCATCCACAATTTGGGGAAATAACCAGCCTGCTTTGCCAGACTTCCGAGATCATTTTCATCCAGGGACTTCCGTGCTTTCAGCACATTTTTAGTTCATTCCACGCAGTCGTGGATAGAAGGAAGATGTCCTGATGTTAAACCAGATCAAACCTACGTTTCCTGTAACGGCTCTTCGTTCCGAAGCCAAAGCGCTGGTCGAGGCGTTCGCCACGCAAGATAAGCAGCAAATGTACCCTTTCAAGTTGCAAAATTTCAGCCTGGGAGTCAGATTCCAGAATGCTGACCCACAAACCCAGCGTGTCATCGTTATGGCGATGCTTGCCTGGCTGGACCAGCATTGGCTCAAATCCTATGGGCAGCAGGACCAGCATGCCTGGCAGAAGGGCTGGAAGATGCGCGAAGCCTTTCTGCATATGCTCCGATTCAACATCCCGTTTCAGGAGAGTGACGTTATTGCGATGCTAAATTGGTCTGCTGCCCAGTCCAGTGCATCCGCCTATGTTTACTTTAGCGGTGTTCCTCAAATCATCAAAGTGGTCGGGGACTATCTCAAGCATCATCCCCTGAGTGATGACCTGCATGAGGCAATCGAGCGATTAGCCCGAGCCATTGAAGCAGGCAGCATGAGTGTGGAAATCCGCCGCTGGATTCTGCAGTTGAAAGAATTGATGGGCGAAACACAGGTCAGCCTGCCTCTGGTCGCTGGGGATGCCTGGGCAGATGCCGCTCTCAAGGAAATCTATGCCATGAACTCAAGAGCAAAAACAGCCTGGGCAGAACTCTTGCGCCATTGCACACAGGCAACCGGTCCCACCCCCAACCGCAGATGGCTTACCGAAGCGGATGAGTATATCGATGCGATTGGTGACCTCTACCTGTTCATTAAGCTTTCGCATTGGTTTCCTCTCGTGGACCAGGCGCAGATGTCATCCGCGAATGCGACGATCCTGAAGGGACTCGTTTGGTTGTCCAGCACCTCGCAGGACCCAGACATGGCGCTGGCGCTCGCCGAATTAGCAGTCACCAGTTATAAGGCAAAAGCAGCGAAGCTTGGGAACGCCTGCATCTGGGCACTGCAGAATATGCCCACCCGCGAAGGGACTGCCCAGCTCCATCTCCTAAGAGACAAGGTGAAAGAAAGCAGCGCGCGAAAGAAGATTACAAAGGCGCTTGAAATCTCCGCCAGCCTGTAAGCAAATATCGTCCAAGCATAAGAGCCTCCCAAACAATCTGTTTTGGAGGCTCTGCTATTGATTCGGATTAACCGTAACATGACATTCGGCACTTTACAACTATGACTTAACAACAACGAAAGCTCAATGATTCTTACCTCCTGTGTGCATATAATCCTAATGGATGCCGGGGTCATCACTACGGCTTACATCATCGAACCAAATCATTTTCGCACGTGTATGGAGGAATCATGCAAATCAATTCACTTCCGGCCCAACCGGACGAACAGACGGGATCATCATCCACACAGGAGGTAGCAAAACCACCAGAGCCTACTCCCATAGTCGCGAAGAAGCGATCCAAGCTGATCATCGCCTGGATCGGTCTAGGGTTGTTTGCAGTCCTGTTTCTTTTGTCATTCGCCTGGGTGGGCTATTGGGCGTACACACTTAACACGCAGCTCACTGCAACGCAACAACAATATTCGGCGTTGCAAACCGAGTATGACAAGCTTAAGTCGGAACACACCACGCTCACGCTTGAACACGAAAAACAGAATGCCGAACTCAGCCAGGCGAAGACCGATCTGGAAAAGGCAAACAGCGACCTGACGGCTGCGCAAGATGACCTGAGCAAGACAAAAGATCAGAGCGAAAAGCTCGACGCCCAGATCGATGCAGCGGGTAAACTGGCGGAGGTCCTATTTGTATTTTCCATGTCCGATGACCCTTCGGATGTTTTTAAAATTGACGAGCTGATCAAGGAGACGAAGAATCAGCAGCTAATTGAAAAGTGGAATACCTTTACAAGGACTCCCTCTGATGATGCGCTGAGTGCCTTTATGGAATATCTGATTCTGGCAGTTCGAAACAGTGTGAGATAACCGTTTCTCAAGTTACAATTAATGCCACGTTCTCTTCTTGGGAACGTGGCATTTTCGTTCTTTTTACAGGAAGTTCCCGCACGCTTTTATAGAGAATGCCAATGAACGTTAAACTTGGAGAGCAAATGAACTTCAGTGAGTATCAGACAAAATCCCGCAAGACGGCAGGTTATCCTGCGATCGGGCATCCTGTGATTTATCCTACCTTGGGACTCGTCAACGAAGCGGGTGAGGTGGCAGGCAAAATCAAGAAGGTGTTCCGTGATCAGGGCGGGCAGATCAATGCGGAAACGCGTGAGGCGCTCAAAGCTGAGCTTGGAGATGTGTTATGGTATATTGCCCAGGTTGCTACAGAACTGGATTTATCGCTGGACGAAATTGCAGAATATAATATTGCCAAGTTATACGATCGGTTGGCGCGAGGCAAAATTCGCGGTGACGGGGATAACCGCTAAAACCACTCTAAAGGTAACCAAGTATGACACTTAACTCTTTTCTTAAGTTAACGCCTTCCTATCGTGATTATGTCTGGGGTGGAGACCGGCTGCGACCCGGGCACTATCCCACGGCTGAGGCATGGATTGTGTGGGAGGATGATGTGATCGAATCCGGTCCCCTGGCAGGGAAAACGCTTGGAGAAGCAGCAAAAGAATACGGCACTGGACTCTTGGGGACGAAGATCAATTCTCACGCCGGAACGCGTTTCCCCGTTCTGATTAAGCTGCTCGATTGCGCGCAGTGGCTGTCGCTACAGGTACATCCCAACAACGAGCTCGCCGCGGAACTGGAGGGACCGGGTCAATCCGGCAAGACCGAGGCATGGCACATCCTGGCTGCAGAGCCAGAAGCAAAATTGATTGCCGGACTCCAACCGAATACGCCGCCCGAAGAACTTGCAGAATCCATTCGTAAGGGCACAGTCATCGACCATGTGCAATACGTAAACGTCAAGCCAGGGGATACGGTCTTTGTGCCCGCGGGGACTCTGCACGCCCTGGGACCGGGTTTGCTGGTTTATGAAGTGCAGCAAACTTCTGATTGGACATACCGCGTCTATGATTGGGGACGCCCCGCTACGGAAAAACGGCCCCTTCATATCGAAAAATCGATTCGCGCGACGCGCGCAGATTTTACAGCCCCACTTACCCATCTTCCCACAACAGGCGACGGTACCCGCCATGTGCTCATCGAATGCGAGTTTTTCACGCTCGAACTGCTTTCAGGGATATCCGGGACGATTGAGCTAGATACTGCAGGAAAAAGCTTTCATGCCATTACGGTCATTGAAGGTAAAGCAGTATTGAAGACAAATAAAGAAGAAGTAGAGCTGGAAAAATTTCAAACAGCTGTTATTCCTGCACAAATGGGAACGTATCAATTCCAGCCGCTGGAGGATTGCCGCGCCTTAAAGTCCAGTGCGTGAAACCGGCTAGAGAGAACGTTGCACATTCATTCGTGCACTTCCATAATCACACAAATCTACGATTGGGCACTTCTCACAGTAGGGTCTGCGCGCCGTACAAATTTCGCGTCCCAGGCGGATGATGTTTAAGTGCGCAGGGTAATACGTCTCGGGGGGAAATAATCTTTCTAGATGCGGGTGCGCCTGTTCTACAGTCATGCGCTCCGGGCGGAGACCAATTCGTCCTGTCACGCGATAGATGTGCGTATCCACAGGGAAGGCAGGTTTTCCAAGCGAGAAACACAGAACAATGGCAGCCGTTTTAGGACCCACACCATTGAATCTCGTCAACCAGGCGCGTGCATCTTCCACCGGTAAATCCCCAAGAAAAGACAAATCCAGACTGCCGCGCTCTTCGGTAATTGAACGCAGCACCTGCTGAATGCGTGGTCCCTTCTGGTTGGCAAGTCCCGCAGGACGAATGGCATCGATGACGTCCTGAGGCGGCGCATCGCGTACTTCCTCCCATGTGGGGAATTTCGCTCGTAAGGCCTTGAAGCCGCGATCGCGGTTGATGTCATTTGTATTCTGCGAGAGAATGGTCGAGACCAGCTCGTCAATGGCGGGCAACGGATTGCGCCAAACGGGCTCGCCATAAAATTCGAGTAACCGCTTGTGAATCTTGAGAGCGCGCTCTGCAAGAGAGTTCATGAATAACCAGCCTCCTGGATTAACTGTAATGTCCTGTTTACCACCTCCCGATGCTTATCAGGAATCACTCCATCGAACAGCTCTGCACTTAGGCGGTATAGCGTCAATGCCGCGGCGCCGCGCGGCTGATATCCAGATCTGTTTGGGTCCAGTCCCCAGGCGGTGCGGAAGGCGCGAGTCCATTTGGAATCACGCCCTACTGAGTCTTGAATAAGATCAAAGTAGCGGTTCTCGCTGATGATCAGAATCCCTCGCTGCACAGCAACAGTTTCCAGCATATTCTTCACCAAGCCCCAGCTCGCATACAGCACTGTCGATTCATGTGCGCGTGCGAGTCCATTCAAGATCTTGTGGACTTCCTCGGCATTCCCCATAATTGCCTCCGCCGCGAACTCATTTGCCAGGGGTTGCAGTGTTGACCAATTGAATTCTTGTGCAGCTTCTTGCAGCGCTGCCATCGAGCCATCTTTATCGAGCAAAATCCTCATCCCGCGTAAGCCGGGGACCGCCCAGATCGCGCGGCGAGGGTTGGTCAAGGCAGAGCGTTCCTCATCGAGCAAAGTGTATTTCAGGCTAATGAGTTTGTTATCCCAGTAGCGCAATGTGTAGCGATCATAGGGATTTTCGGGCAGCTCGCTGACAAAGATATCGAAATCCACATCGCTGTATTTATGTTCCTGTCCGCGGGCATAACTACCTACGATGCCAACACCGACGACATCGGGCGAGTCGATTTTTTCGAGAGCAGATTGAAGAACGGGGTCGGATAATGGCATAATGACTCTGTCATTGCGAGGGAGCGTAGCGATCGAAGCAATCTCCTCGTAACGACATGATGCTACTTCTCCACTCTCCCACCTTCGACACGCCAGATCTCTGCCTTGCCAGTGAACTCGGGCGTGAAAAGATTCAAATCGGTTGTAGTGAACAATACCTGCTCGGTTTCACCAATGTATTTCAACAAATCACCGCGGCGCCCCACGTCCAATTCTGCCATCACTTCATCGAGTAGGATGATCGGCCACTCGCCAGTGCGGTCACGCATCCAGTTGACTTCGGCAAGCTTCAAAGACAATAAAGCAGTACGGACTTGCCCACGCGAGCCGTAATTGCCAAGATCGATATCGTTGGCAAGGAAGCGAATTTCATCGCGGTGAGGACCAATCGTTGTAACCCCACGCGCAATTTCCACGCTGCGCAACGCGCTCAGGCTGGCGCGGAATCCATCTTGAATCTCTTTCAAATCCAATCCAGAACGGTCAACGATCGTATCTATTCTTAACCCTAATTGCCCGTTCGGCTTCGGCAGCGGGTCGAATGCTGGTTCATACACAATGCGCAAGATCTCAGCACCATGGGTCAGCTCGTGATGGACGCGGGATGCCATCCGTTCGATCTGTTGAAGCGCTTCAATGCGCCACAGGATGATCTGTGCCCCAAGCCGGGTCAACGTGTCATCCCAGACTTCGAGCTGGTCCGCGGCACTGCTTCGCTTGTCGCCGCTTCCGCCGCGCTCCCACAGCGATTTGAGAAGAGCGTTGCGCTGGGTCAGTGCCTGATTGTATTCACTCAGTACACGCGCATAAGAAGGTGTGGATTGTGCTAATGCCAGATTGAGGTAACGGCGACGGTCTTCGGGCGCGCCTTCGATGATCTGCGACATCTGCGGGACGAAGATGACCGCATTGAAATGACCGATCACCTCACTGACGGGTTTCTTCACGCCATCGAGCAGGACTTCTTTCCGCAGGCGCTGGCTGTTGACTACGCCCGTCGGTTCGAGAATCAGTCTCGCTTCGAGACGATGTTTGCTTCGTGCCCGCTGATACTCCGCGACGAGGCGCGTGACCGTCAGCACATTGTTTCTCGCCTCGGTAAAATTGACAATCTGGCGGTCGGCATGCGTTTGGAAGGACGTGAACGCAGCCAGGAAATAAATGGCTTCGAGGATGCTGGTCTTTCCCTGCGCATTGGCGCCTACCAACACGACAACCCGCTGGGGCAGATCTATGTCCAGGCGGGTAAAGTTGCGGAAGTTGGTGAGAGAAAGATGTTTTAGAAACATCGGTTACAGGTCAAATGTTTAAGTCAAAGGCGAATCATGACCAACATTCGACCTTAAGCCTTCCACTGGATTTCAAGTTCAATCTCATCGCGCAGAGGAATATTGTGATATCCAACCAGGGGAATACTTGGTTTGCTCTTTCGCGATTCATTGACAGCACCCCGATACACGGTAACAATCTCGAAACCGCGTTTTTGGTAAAAGCCGAGAGCGTTCAAATTGTCGTTGGTTGTGATCAGGAATAAACGCTTGCAGTTTCGCAGGCGGGCTTCTTCGATGGCTCGCTCGATGAGCGTCGAGCCAATTCCCTGCCCCTTACGCAGGCTATCCAGCGATGTGACCTCGCACTCGCCATCGTTGATAACGAAAGTGATGAGGCCAATCCACTTTCCTTCGTCTTCAACGACGAACCCTTCGAGCTGCTCCGGGCGATAGACGTTTCCTCGCGTGATCATTTCTTCGCCACCCCAATGGTCGATCCAGAACTGGCGCAGGCGAGGCAGATCGCCTGAGGATAAACGTCTAAGAGAAGCCATAGATATAAACCAAGTGGAGCTCACCAATTCGTAATCGATAATTGATAATTACACTTCCTGTTCCGGCTCTACTTCATCCTCTGGTTTCCAGACGCGCGTCGCCCGATCGGTGAAAAGGACACCGTTTAGATGATCGATCTCGTGCTGAAAGATACGCGCCAGCCAGCCCTCTGCCTTGATCTTCACTGGCTTGCCGTGACGATTCAATCCTTTGACCTGAACTGCGGCATGACGTTCCACTTCTCCTACCAGTCCGGGGATGGAGAGACAACCTTCCACGCCAAACAATGTCTCTTCCGAGGCTTTGACGATCTCAGGGTTGATGACCGCCCATACTTTCTTCGGTGCGTCTTCTTTTTCTTCATCTTCGGGTTTCTCATAATACTCGATGACGATCAGCCGCTCAGAGAGACCAATCTGCGGCGCGGCGAGACCCACACCCGGCGCCTCGCGCATGGTTTCCACCATATCATCGATCAGTGTTTGCAGGTCCTTATTGACTTTCGGAATTGTATGAGCCTTGCGGCGCAAGACAGCATCAGGAAGGGTAACAATTTTGCGAAGTGTCATGGATTGATTTAGCCTTTGTATGAACTCGCGCTTCGGTGAAAAACATCTCCGTTCGCGTAAATAGGTTGCAGAATTCCCGATTTTACTCTGGTTTCTGATTCTGTTTTCTTTCTTCTTCTGCCCGCAATGCCTCTGAATTCAGATGGTAGGTCGCAAGCCACTCCGCCATGCGCTCGCGTTCCTTGGCAATTTGCTGCTGCTCATTCCTGGCTTTGCGCGCTGCAAAACGGCGGTTGATATCAGATTGCACGGCAGCGGGGTCCATCACATTTTCAAAGGCAAGTTTGGTCCCGCCGACGGTGATATACACCGTCCCAAAGTTAAAGATATTTCCCAAAATGCCGATGCGCTGATACTCTGTGCCGAGGATATTTTCCAACTGGGCGGCATTGCGTGTCTCCGTGCCAAAGGGCTCGCGGTCCAGGTCGATGATCTGTTCGGCGTTGACGATGAACTGGTCATTGCTCCAGTCCATCACGCGGTAGATGAACCATCCTACGAATACGAGCAGGACAATCAGGAGGACGCTTGCCCATACGTCTATCGTAAGTCCGCCGCTGAACGAGATAAATGCTTCTGTTGGAGAGAACGCCAATTGCCACAGCCGCTGGATGAATAGAGTCAGGGTAGCCAGGATACCCAAGACCGGCATCCATGCCTCGAGGATCAGGACGACCCAATGTTTGCGATAGATCACTGTGTCGCCGCTCTCGAGACGAAGCTTGAGGGTATTGGCTCCCAACAATCGTAGCAGACTTGCGCGTCGGGGCGGAGGGGCTGGCGGCGGTGTAGCAGAGTCCGTTTTCGGCTTGGGAGGAATCGGGATGCCCAGCTTCTTGCGAATTTCATCTTTCATCGCTTCCTTTTCCATCGCAACGGCTGCGGAGCGCGTCCGCATCCAGTATTCCTCGATCATGCGCGCCGCCTGATTGGGGTGCTCGACGTGGCTAAATGGAATCCTCCCGACGAACGTCCGCACGATGACATTTCCATAATCCAACACACGCCCTAAAGGATTCGCTTCCACACCAACCGACAACACGGTGCTCAGCGCCGATTCCTGGCGGCTGTCGTAAATGCCCACAACCTTTTCGAGCCAGACCACGCGCTGGTTCGTCACGATGTAATAATCATTGCCCCAATCGACGATGAGCCAGGCAATCCAGGCACCAAGGGCAAGCAAAGAAACAACTGCGGCGATCACTACAACCAACGAAGGAACGAAGGTAAACCAGGCATAGAACAGAAACAATGGGATGAGGAGCAAAAAAACGGGCAACCCTAGATTTTGCAACAGGATGACGCGATGTTTGCGTGCCAGAAAATAAATCACCTCATCGGAGCGCAACCATTTGAAACGCAAGCGCTGTGCCAACTGGCGGCTGTGAATCGCGACCGACAGATTCAATTCCAGTTGAGGGTGTTCCTTAAAGAGTCGTTGGAAATCTGCACGCGACAGAACCAGCATGGACGTATCTGTCAGGGCGGTGGCCGTCGCAGAGCGTGGCCGATTGGCGACAAGCGCCATTTCTCCGAAATAATCCTCCCTGATCAGGCGTGCCAATTGATACTCCTTCTTATTCTGGGTACGGACAATGCGCACAATCCCGCCATAGATCAAATAAAAACTGTCGGCTTTCCCTCCCTGCTGGAAGATCACAGCATCCTTTGCGTAGGAAACCTCCTGCAGCTCGGCAGCAACTGCCGCGAGTTCGTCCTCTCCCAAGCCATGGAAAAGATGGATTTTCTTGAGGAACGCAATTTTTGCAGGAAGTTCAATCGGCACAGCTTACCGCTTTCTCAGCAATCAACTGCCTTCGATTCTATCAAATTTCACGGACGATGGCACACCCATAGGCAGGTGTTTCGCTCAATAATAACGGTTGGCCATTCAGCAGGGCTTCTACAGCATCCCGCAAAAAGAACTGCGTCGCTTCCCTGCGCCGGAAGCTGACATCGTCCACGGCTCCACGATATCGCAGGATTCCCTTCTGATCGAGCACAAACACATGTGGAGTCGTAATCGCTCCATACAGGTCTGCGACCACCTGCTCCGAATCGATCAGGATCCGGGAAACACCCCGCGCTGCAGCCGCCTCTGATACCATCGCAACGGACTCGTTCCGGTTTGAGGCAACGGGCAGCATCGCTACCTCCCCATTCCACTTCTCCAGCAGAAGCAGGAGGGACCAGTCTGTCCGTTCCGAATGAGGGCACTCGGCTGACCAAAAGTTGATGATGACAACGCTTCCACGAAAGCCGCTGAGTTTGTGGGGAACACCTTGAAGGTCGGGCAATTCAAAGTCGGGCGCGGGTTCGTTGAGTTGCATGGAATCATTATATCGTAGGGTCATCGCTTCCCGGTTTGGCTTTCACCGCAAAGGATAGCATAACTCTACATGTTACAATCCCGCCCATGAAAAAATGGCAATTCTGGCTCGGTGTGCTGATTAGCATCGTCTTTATCTGGCTGGCGCTACGCGGACTCCGTCTCGAAGAATTTTGGGACTCTGTAAAGCAGGCAAATTACATCTGGCTGGTACCGGGAATTGGGGTGTACTTTGTCGGGGTGTGGGTGCGTGCCTGGCGCTGGCATTATCTGCTTGGACCAATCAAAAAGATTCCGACGCAAACCATGTTCCCGATTACGACGATCGGGTACATGGGAAATAACATTTATCCGGCGCGGGCTGGTGAAGTGCTGCGCGCTGTCATCCTGAAACGCAAGGAAGGCGTCTCTGTTTCCGCTTCGTTGGCGACCATCATCGTGGAGCGCATCTTTGATGGTGTGGTCATGCTGGCGTTTGTGTTCCTGAATCTGCCTGAGCTTGCCAAGCTGACGAGCGCCTCTGGTTTCATCGGGAATATCCAGGGCGTTGCCCTCTGGGGGACAGCTGCCTTTCTCGGCGCGTTGGCAGTGTTTCTGCTCGCCGCGATGTTTCCGCAACGAGCGACCAAAATTGGGTTTTGGTTCATTTTTCGGCTGGTTCCCAAGCGATTGCATGAGCGCATCCTTGGTTTGATGACCAAGTTTCTCGACGGACTTGCCTCCCTGCGCTCCCCATTCAATGTGCTGATGGTCTTTTTCACATCGGTGCTGATCTGGCTGCTGGAGACAGGGAAGTACTGGTTCGTGATGCACGCCTTCGACTTCAATGTTTCCTTTTTCGCGCTCATGCTAATGAATGGGATTGTCAACCTGGCAACGACCATCCCGTCTGCACCTGGTTATATCGGAACCTTCGACGCGCCAGGCATTGCTGTGCTCACCGCGTACGGTGTGGATCATTCCATAGCAGCCGGGTATACGCTGGTGCTGCATGTTGCACTATGGCTGCCCATTACGCTGCTCGGCGCGTATTTTTTGGCACGCGAAGGCATTCACTGGAGCGATTCGCTGCGTACGGAGACCAACCGTGTGTAACGTGGTTATTTTGCAATTCTCGCAGTACTGACAATTCGCATGCGTTATACTTGGCTTGCAACACGTTTTACCGGTCAGATTCGAAGGAATGGACCATGGTGCAGACCAATGTATCTCCAAAGAAGAAGTTGCGGATATTGATCGCCGACGACGTCCAGGAAACCCGACGCAACACGCGGCTCATGTTAGCTACGATTGACGATGTGGAAGTGGTCGCGATCGCCGCGAACGGACTTCAAGCCGTGGAACTCACGGAGGAACATCATCCCGATATCCTCCTGCTCGATATCAACATGCCCGAAATGGACGGCTTGACCGCCTACCGCAAGATTGCAAATAAACATCCTGATATTGGTTGCATTATCGTTTCCGCCGAAAAAGATACGACCACCCTGCGAACGGCAATGTCTATCGGCGTGCAGGAGTATCTGATCAAGCCGTTTACGATTGAAGAATTAGAAACAGCCATCTCCCGGGTGTACCCTCGCGTGGAAGAGATACGGCGGAAATTGATACAGACCGAGCAGTTGCGCAGACGAAATGAAGCGTATCTGCAGCAACTGGCGAATGAATATGCAAAGACCAGGCGCACCGATGATAAAGCGGTAGAAGTCTTTGAACGTCTCGCGGAAAACCCTCAATGTGAAACGCGCTGGCTGCAAAACCTGGCGATGATCTACGTGATCCGCCAGATGTGGGGCAAGCTTAGAATTCTGGCGGAGAAAGTAGAACAACGCACGACAAGGTAAGGCGGGTTGATAGCCCGCCAATATTTTGCAAGGTCGGGTTACTCACCCGACTTACCGGGAGATTGGATGAGAATCGCGATCATTGGAGCGGGGTTTGGCGGCATGGCAGCCGCCTATGATTTAAAAAATGCAGGACATGATGTGACAATTTACGAATCCGCCAATCACGTGGGTGGATTGGCGGCTGGGTTTAAGGAACCACACTGGGATTGGGCAGTCGAGAAGTTCTATCACCACTGGTTTCAGTCTGATAATCACATGTTGGGGTTGATTAAAGAATTGGGCTGGGAGGATAAAGTCCTCTTTCCACGTCCGCTCACGGTGATGTATTACAAAGGGAGCTTCTATCCATTTGACTCCATTCTGCGGGCACTTCTTTTCCCCGGTCTTGGCTTTGGCATCGATAAGATCCGCTTTGGGTTCGTCGGATTATTCCTGCGTTTGACCAATAACTGGAAAGCCCTGGAAAAATTTACAGCGGACGAATGGATGATGAAGTGGGCAGGGAAAAACGTCTACGAAAAGATGTGGAAGCCACTGCTTGTGGGGAAGTTCGGTCCATTCTACCAGGATGTCAACATGGCATGGCTGTGGGCGCGCATCAAAGCTCGGACGACAAGATTGGGAACGTTTGAGGGAGGGTTCCAGCGCTTCGCGGATATGTTCGCCGAGAGACTGAGAGAGCAGGGAGTAGAGATTCGATTGGGGGCAAAGGTCGAGTCTATTAAACGGGAGGGAGCGCAGTTGTCTGTTCGAGTCGATGGAAAACCAGAATCGTTTGACAAAGTGCTGGTCACCACCTCGCCGAGTTTAATGGCGAAGTTAAGCCCTGATCTCCCTGAACATTATTTGAAGGGGCTACTGGAATTGAAGTCCATGGGGGCGGTCGTGATGGTGCTGTCGCTGAAGCATCAGCTCTCAAAAGAAGGATATTACTGGTTCAATCTTCCTAAGGAAGCAGGCTATCCCATGCTTGCCCTGGTGGAACATACAAATTTCGTGTCGAAAGAACATTTCGGCGGCGATCATATTGTGTATGCGGGGGATTATTTGGAAGTAGGTCACGAGTATTTTTCGATGAGCGATGAGCAGTTATTAGAGCGATTTCTACCCGCTCTCAAGAAGTTCAACCCCGCATTCGAACGCGATTGGGTGAACAAGGTCTGGGTGAATAAGACGAATTATGCACAGCCTGTGCCTCTGGTGAACCATTCCAAAAACATTCCTGCCATTCAGACACCGATTGACGGACTCTATTTTGCTTCAATGAGCCAGGTCTACCCGTGGGATCGAGGGACGAACTTTGCAGTAGAGATCGGACGACGGGCGGCGAGGATGATGGGTAAATAGTAATTCGTGATTGGCATTTCTATGAAATCAAATGCATCCAACATTTATTAAGCCGCGTTACGACGAAGGTGGATTCGCTGGAATCCCAGGTCGGATTAAGGGGGCATTCGCGTCAGGAAAATACGATGCGGTTGTCCTGTTTTTGGTAGATGGCTTCGGCTGGCGATTCTTCGAACGTTTTCAGGATGCGCCGTTCCTCCAGCGGATGGCAAAACAGGGAAATGTCGAAAAGCTACTCTCCCAGTTCCCCTCCACAACCGCTGCACATCTGACGACCATTCATACCGGTTGGAACGTCGGGCAGAGCGGTGTCTATGAATGGATTTACTACGAACCGCTGGTGGACGCTATTATTGCGCCGCTGTTGTTTTCCTACTCGGGGCTTTGGGAGCGCGATTTGCTAAAACCCACGGGAATCCAGCCCGCGTATTTATACCCGCGTGGGATGTTCTACCCGGAATTGGAACAGATGGGGGTAAAGCCTTTTGTGTTCGGGATACGGGATTACACGCCGTCCACCTATTCCAGGGCAGTGATGGATGGCGCGGAATTACGCGCATTCAAAACATTCTCCGAAGCGTTGATCAATGTGGGGTTGTTGTTGAAAAAACAACAGCAGCCTACCTATGTATATCTCTATTTCGACAAAATCGATGCTCTTGGACATGAATACGGTCCGACTGCGCCGCAAACAGAAGCCGAGATCGAGACATTTCTACTGACGATGGAGCATTACTTTGAGCGGGTGTTCCAGGGGAAACGGATTCTATTCCTGATGACTGCAGACCACGGTCAAACGGAAATAGACCCTCAAACAACAATCTATTTGAATAAGGGTCCGCAATTTACCGGGGTTGAACGATTTCTAAGGACCAATCTCAAAGGACAATTGCTCGTCCCCGCCGGTTCGCCGCGTGATATGTTCCTTTACATCAAAGACGACATGCTAGACGATGCCCAATCTTTTCTTGAGCTACGGCTCGAAGGGAAAGCGGACGTCGTGAAAACAAAGATACTCATCGAGGCAGGATACTTTGGCCCGGACGTCTCACCCCGTTTTCGCGAACGGGTAGGAAATCTGGTGATCCTGCCCTATCGGTACGAATCGGTCTGGTGGTATGAAAAGGACAAATTCGAGCAACGGTTTTACGGTCACCACGGCGGCTTGACACCAGAAGAGATGGAGACGGTTCTTTACTCGTACGAGATCGAATGAAAAAGAGTACGACCCGCAGCGGATCGCACTCTTTTGTTTATTACTGCCCACGCCCATGGGGATAGGGACTCCAACTGCACAGATTGATGTCCACTGTGGTTTGTCCGGCGGAGACGACGAAGGTCTTCATCAGATCGCTCGAGTCAGTGTAGGCGCCTTCCAGGTTGTATCCAGGTGCCCAGGCATAGGCGTAGTATCTTCCATTAGGGAGCAGTACACTGAAGAAATTCTGATCCTCAGGGATGGAGAACTGAATCTTTTCATTCGTGCCAGCCTTTTCGAAGTAGAGAGTCATCGGTGGATTGAACTCGCTGGGATAACAGAGAGCGCCTGAAACGGTTCCATGGGGCAACTCGGTTTTCACCTTGATCTCGACATAGAAGGCTTCATTGGCCTTACTCCCGGAGCCAAACAACGCACCGGAGGGATTGCGCAGCATCCAGTAGCTTCTTTGGTAGCCATTGACGGCAGGAGCTGTGAGCGTCACGGATACATCCACCGTTTGGCCGGGCGCAATGTTTCCGGGTAAGCGAACGGCTGTCGTGGAACCCATCTGGTCGCCGCTGGTGTATACCAGCATGTAGTCAGCCGTCCAGGTGCAGGTGCCGCGATTTTGCAAACGCCAGGTCTTTGTAAAGGACTCACCCGCAGAAAGCGGCGTCCCATCGGGAATGGTCACATCCTTGATGAATGCCACCCAGTCACAGTAGGTCGTAGGTGCAGCTGTGTTCGTTGGGCGGATGGGCGTGCTCGTCGCGGGGACTGGCGTCACTGTAGCGGGAATGGATGTCGGCGCGTTCTGTGTTGCAGCAGCCACGGTTTGTGTCACGATGGCTTGAATTGTTTCAATCGAGTCCACTTCATTGGGCTGTGCCGGTTGTAGCAAAGGCATGGCGATCAAGGTCACCGGAAAACATGCCATGATCGCTAAGGCAATAATGCCAAATACAATAAGAATTGAGTTGGTTGTAAGTTTCATCTCGCACCTCCATGTTGTGCTGCTGATGGACGGCATCTAAAAAATGAAAGTTCCCCTTTTAATGTCTTGTTACAGAACTGTAACAGCAGAGGTCAGGCTGATTGCTATCCGGCCAGACGTATGTCTTTCAACGTCCATCTGATGATCATTGACTACTTGCGAGATCTAATGAAAGCTCTTAAGAGGTTCTTTTTCCTCCTTACCAGTCTATATGGATGTAATCTTGAAGGGCACACGACTCTGCAAATCGAGTTGGAACTGGTAGCTACCGGGTTTACATCTCCTGTTGCTTTGGCGTATCCGAACGATGGTAGCAATCGTTTATTTGTAGCGGGTCAAACCGGATTGATATGGATCTTCCGTGAAGGTCAACAGCATACGAAGTCATCGCAAGATCCCCGTAGAACGGGATGGTATCCCGTCTTGTTTGTTCTGGCAGAATGATATGTCGCCCTACTGGGAACCTGATTATCTTTGCTGGTGTACCTGATGTACAAAAGCCGCCATGCGGATGGCGGCCTGTCTTAGAAAAAGGAGTGTTTGAAATGAAGGTCCATAAACATACGTTGCTGGTGTTTTTCATCCTCGCCCTGCTGGCAATCTCCAACTCAGCGGTTTTCGCCAAGGAGCTGGGCTTATTGACAATCAGCGGCCCCGGTATACAAGGTGAAGTTTCACTGAACGATCAGGAGGCTATGATGAACCTGGAGCAGTCTGGTTTCTTCGATCAGGCAGTCCTCTCCAAGGCGCCCCAAGGATTGGGAGAGGGATATAACATCACCGCTCACCTGAACCTGGACGGGACGCTGATTCCTTACATCCAGATGATCTACTACCCCACGAACGAAGGACAGTCTGCCTATGTACATTACACAGCCCGCCTGGAGGGAGAAACGCTACACACCGTCGACGAATGGCATCTCCTCAACCCCAAAGCCGATACTGCTCTGCGCGATGTCATGAGCGCGAACCACATCACCGTCCAATCGGCATTGGTCAAGGCTCCTGAAGTCGTCGCGCCCGCAAAGGAACCTGTAGCGGAGCCTGCTGTGGAATCTATCGCGGCACCTGTCTCATCTCCCGCACCGGTCCAGCTGCCCTATCTGATCCCTGCTCTGATAGTAGGTATCCTCGCGCTGATGGGGCTGGGTCTGATCCTCAGGCAGCGGACGGTCAGCCGCCCGACCACATAATTCACGAAGCGTTTTAGTAAAGAACAAGATGCCTTCTTCGAAACGAAGAAGGCATCTTGTTCCTTAACAGATCTCCCTATTTATCGGGAAGACAACACATCCTCCAGAGGCACACCATTCACAAAAACAGTCACGGCGCTGACCGTAGAGAACTGCAGTGCTGTCTGCTCGATCTGCGCCTGGACGCGCGGCGCGTCACACGCGCCTCCCAGCATGATGGTTCCCGTCAGATGGATAATGGCGTTTCCCTGCTCGATCCTGACAGACTCAATCGCAAGGTCAGATTGATATAACGCGTTATAGTAACCCGACTCGCCATAGAACTGCTGTTTGGCGGAGAATAATTTTTCCAGCGCAGCGCGCAGCACGCCCTGCGTGGCAGGGATCGTCACATTGATCGGGATGGCGCTGTCCCCGCAGCCGACGAGCGGGCCCGATTGACCGTTCCCTTCCAGCTCGATCAGGACGATTTTGACCGCTTGCTCTCCAGCCGTCGTAGGCGGCACAGATGTAGACGTCGGTGGAATCTGCTGCACCTGCGTGGCGGTTGGGATAACAAGAGTCGCCGAGGGAATCACAATCGTCGCCGTAGGTTCAATAACCTGCGCAGTGGGCGATGCCGCAAAGGTCGATGTGATCGCAGAAATCGCAGGGGTAGTTGTCGGTATCACAGTTTGCAAGGGCTCAATGCTCACATCAAAGCCGCAGGCAGCCAGAAACAACATCACGAAAAGTAAAAGGAGATTCTTGGCTTTCATGGGTCCTCAATTCTAAAGACTGGGTCTCTTTCTATTCTATAGAATATCTGTGACCGAAATGTTTCAGGAAGGTCACGGATTTGTAACAGGCTCGTCGCTCATTCTTCGCGAAAATAGTCGGCGCTTGCGCCTGCTTATCTCGCGTTAACAAATCGCCAAAGTCCGAGTACAATACACTTTATCTTATTCCCCCGCCGCCCCGCTGACGCGGGATTTTCAACAGTGCTGCGGGTACCTAGACTCTAAGGAGATTCCCATGTTTCACACCATTATCATAGTAGGCAACGTTGGCAAGGACCCGGAAATGCGCTATACCCCCTCGGGTCAGGCTGTGACATCGTTTTCGGTTGCGACGAACCGCCAGTATACAACAGGCAGTGGAGAACAGGTCAAAGAAACCATTTGGTTTCGTATCACCACGTGGGGCAAGCAGGCTGAAATTTGTAATCAGTATCTCAAGAAAGGCTCGAAAGTCCTCATCGAAGGACGCTTGACTCCCGACAAAAATACCGGCGGACCACGCATCTGGAATAAGCAAGATGGTTCCATGGGCGCATCCTTTGAGGTGACAGCGGGTACCGTGCGCTTCCTGTCTTCCCGCGGTGAAATGACTGGAGAGGGTCCAATGATGGGCATGGGCAGCATGGAAGGGGCAGAGATTCCCGCTGAGGATGATATTCCGTTTTAGTGCCACAAGTCTGATGTCTCATGGCGAGGCTTGTGAGTTCGTAGGAATCACAGGACTGGATTATGACTGCACCTTCCCAACCTGCCGGACCGAAGATTATCGTTCCTGAAGGGATGGAGCCTGCCTACGCCAACCTGGCGCGCATCTCCCACTCTCCAGCCGACATTGTGATCGACTTTGCTCACATCCTACCGGGAGAAACCACTGCCAATATCCGTTCACGCGTGGTCATGACTCCCCTCAGCGCAAAGTTGCTTCTACGTGCTCTTACGGAAAATATTGCACGTTATGAAGCGGCCTTTGGCGAGATCATGGTGCCCAGCAACAATTCCCTGGCAGAGAGTTTATTCCGTCCGCCGCACCCACCCGAGCCGCCAAAAGAGCAGTGAGTCCCCGCTGGTTTTTACAGGTAAACAAGAGCGAACCATGTACAAACTTGAAGATATTGCCGAACGCATACGCCAGAACTTTGACGTGCGCACCTCGAAGCGGGACGAGGCGCTAAAACAGGCTCGCCAACTCACACGCGCCTGCTCGCTGGCGATTCGAGCCGTGCACCGGGATGATATGGAAGCCATGGAAGCCAATCTGGCAGAAGCGCAGACCCTCGCCGACCGATTGCGCAGCGATTTGAAGGCGCATCCCGAACTTTTTTTTGCAGGATACACCCAGGATTCCCTCAAAGAGTATGTAGAAGCAAATGTCACTTGCGCCTTGATCCAAAACCAGGCGCTGCAAACGCCCGAAGAATTGGGTGTTGAAGATGCCACCTATCTTAACGGGCTGGCAGAAGTAGTGGGCGAACTGCGCCGGCGCACGCTGGACATATTGCGCTCCGGGTATTCGGAGGAAGCGGAACGCCTGCTCGGGTATATGGATGAGATCTACTCCGTGCTTGTCACCATCGATTATCCCGACGCGATCACCAATGGACTACGGCGGCAGACCGACCTGGCACGCGGGATCATCGAAAAGACCCGCGGCGACGTGACATTCAGTCTGCGCGGCGAACAGCTCACGGAAGCGATCCGAGGGTTGAGCAGCCAATTAAGCGGCGCTCCCATGGAGACGGAAGAGGCAGACGGGTTATCCCTCCCGATGAATGAGGATGAGTGAGGATGGCACCTGCGGGGCATAAATATCCATTAATCGTGTACCGACATCTGGTCAGCCGCTGGTGGACGCCCATGATCGCGATCGGTCTGGGGATGTTTGCACTGGCGTACAGCGAATACATCGATCCAGTAGGGCGCCTGCTGCCATGGCGCTGGCAACTCTTTGCGGCCATTGGCGGGCTATCAATTCTCATCGGTATTTTCTTCTGGGTCATCCGTTATTTTGCCTACGTCCAGCCGTACCCGAATTACTTAAAGCTGGTCACACCGTTCGTGCGCGTCAATATTTCCTATAAACGCATCAAGAAAACGACCGCAACCGAGATGCGCTATCTTTTTTCCATGAAAAACATGTCTGGCTGGGTGCGGGAGATTTTTTCGCCCCTCGCCACGAATACGGCAGTTGTGGTTGAGCTCACGGGCTATCCCATCTCCCCCGTTGTATTAAGATTATTCCTTTCTCGATTTTTTTTCAAAGATAAAACGCCGCACTTTGTGATCCTCGTCAAAGATTGGATGCGCTTTAGCTCCGAGCTGGATAGTATGCGCTCAGGTGTGGACATCTATCCTCCCACGCAGAGGCGATCACGGGATTCGCTGCTTTCGCGTCTGCCCCAAAAGTGAAGCGCCTTACAGTTCGCAGCAGAGTCTTATTTCCGTTTGACTTTCACGGGCTCGGCATTCACGGGCAGAACGATAAAAAACGAACTACCTTTCCCTACTGTCGATTCTACCCAAATCCGTCCCTGATGATTCTCCACGATATTCTTAACAATCGCCAGCCCCAGCCCCGACCCTTCTACCTCTGACGTGATGTTGGAGGCGCGATAGAATTTATCAAAAATACGCGGCTGGTCGCTAGTCGGGATCCCCGGTCCTCGATCTGTGACCTGCAAGATCACCTGGTCTTCCTCGGCATGAATCGAAATCTGAACTTCGCCGTTAGCATAGGAATATTTGATCGCATTCCCAATCACGTTATCAAAGACCTGGCGCAGACGGATCGGGTTGGCACGTAATGCCGGCAGAGCAGGCGCGATGTCTGTCTGTACCCGAAGCTGTTTCGATTTGATCTGCCCATCCAGCATATTAATCGTGTAGCGCAAGATCCCCTCTAGCTGGACAAACTCTCGATGGGTATCCATCCCTGCTTCGATGCTACCCAGCTCCAGCAGGTCATTGATCAGCGAGGTAATGTGCTGGATGCTGTCCTGGATACGGGTGATGAATTCCTGCTGCGTTTGATTTAAAGGCCCCACCCGTTCCACAAGCTCACTGTAACCGATCACCGACGTCAGAGGGGAACGCAGGTCGTGTGAGACCGTATGCACAAATTCACTGCGGAGCCGATCGATCTCCTTGAGATAAGTAATATCCTGCATGGTAAGAGCGTACCCCACGCCCTGCACAGCAGTAAACTGTGCATTGCCCACCCTGCCATCCGGAAAACTAACCTCATGGTACTGGAAGGGATCACTTGTGTCTGCACGCATGATTAACGCAAGCACATCAGGATGAGTCATGACCTCGAATACGGGCTTGCCAACGGCTGTTGGCGCGTTGATCCCGAACGTCCGACACATGGCAGGGTTGACAAGAAGAATCACATGATCCGGATTGAGAATCATCACACTGTCATGGATATTATTGAATACTGTCTCCAGCCGTGTCCGTTCTGATTCTGAGATCTGGGCGCGCTTTTGTAAAGAGGCGGTGGTACGCTTGACCTCTCGACGAAGCCAATCACCAACACGGTGTGCGTTCCGCAGACCTGTATCTACTGCATCGACAATCTCCTCGGTCTTTAGTGGAGGGGCCAGATATCCGCTCAGACCAAGCTGGAAAAGCCCTCGAATCATGTCGGGGCGCAACTTCTCGGTATAAAAAAGAAACGGTAGGGTTGGGAAACGTTCCTGCAACTCTCTGGCAATACGCAAGCCCTCATGCCCATCAAATTTCTCCCCGATCAGCAATAGCGATGGCGTCGCTTCCTTCAATATTTTTCCCAACGCCTCTGTATTATTCGCAACGGCGGTTTCATACTTTACAGCCCGCAGGACACGATCCATCAAATACAAGATGGGAGATTCGTCTAGCGCGAGCAGGATTAAGTCAGGTTTGGGCATAGGTCGCGTCAGAGAAATTTTACTTCTTTTTTACGACTCTAGAACGGAGGCGTGGTTTCGTGGAGAGTCTGTAAGGCTTTAGCGGTGGAACGGTTTCTGCCGTTTCTATCCCTCTTTGGCAGCTTGTGTCAACGTGTTCAACGCCCGGAACAAACGAGCGTTCAGCAGGGAAATCGAAACGTAATCCGCGATGGCTTCCAATACGATCTGTTCCCTCTTTTCAAATGGACGTGCCTCCCGGCGAAGGACGACCAGTGTACCAATGACCTCTTTTTGAATTTTGATGGGAACTACACATGCCGACCTCCCTAAATTCGCAACGCGAAATCGCAGCAAGGGCTCGCCTGAGATAGACAACGTCTCCCCGGAAAGAGCCACCAAGCCGCTGATTCCGTCATCCAGCGGCGTGTTGATTTTCTTTGCCCAAACCTTGGGGAGACCGTGTTGCGCAACAAGCAAAAACTGATTCTTTTCTTCGCCCCGGATGAGCAGCCAGGCACTGTTTGCCTCGGCGACCTGCATTAGATTCTCGATGATTTTCTGAAAGAGAATACGGTGATCGTTAATCGAAACAACCGCCTTGCCGATATTGAGGATCGCCGCCAGTTCCCGATCCCGGCGCTGCAGTTGTTGGTTCAGCTCACTCAGCTTTGAATCGAGTCGTTGGCGGTCGCGTGCTTCATGGACACGGCTCAGCACGCGCTCTACTGCGGCAAGGACCTCGGCATCCCTTGCCGGCCACAGCAAATAGTCCGCAGCGCCAAGACGAAACGCCTGGATAATATCCTGCTCCTGCCCTTTGCTGGCAATCACCAGCACAGGTGTAAGGATGCCTTGTGCCGTAAAGGCCACAAGCAGGTCTTTCGCGCTCAAGCCAGAAAGATTTAAGTCTGCAATAATCAAATCAGGGGGAGTTAGAAGCGCCTGGTTAATCGCGGCGCTGGAATCTGCCACTACATCCACAAAATAACCAACAGGAGTAAGCGCCTGGCGCGCAATCAAATCGCTGATTTCAGGGTCGTCTTCAATCAGTAGAATACGGTCCCCGGCGGAAGTCACGAATTCACTCTCCTTGGAATATAACTCTTCCGGTTTTCATTGTAACATTCTTATTTTAATTCTAATGGATATCTGCAAGCTTAAGTACAGGATGTGATTGCCCGGTGATGATGCCCTGATGATTTTTAATAGGCTTTTCCGGTCCAAACGCGGAGAGGACCCGCTGCTGTTCTGAAGAAAGTACCCGAAGCTGACGCAGAATTTCCAACGTCACCGCCGGACGGACGCGGTTACTGTGCGTCAGGTCAAGTGACTCCCGAGCAGGGTCGCCATCGGTTACCTTGAAGGCGATTCCTACGCCGGGGGCATCTGGATTCAAGACACCTGCCAGCAACCCCACAATCTGATATCCCTCCGCACCGCGCTTGCAGACGATCCTGCCCTCCCCGACTCTCATCAGC
>DASSBC010000038.1:0-59503 GCA_035699125.1 Anaerolineales bacterium
ATTCTCGAAGAACGAGGGCACTCCGCAAAGTCTGCGGAGGAAAGCGTTATCACAGAGACACTGGAGGAACTTGGCGACCCCAAGCCGTTGGCTTTCAAGTATGCACCGCCTAAACGTTACCTGATCGGACCGGACTGGTACGAAGGGTATGTCACAGTTCTCCGGCGGGTCCTTTTCACGGCACTCCCTGTTTTCACCATCGTGAGGTTCATCCTGACCCTCACGGGAGACCCTCTCGACTTTATGAACGCGTTTGGAGAAGCGCTTGGCGGCGCATTTAGCGTAGGGATACAAATCCTGTTCTGGGTGACCCTCGTGTTTGTGCTCCTCGAACGTTCCGGAGAAAAGCCGGACGGTTTACCGACCCCTGGTTCTCGCGCATGGACCATAGATCAATTGCCTGAGTTGCCTCGAAAACGCCAGATTAGCATTGCTGAGTCGCTGATCAACATCGTCATGTACCTCTTTGTCATCCTCTGGGTTGTCTCCCCCATTGTCCTTGCTCGGCTGCAAGGAGATAGCAACCCTGTGCAGTTCCTGCATCCAAATCTGTGGAATTTCTGGCTGCCTGGGTTCTTTGTGCTCATGGGGCTCACCCTGATCCATGAACTGTTCCAGCTCAAGATTGGCAACTGGACACCGGCGCTCACCGTCACAAACGTGATCCTGGGGTTGGCTTGGATTGTTTACATCGCTGCCCTTGTGATCACGCAAGATGTTATCAACCCGGCTTTTCTTGAGATGCTTGCTGCACGTGGTGCTGGTGAAGTAGGCCAAGTAGTAACCTGGACGGTTGGCATCAGCGCCGCTGTCATCGCAGGGATCTATGTATGGGACATCATCCATTCTATCCGCATGGCAAGGCAGCTTAAGGAAGAGCCATCCATAATCAATGTCAAGAGTCTGTTGACCTTATGAAGGAGAACGAAATGAGCCTGATCGATCGATATATTACGGAAATCGGAAAACACTTGCCACACAAGAACAGGGCAGATATCCAGGCAGAGATCCGGTCGACATTGGAGGATATGCTTGATGAGCGAAAGCAGGTTAAAGGTGATGTAGATGAGGCGATGGTTGTCGAGTTGCTCAAGGAATATGGCGCGCCGCATGAGGTCGCATCCAGATATCAAACTCAACACCATCAATATCTGATTGGGCCCCGTATGTTTCCCATCTTTGCACTTGTGGCCCGCGTCGTGTTTAGCGTTCTCGTCGCCCTATCCTTGATAAGTCTGGGAGTCGACCTAAGCAAAGCAGGATTCGCTGCTGCCGAAATTGTGCCGTTGGTAAGCAAATGGTTTATCAGCACGTTGAGCGGCTTGATCGCGGCTTTAGGGCATCTTGTCCTCATATTGGCGATCATCGACCGGACCGCGTTTGGACGCAATTTCGAACAGGAAACGAAGGAATGGAATCCCCGAGAATTGTATAGTACGCCAGACCCTGATCAGATTGATCCACCTGATCACATTGCTACGATTATCTTTACCTTCCTGGGGCTGGTCATTCTTAACCTGTACCCAAATCTGGTTTCCATCCATGTTGTAAATAATGGTATACAAACCTCCATTCCCATTCTAACGAAGACGTTCTTCCACTTCCTCCCCTGGGTCAACCTCATGAGTCTCGTGCTCATCGGCTTCAATGCCATTATGCTAAGTCAAAGGATATGGAGAACGACCACCCGCATTTTGAGCATGCTGATCGATGTTGCCGCAGCGACGCTCTCCATCACTATTTTGCAAACGCCAGGGATCCTGGGGATCACCCCTGAAGCCTTGAATACAATTGGACTTAGCGAATCTGCCAATGAGCTTGCGCGGCTTGCCAACTCGATTCCGACGCTCGTCATTGCCATTGTCACTATAGTCACTATCATAAAAGTAGTGGTCACCTCCAGGAGATTGCTTCAGGACAAACCAAAATCGCCCTATCCAATCCTGAAGTAAGAAGGAAACAGAATAATATTGAGCGGACGCCTTTCGTCCGCTCAGTTCATTTGACTGGGCAGGCATCCAAATGGTCTCTTGTCAGAGACATTCGGGTTAGGTAAGATGGAACAAACACAAGGAGAGATGCAATGAAATTACGAGGTTTATTTGTTATCCTTTTCTTATTTCTGTCTGCCTGTAACCTGCCCTCCAATGCTCCGGTCACAGAAACGCCGACACTGGCAGTCACTGCCACGACCACACTATCCTTATCGACCGCAGCACCTACGCTGACCCTGCCTCCCTCCAACACCCCACCTCCCCAGGCGACCTCCACCCCATCTGTGCCAGTTGCCTTCCCACGCGAGGTCGCGGTCAACTGTCGGCTCGGGCCGGGAATCGGTTGGGTGGTTCTAAGCGGCTTGAGCGTGGGAACAAGCGCGCAAATTACGGGTAAATCGGGCGATGGAGGCTGGTGGCAGATTACCGACCCGCTGAATTCCAGCCGACGGTGCTGGGTGGCAGGCAGTGTGACAAATACAGCCGGAAACACAAGCGGAATCCCCGTGGTCGAGGCGCCTCGAGCCGAAGTCACAGATGTGACGGTGGAGGTCGACCCGGAATCTCTGAGTATCGCTTTATGCACGGATCCCATTACTCCGCTTGAGATTACCGGGACCATCGAGACCAACGGTCCTACGACAGTTCAATGGCACTTCGAGACGCAGCAAGACGGTGCCATGACCGCCCAAACAACCGAGTTCGATGCGTTCGGCGAAGAGACTGTCACTGTAGATTACACACCCACCACATTAGCAGCAGGCACATATTGGATTCGCCTCATCGTGACCAGCCCCAACAGCGTGCAAGCCGAGACGCGATATACGATCGCGTGTGCATAAGCATTAGAGACAGAAAAGAAAAGGCGACCTGGCAAGAGGTCGCTTTTTCCTTTCTGTAGGGCGGGTTGGTAACCCGCCAAAGTCATCGATACGAGCGGATTACCAACCCGCTTTACTTATCGTCCTTACGCCTCAGAGCAAACATCAGCGCAATGACCGCAAAGAATGCGCCGAGGACGCCGACCAGGGTAAGCAATACATTAGGGTCCGCCATTGCAGGGATCTCGGGTGTGGCTGTTCCCGAAGCAGTAGGCTCTGCGACCTGTTCCTGGAGCAAGTTGAACACCGCAGCCGTTCGCCCGGGCACCCTGAAAGAACCACTGCCGGCATTAAATTCCGAAGCGCGTACCAGTTCATCGGCAGACGCCTGCTGGACGGAATGCAAAGTAAAATCTTTGCCAGTGAACATCGAGTCGCTGAAGGTGATTGCGTCCGGGCTGGCGTTGAAGAACATAATGATTTCTTCATAGAGAGGATCGATACTCTCGACATCCCGCAAGTGCAGGACGATCAAGCCTGGGATTTGATCGGGTCCGGTATTGAGGAACGACACAACTTCCTTGATCTGATCTGCTGTCTCAAGCCGAAACAATTTGGAACTCTTGCGGATTTGCAAAAACTCTCGAAACACGGCGGAAGAAAATTCGATATCGGATTTCGCGGGAGCAAGCTCGGGATTCGCAAGCAGCGGCTTATACATCTCCCATTGCCCTGTACCTTCGAGCGGAAGTCCCACTCCCCAGTTATTGGATGCATACGTCCAATCCAGCTTATTGAACCAATCCCCGGAATTGTAGGAATTCGGGTTGAACGATTTGGAGCGCAGGATGTCATCGCCTGCATGGAAGAAGGGTACGCCCTGACTGAGCATGACGATACTCAGGGCGAGATTATTCATGCGGACGCGATCGGAAAGAGTTGCCTCCGCTGGTGCCTTAGCCTGGATCGCGTCGAAGAGAGTCTGGTTGTCGTGGGCGGAAACGTAGACAATATTTTCCTGCGGATCAGCCGTATACCCCGCCGGCGCGCCGTTGTAACTGATCAACCTGCCGGGCACCGTGCTGCCATCCGCGCGGACGATCTCATAGCTCGCCAGGTTGCCCGCCAGTCCTAGGCGAATCCAATCGGTATGGTTCCTTAACTGGATTTGCTGGTCCTCCTCATCGCGCGTTTCATTTGCATTATTGCTAAAGACCAATCCTGTGACGAAGCCCTGCTCGCGCGGATCGCCAAAGGGACTCCCGCCGCGCACCGCGTCGCGCAGGCGGTCATTGAAGACGCCGATACCAGTTCCTGCGATATTGAGCTGCGTGGCATTTTTACCGCGCCCGTTACTGGCAACTTCGCCAAAATCCCAGCCCTCGCCGTAGATGTAGATAGACTTCCCATCCACGCCATCTTCTTCGATGGTCAACGCGTCGAGGGCCACCCGGACGGCTTGCATGTCTTCGAGCATGTGATGTCCCATCAGGTCGAAGCGGAAGCCGTCCACTTTATATTCCTTCGCCCACGTGACTACAGAGTCAATCATTAATTTGCGCATCATGGCATGCTCGGTGGCAGTGTTTTGGCAGCAGGTAGAGTTTTCCACCGCGCCATCGGCATTCAAACGATGATAGTAGCCGGGCACAACCCGATCCAACACGGAGTTCTCGCTCTGCCCGCTGGCATTCGTATGGTTGTACACCACGTCCATCACAACGCGCAATCCGCTTTCGCTGAGGGACTGCACCATCTCACGAAATTCGAGAATACGCGCGGTGCTATCAGGGTCCGTCGAATAACTGCCCTCAGGTGTAGTATAGTGCAGCGGGTCGTAGCCCCAGTTGAATCCATCGGTGTCGACGATCTCACTGACCGCAACGGACTGTTCCTCCGAGTCCGGCGGAAGCGACGAAAGCGCTTCTTCATCTACAGTCTGCCAGGTGGACTTATCTTCGTTTATACTGGCGATATCGAAGGCAGGCAGCAGGTGAATATGCGTCAAGCCTGCCTGCGCCAGCGCCTCGAGATGCTTCATACCATTTGAGTCTTTGACCGTGAACGCTTTATACGTGCCGCGCAGTTCCTCCGGGACCGTCTGGTCGCTGATGCTAAAATCGCGGATGTGCAATTCGTAAATAACGATATCTTCAGGCGCGGCGAGCACCGGCTTTTCGAGTGCATCCCAGCCCTCCGGTTTGAGGTTCGTATCGTTGATGTCCACGATCTGGCTGTACCGGCTGTTCATCGAAAGACTTAATGAGTATGGATCGGTCACGAGATTCGTCTCAATATTCCCTGTGGACGGTACATAAACTTCCACCTGATACAAATAATACTGACTTTTCCAATCTGCATCCCCTGTGACGCTCCATACGCCTGTCACAGGATCAAAATCCATCGGCATCTCAGCCGCGTTGTCAGAATCGGGAGTATCGCCCAGGAGCAACAAAGTGACGTCTTGTGCTGTAGGCGCCCAGAGTCGCAGCGTGGGAATATCTACATTCGCGTCGAACGTGATCCCGAGTGGTCCATCATAGGGGAATACATCATCCAGCACTCCGGGGATTTGCACACCCGTTACATCGACGGTATCCCCGTCTCGATCCTGTGCCATGACAGCGATCTGCCCCCGGAGGATTTCGCCGAGCGTGGAGGAGTCGCTTTCAGCAACTTCAAATACCGCGTAATCTCGCAGATGCGGATACGCACGGAGAATATCTACATCTGGACCCTCAGAAACAAAGGTCAATGGAATCGAACTCCCATTGCTGATGCCTTCCGCGCTGAGCTCCAGCGCTGCGTCTGGCGAATAAGAGAGTGTATAGGTCCAGCCTGGATCGCCCTGGACATTCCATAGGATCGTGTCCCTGTTGATCCAGATTGCGCGCTGTTTGGTGAGGTTGCCCACCGGCGCGCCGCTTGTGCTAATCGTAGTTTGATTCTTCAAGGCATCATATCCAAAATAAACGGCATCTCCATCCTGTAAGACTGTAAACTGCTGCGGCTCGCCAATCACCTGGCTTGGGTCCTCATTCAATGTAAATGTAACGTTATATGTTCCTGCCTCCAGCCCACCGGTCAGCACCCCATAGATGCCATCTCCATCCGGATCTTGCAGCCAGGCGCGCAGGCAGGTGGCGTCGTTATCCTCAAGACAGCCGATCTGAGTTTGGAATGTTCCCATCGCCACAACAATTGGCGTATTGAAATTGTCCGTGATCCAGTGAGTCTTATGATCGTAGTAAAACTTGACCGGAGTGGGTTCCTGCACCACCAGTGGAATATCCGCGCCGCCTGCTGTGGCATTCAGTCCGTAGTTCTCGCTCCAACTGCCGTTGAGCGCCGCCTTGTAACGCAGACCCATTTTGTCCCCATCATTCGCTGGCTGGATTTCAAACGTCCCCTGCCAGACGTCATCTTCTTCATCGTAGGTCAGCATCGTATCTTCGCAGTCGGGCTGCCATTCACCGGAGCAGCCCAGCTCGTCCTGGTGCGTCCCGGGAACGTTAACAGACTCCGGGTTGGCAGCGGATTGCGCCTGTGAAACGGTGGCAAACAGCGGGGAGAACGACAGTATCATCAACGACCAGATCGTCACGATCGTCCGTGTAGTTTTTCGCATACGAGTGTCTCCGTGTACTCCGTACAGGTTTTATCATAATTCGATGAGAAATACATAATGCCGCAGGCGTTTGTATGGATTTGTATGGACTTCTGCTCATAGTACAATTCAACCTGCATCTATGAGGTCTGGAGTGTATCAGGAAGATATGGCTACGAAACGAATCGCAGTTCTTACGAGCGGTGGCGATGCGCCAGGGATGAATGCTGCCGTCCGTGCAGTGGTTCGCACCGCGTTAGACAAGAGCGCCGAAGTGTATGCAATCTACGAGGGGTATCAGGGATTGGTGGAAGGTGGAGCCCGAATTCATAAAATGAATTGGGACGCCGTCGGAGGCATCTTGCAGCAGGGTGGGACAATCATCGGTACTGCCCGCAGCGAGGAATTTCGGACGCGTGAAGGACAGCGAATGGCTGCTAAAAACCTTGTGGAGCTTGGCATCGATGGCTTGATCGTCATCGGAGGCGATGGCTCGCTAACCGGCGCCGATCAATTTCGCCGCGAGTGGCAATCCCTGCTTTCAGAGTTAGTGGAGAATGGCGACATCCGTCCAGAAGCTGCCGCGGAATACCCGAACCTTATTATTGTGGGCATCGTTGGTTCCATCGATAACGATTTCTCAGGCACCGAGATGACGATCGGCGCCGATAGCGCCCTGCACCGCATTACGGCCGCCGTGGATGCGATCACCAGTACGGCAGCTAGTCACCAGCGCACGTTCATCGTCAAGGTCATGGGGCGCAATTGCGGGTATCTCGCCCTCTATGGTGCCTTAGCCACCGGTGCAGACTGGGTGCTGATTCCTGAAGCGCCGCCGGATGTAGATAACTGGCAGGAGGTGATGCTGGAACGCCTCAAAGCGGGCACCAGGGCA
The DNA here is from genome assembly GCA_035699125.1 of Anaerolineales bacterium. Lineage (GTDB taxonomy): Bacteria > Chloroflexota > Anaerolineae > Anaerolineales > Villigracilaceae > Defluviilinea. The sequence continues at coordinate 7,318 of DASSBC010000038.1, forward strand.
GGACGCCGCGACCATATCGTGATCATGGCAGAAGGCGCGCAGGACCGCTATGGGAACTACATCGGTTCGACCGATGTGCAGCGCGTGCTGGAAGAGGGATTGGGCGAAGAAGTGCGCACGACCGTTCTCGGGCACGTCCAGCGCGGCGGGAGCCCGAGCGCCTATGACCGCAATCTTGCCACCCTGCTGGGCTATGAGGCTGTCCTCGCGGTGTTGGAATCCAAACCCGAGCAAGAGCCTATCGTGGTGGGGACGAGGGCAAACCGCATCATCCGCTTGCCGCTGGTAGAGGGTGTGGAAAAGACCCGGCAGGTGGTGGAAGCCATCAAAGCCAGAGACTATGAAAAGGCAATGTCGCTGCGCAGTTCCAGCTTCAACCATTCCTTCCGCACCTTCAGGACGATGGTGCGCGCCCTACCTCATCCACCCGCACCCGGGCAGAAGCGATTCCGGATCGCCGTCTTAAATGCAGGCGCGCCAGCCCCCGGGATGAATACCGCAGTGCGCGCCGCCGTACGCTTGGGACTCGACCAGGGTCATATCATGCTGGGTGTGAACAACGGCTTCGAGGGGTTTGCCAAGGGAGAAGTGAAGGAAATGGAATGGACCAGCGTCAACGGCTGGGCGTCAGTGGGTGGTTCTGTGCTGGGCACCAGCCGGAAAGTGCCGCGCGGCAAAGACATGTATGCGATCGCCCGCACGATTGAGAATCATCATATCGATGCCTTGCTTGTCATCGGCGGCTGGAATGCCTATGTGAGCGTCTATGACATGAGGAAGGAACGCGCCAACTTTCCGGCGTTTAATATTCCCATCACCTGCCTGCCTGCATCCATCAGCAATAACCTGCCTGGTTCCGAATTCAGCATCGGCGCGGATACGGCGTTGAACAGCATCGTAGACGCGGTCGATAAGATCAAGCAGTCCGCGGGGGCGACGCGGCGCTGTTTCATCGTGGAAGTAATGGGACACTGGTGCGGATATCTGGCGCTCATGAGTGCGCTCGCCACCGGTGCCGAGCGTGTCTACCTGCCGGAAGAAGGAATCACACTGAAACAATTGGAGGAGGATGTAGCGATACTCAAACGCGGTTTTCTCCTCGGCAAACGTCTGGGGCTGGTCATTCGCAATGAAGCCGCGAACGAGATCTATTCCACCTCGTTCATCTGCGCTCTTTTTGAGGAGGAAGGCAAGGATGTGTTCGACGCGCGCCCTGCCATCCTGGGTCACTTGCAGCAGGGCGGCGACCCCTCCCCCTTCGACCGCATCCAGGCGACGCGACTGGCAGGGCTGTGCCTGGAAAAGTTGACCAAACAATGCCACCAGGGCGAGAGCGCCAGCTGCTTCATCGGCTTGCAGAACGGGAAATTTGTCTTTCACGACATGCACGACTTCGACCGCATGTCAGACCTGACGTTTCAACGCCCTCTGGAGCAATGGTGGATGCAGCTCCGAACGATTGCAAACATTATGGCAAAGATCGCGCCGGAGGCATAATCGCAAGATACAGGCTTTCTCTACCGTGAACTGAACTTCCAAGGGACGGATTTGGTAGAATTATTTCACCGTGCTATTTCATCCCAAAGCGATACAGCAACGTTGTGACATTGTTGATGATTTCCAGGGGATAAAGTGACTCAAAAGAGATTGATCCTTGGCATCTCCCTGGTAGTACTCTTGTTTCTTGCCATTGCTGGGTTCGTCTTCTTCCGTGAATGGAGGAGAGATCAAGCAAGTGTGAACAAGCGCTACCCTTTGCAGGCGCTGAAGTATTGTAGTTCCAGTCCGGTTACACCCTGTGTAGTCTCTTTTAGCCAGGATGCCAACGGAAATATGCTGGTTAGTTTCCTCACCGACGGCGCCTTTTATCCTGATTTTTATCTGAAGATCACGGCAGGAGAAAGAGATCATATCTACGTTTGTGAGAAGACAAACACGCTTGCAACCAGCGTCTATTGCACCGGAAAGGCTTTGCCTGTTGGGGAGGTGTTGCAGTTTTACGTCATTTCTGTAAATGGAGATGTCGTGCTCGCGCAGGGAAATTTCCCTATCATCGGCATCGCGCTCGCCGGCCCAGACACGTTTTTGTCACCAACACCTGGAGGCATATCGACCGAGGGGATTACGCCTGAAGTGACCTCCAGCCCCTCCTATCCTTCCTACCCGGGCATAACACCTTAATATAGCATCCGTGAACCTCTTCGCCGACATCTTCTCCGTACTGACGAATCACTGGCAGCTTATCGTGAGCATCGTGTTGATAATGCTCCTCAGCCAATTCATGCTCGGCTTCGTGCTGCGAAAGATCTTCAACGAGAGATTACATACTGAGGAGTATTTTGCTCTTAGCAGTGCCGGGTGGATCCTGCCTCTTTCGCTGACGTCTGTGATCTGGCTGGCATGGGGGATAATTTTGCCAGCGCGTATTGGAGCAGCCCTCCTGCTCATTGTCCTGGCTGCTTTGGCGATTGTGCTTTTCATTCAGACTCGCAAAGAATCTGTGCCCGGCTTGAACGCCGTTCCATGGTCGCTCCTTACGTTGTTGGGCGCGTCTATTTTGTTAAGATTTGCATTTGTCTCCCGGGCGATTGTTCCGCTGTACTTCGACTCGGCTCAACATTATCTGATCGTGAACGCTCTCATTCGAAGTCTCGATTCGAATGAACTTCCGCTCTGGAGCACACTTACGAGCTCGTATTATCATATCGGCTTTCACCTCCTGGCGGCGTTGATTGTCTCATTCTCAGGCGCGAGTATCAATGATGTCATCCTGATCCTCGGACAAGTGGTTGTAGGGTCGATTCCCCTATCGATATTCCCCGTGATCAAACAGGAGACCCAATCGAGCGCGGCAGCGATCTTCGCTGTGCTTCTGGTAGCATTCGGATGGTATATGCCTGCATACGCGGTCAACTGGGGAAAATATCCAGCCCTCACCAGCCTGCCGTTAATCACGTTTGTGATCAGCCTAGCATATCGAACTCTAACGGAAACGGATACTTTATCCCGAGGCAAATCTCGAGGTTCGATGATCCTTCTGGGATTAAGCACTCTGGTCACCGTCCTATTTCACAGCCGGGCGGTCGTCGTGTTCGGGATCGTTGCGCTCGCCTGGATCCTGGCAGCCAGGTGGCAAAGGCTTTCGAAGCTGTGGGGGGGCGTCATTTTTTTTACGACCCTGATCGCACTCGTCTTGATCATTCTTTTTATCGGGACAAAAGAGATCTTCGGCTTGCTCTTTGACCCCTATTGGGAAAAGGGCTTGTTGGTGACAACAGGTGTTTTATTCTTAGCCATCTTTGCGCAATGGCGTTACCCGAGACTGGCATTTGCATCGTTGCTCGTCATCCTGTTATTGCTTGGCGCTCTATTGATTCCTATTCAAGTGCCGGGCTACGGAATGCTGACATGGCTGGATCGTCCTTTCGTCGAGATGATGCTGTATCTGCCGTTATCCCTCCTGGGAGGGATAGGCTTGGCAGGGTTGGAAAAAAGCTTACAAGGCTTGACTCACACAGGGACAATAAAGCGATTCTGGCGCGTTCCTTACCTCAGTCTTTTATTCATCGGGATACTCTTAGCCAATGCTCTCGCCCACTACAATCTCTATCCCGCAGGTTGCTGCGAGATCGTCGGGAGGGATGATCTGGTCGCGATCGATTGGGTGGATAAAAACCTGCCGGCGGAGACGCGCATCCTGATCGCCTCCACCGAACTGCGCGTGCTGGATACCCCCCAGGGCGCTGCCGGTAGCGATGCCGGCATCTGGATCACACCCCTGACCGGCAGAAAAACTATCCCTTGGCCGTTTCAGTCTGACTTCAGCCAGCAAGCGACTTACGACTGGCTCTGCCAGATGGGGCTAGGCTATATCTATATTGGTGAAATTGGCGCAACCTTCGACAACGAATCACTTTCGTCACAGCCTGACTGGTACAAGGTTTTGCTCTCCATGCCCAGGACAAAAATCTATCAATTGAGTGGCTGTCCTTTGCCACAATAGGATCCAGTCTATGAACATCCCCCGCCGCAAAGCGTTCTTTTTTGTTTTTTCCTTGCTTCTGCTGTTTGCCTGTCAGATTCCTGCGGCTCCGGGGCTGTCATTCCTTGCGCCGACCGCTTCAGGAACTCCAACCGCTACCGCAACACAAACGCTCGCACCCACCGCTTCGCAGACTCCTACCCTCACGACAACGCCGACCGACACCCCTTCTCCTACTTTGACACCCACCTTTACCCCATCCGCGCGCCGCGTCATCATCCTCTCAATCGACGGACTCCGCCCGGATGCGATCCTGCCGGCACCGATGACGAACCTGCTCTCGCTCATGCAAAGTGGAGCCACTGCCGTGGGCGCACAAACCGTCTTCCCCAGTATCACGCTGGTCGCCCATGCGTCTATGCTCGGGGGAGTCTGCCCTTCGAAGCACGGCGTGTTCTGGAATGAGTACGAGCCGGAACGCGGCTATGCGGAGGGCACCGACTTGTTCGATCTCGCCCACGCCGCAGGGATGCAAACGATCATGTATGTAGGCAAGGAAAAATTCCGCCATATCACGGAACCTTCCAGCCTGGATACTTTTATTTATATCAATGATAGCGATTCTGTGCTCATGGGAAGTTTAATCTCGAACTTTCCACAGGACTTTGGCGTTCTCTTCATCCATCTCCTCGCGACAGATATTGCGGGTCACGAATCGAACTGGATGTCGCCGTACCAGATCAGCGTAATCCGTCAGGCAGATGCTGCACTGGGAATGCTTTTGGAGGAGCTGGATGCACGGAATTTGCGCGGCGAGACCTTGATCATCGTCACGGCAGACCATGGAGGGCTGGGAGGCGCGCATGGATCGGACGCGCGGGAGGAGATGACGATTCCTTGGATCGCGGCGGGCCCAGGAATCCAGCCAAGGACATTGACGACCGTTGTCCACACCATGGACACCGCTGCTACCGCCGCATTTGCGCTTGGGCTGCCCATCCCCGCCGATTGGGACGGTGTGCCCGTCTATGAAGCCTTTGGCTTGCCCGTGGAAAGACAGTCTGCGCAATGCCCATCGTAAAAGTTATCCCCGATACGCCACCAGTTGCACCCCGGGCGAAATAAATTGTCTATGGCAAGACGGGACGCAGGGCAAGCTGAATATCCTCGCGCAGGTCCGGGAAAAAGTGTAACGGCAGCTTGATCGGCATAAACTCCGCATCCGCGCCGACCTGCTCGAAGGGAAGATAGTACAACTGCGTCTCACTCTCCGCCCCGCGACGGACATCCTGAAATGTGATCAGGATATGCGTGCCATCCGGGCTGAAAGCGGCGGCGCCGTAACAGCAAATTCCATGGATAGGATTGATCTTCTTCACGGACCTTGTGGACATATCATACAGATACAATTCTCCATAGCCCGCATTGCGCTGAAAGCTATTGAACAGAAACTGCTGTGCTCCATCCCAATCATAGGAGGGCAGAATAGGATATCTCTCGTAGCCTTCGGGGAGAAAGTGTTGGGCAGGGAACTCATCCATGATCAGCGGGTCCGCTGCCTGGCAGCGTTCCATATCCACCTGCAATACACGGATGGTATCCCCCAGCCTCTCTCCGATCACGCTTTGATACAGGACCGCCAAGCTCTGACCGTCGGCAGACCATTGGGCACCCTTGACCGCAACATCGGTGTAATCGAGGCAGATATCTTCCAGAGCCTGTAGTTCAAATGCGGAGGAAGCACTCGAGAGAGACTCAAGGTCGAACGGAAGGATCAGCAAACGACGCTCGATGCTGATAGCGACATGCTTTCCATCTGGCGAGACACGGAAGCCATCGAAATGGGCTTCCCTGAAACAGGCAAGCTGTTCCGGCTCCCCCAGCGCCACGTTTACCGCCACTTTGTAGATGCAATTCCCCTCTCCATAGATCAGCTCTCTGCCTCCCGGCAGCCATTGCAGATCGAACTTGCGCGTGTTGGTATTGGTCAACTGGCGTACGTGACTTCCATCCAAATCCATAACATAAATATCGTGATTGGCAGTCAGCGCGATTTTGTCTGCGCCGCCAATACCGGGGATGGGCGCCATCGTCGGAGGCACGGTCTCTGTAGAGAGCGGCGTTGGCGAAGCGGTTGGCAGGGGCAGACTTGTCGGTGTGAAAGGCGCAGAGGTTGCGGTGGCAGGTTCCGGTGTGGGAGTAACTGAAGCAGCCGATCGCGGAACGCCTCGGAGGACGAAGGCGGCAAGGGCCAGGGCAAGGACTCCACCGAACATCCAGGGACGCGCACGGGAACGCGCTGGCTCCGGAACAGGAACTGGGGGAATCGTCAGTTCCTCGACATTCGTTCGTAAAAATAGAGCTATGGGTGAGCCGATACTGACATCTGGCGGCAGCGGCTCAGACAGTGTGGAAATAAAGGCATCGGCGAGCTCAGCCCCGGAGGTATAACGCTTTTCACGCTCTTTTGCCAGCACCTTCTCGATGATCGCTTCCACGCCGGCAGGCAAATTTGGGTTGATCTCACGGATGTGCGGCGCCGGCTCGGTGGCGTGTTTGTACGCCATGCCAAGCGGCGTGGTGGCTTCAAACGGAGTCTTGCCGCTCAACATTTCGAACAGGATCACGCCCAAAGAGTAAATATCGCTGCGCGCATCGACGGAGTCGCCCTTTGCCTGTTCGGGACTCATATGCGTGGGCGTGCCAATAATGCCAGAACTGGTCAGCCGGACAGTGCCCTGGGTGAACTTGGCAATGCCGAAATCGGAGATGTAGGCATTCTCGTATTCATCGAACAGGATGTTGCCGGGTTTGAGGTCGCGGTGGATGATCCCCTTACTGTGTGCATAGTCGAGGGCGGCGGCAAGGCGCTGCAGGATGTGACCGATTTCGGCGAGAGAGAGCGTCCCACTCTGGATGCGTTCGATCAGCGAACCGCCCGTCATGTAGCGCATCACAAAGAATAACTGGTCGCGATCGCGTCCCACGTCATAGACCGGGACGATCGCGGCGTGCTCGAGCCGGGCGATAATCTTCGTCTCGCGCTCGAAGCGTTCACGCACCTGGGGATCGTTCAGCGATTCGCGTTTGAGGATCTTGAGCGCTACTTCCCGCTCGAACATGGGATCGTAGGCGCGATAAACCGTTGCCATCCCACCCTGACCCAGTTCCTCTCGAATCTCATAACGACTAAACTTCTCTGCGCCCATGCTTGCATCGACTCCGACAACCCTTGTGATCGTTCTGTTCAGGTTGTTCAGGGGCAAGTATAACGAGCGATAAAGTCTACATGTAATACATTTGAATTACAGAATTTTGAATTTTAAAATCGTAACGTCTGGAAGTCCTTGTGTAGAGATCATTCTTCGTTCGCGATTCTGATCGCATTTTTGGTTGCCTTTGCAGTATAGAGAGCATCGTCCGCCTGCTTCAGGATCTCATCCCCAATACTTGTCTGGTTTGCACAGGCAATGCCAATGGAAACCGTAATATGGAACGAGCCCTTGCCATGGCTGTATTCTGCAGCAGCGATCTCGGATCGGATTCGTTCCGCAAGCGCTTCCACATCACAGGGACCCGGCACGATGACCAGAAATTCCTCCCCACCCCAGCGCCCGACCAGATCCTGCTTACGGATCATGGATTGGAACAGGCTTGCAGTCTTCGCCAGAACCTCGTCGCCTACAGCGTGCCCCCAGCGGTCGTTCACCTGTTTGAAATCATCAATGTCAATTAGCAGCACAGAAAACTCACCGTTCTGCCTTTGTGCCCGGGAGATTTCCTTCTCGAGAAATACCTGTGTGGCGCGCCGATTCGAGACGTGGGTCAGGACGTCCATCGTAGCGATCTCCAGCAGGTCATTCCGCAGGCGGTGACTGACCATCAGCACGAAGCCCGTCGTCCAGAAGAAGCTGATGGCAAAAGAGAAAAGATAGGTTGCAGATTGCGCAGGGGTGAGACTGAACGAGTCCTGTGGAGGGTTCCTCACGACGCTGATCGCCCGGAAGACCAGAAATGCCGCATGGACGAGGAAGGAAATCAGCATCAGGTTGGCGCTAAAGCGGAGGGCGGTCTTCTGAATTCGCCATAGCTGAGAAATGAGCAGGCAGGTCATGGCAAGAGACCCCAGGGAAAAAGTGAGGATACGCTTCACCAGATCCACATCCCAATACGTGAAGTTCGCCAGCAAAACCAGTGCTACGGCAATGATCCCGATCACCAGCACCTTACTATCAGGGAATCCAGTGAATTGGCTGAGAGCAATATAAAAAAGACCCGGCCCCGTCAGGAGTAGAAGATTCGACAGAATGATGGACAGAAACTCAGGGAGCGGGTCTGCAAACAGGCGCAGTAACAATCCAACTGCGACGAAGAGATTTGCCAGCAGTGCCGCCTCGACCCCTCGATATTGCTTTAGCTCCCGAATCAGGAGCGCCTGCGCGCCGATCGCCGTCGCCTGGACGAAGAACGTCATGCCAACGAAGAGCGCCACCGCCCGCACATCGAACTGGAAGAGGATTTGCATTTCATACCTTTATCTTTCACAATATTTTATACCCTGACACAGGCAAAGGGAAAACAAATTGGTCATTGCCCTTCTTTAAATCAAATATATCAAGGTTTGATGTAGTATTACAACCTTTGATATAATAACCAGGAAAGGAGACTGACAATGCCAAATGCCTCTCAAACAGACCTGAAAGCGATTCTCCCCCTCAGCCCAGCGACGTTTTATATCCTGCTGGCACTACCAGATGGACCGAAGCATGGCTACGCGATTATGAAGGAAGTGGAACAGATGACCGAAGGGAAGATCACCCTGGGACCCGGCTCCTTGTACGGGTCCATCAAGCGGCTGCTGCAGGACAACATGATTGTGGAAACAGATCACCGTCCTATCCGTGCTTTGGACGATGAGCGCCGGCGCTACTACGCTCTTACCGATTACGGGCGGCAGGTGCTGGCAGGCGAAGTCCAAAGGCTGGCGAGCGCCGTGCGTTTAGCGCAGAAAAAAGCTGTGTTCAACGGGACTATCGAATGACACTTTCTTCCAGATCCATTTGGGTAGTGCGGTTGGTCACGCAGGCATACTACGGCTTCTTAACCCTGTATCCAGTTGGCTTCCGCGCACAACACGGACAGGAGATGAAAGACCTTTTCGAAGAGCGCTGTTTGGAGGCGTACGAAACGGCTGGCATGCTGGGAATTGGGCGGTGGTTGCTAAAGATCCTGGCAGGAGAAGTAATGAGTCTCTACAAGGAGTACCTGACTAGGACGGCAGATCTAATAGAAAGAAACCGGGATGCCCAAAAAGCTCTGGCGCTAGGGATGATCTTTCTGGTTGGAACATGGGGCGTGCTATTTTTTATGGCAGCCAGGCTGGTGCTATCGCTGTCCGGGACGGTGAGCTTTGCTACCGGTGCCCTGCCTGGCATCCTTCTGGTGTTGGCAAATGCGCTGCTGGTGGCGCGCTCGATCACGCGCTCAGAGCGAATCGAATATGTGGCCGGGATGGCAGCAATGGCAAATACATTTCTCATCGCGACCTTAATGGCGATACAGTCAAGCCTGGAATCGCTCCCATCCGTGGCGCTGCTCGTACAGGTCGTGCTGATTAAACTGCACGGACATCTGCTCTGGAAATTACGCGGCGATGAAATGACTCAATCTATACAAGAATTGAAGATAGGAGAATAACATGAATACAGGTACTTTCGTCACAGCAGGGCTATTTTTCCTGATCGGGCTCATCACAGCGATTCATCCCTTGTTTGCCTTCAACCTGCGTGCCTGGTTTGGCAGGCACGTATTGGATATGAAGATCCAGCCAGGAGCAAGAACTTTGCTCGCTTACCGAGTAGTAGGAGTTGCGTTCCTGCTGATTGGCGCGGCAATGTTCTTTGTACAGCTTAACGGCTAGGGAGTGGGCAGTGGATGTGACGGCCACTTGATCTCAACCGGTCCCACATAGCCGTGCACCTCCGACAGGAAGATACGTCCATGGGAGGGCTCGGTGCACCCTGCCTGGTCGATCACAGAGACAGTTGTGAACTCATAGACGGGAATCGGTGTAAAGGTCACCTCTCCGTTGCGGCACAGCCATGCCTCGAGTATAAAGCGCGGGCTGTTCTCGCTCTCGCGTTCCCCAGGCGGCACGTCGAAGAAGTCCCAGCGAACTGTGACTTCATCCCCCGAACGCTCCACTTCCACATTCTGCGGCGCCGGCCATCGTGAGTCTCGCACGATCGGCAACTCCACCTTGTCGGGATAGACTACCTCGAGGCTGGAAAGCTCACCGTCCAGTTTTACATCCCGGGCATTGACCCAGCATACATCCGGGAAGAACTCAGGCAGACCCCATAACCAGGTCTCCACTTGTCTTCCGGCTTGCAGCTCCACCCGCCCGCGGACCTCCATTCGATTCGTGGGAATCAAGCCAAATCGATACAGGTAGATATTGCCCGGTCCATAGCGGCAGGCGGTACGGTTGATAACTTCCGCCGTTAGAATTGAAAAAACCGGTGTTGGAGAGAGCGTTTCTGTCGCCGTAGGCGAGGGAGTTGGTGTCGAGGTGGGGGTTTCCGTCTGGGTTGCGGTGAGAGTGGGGGCAGGAGTGGGCGTATTCGTCACGAGGGCTGTGGCAGGCGGCAAGGAGGGCATTATGGAGGACTGCGTTTCGGTCGGAGTGCTTGCAGTGCCTGGAGACCAAAGTCCGGACACTGTGATACTGGCGGCAACCACGGCAGCGCCGACCAGGAGCGTCAGTAACTTTCCCACAGGTACCGCTACCATGGGAGAGAACAGGGCCGGAATCTTTGCCCACAACGCCGCCAGCGGACTCGTCGTGGCGGAAGTCATCAGGGCTCCTGTGGAAGTGTGGACATATTTCGCGTCGCCATCCAGTTTGAGAGAGACAACGCCCATTTGTTTAAAGCGTTCATCGCGGTTCAAGGCGCGCGTCTTCAATTGAAAGGCTGCCGCAGCTGGCATATCCACAAAGACATGGACGCTGCCCGCCGTCAGGTTCGCGATTTGTAATTGGGAACGGTCCGCACTGGTCAGCCTGGAGATGAAATCCAGCAGCAGCTGCTGCTTTTCCGCGGTAAAGGCGCTCAGGTCGATGCCCTGGATGACAATCTCTGCCTGACGCGACTCCGGCTCGGGCGCGGGCTCGAACTTCGCCAGATGTCCCCTGACCGTCTCGATGAGCTGATTGACGGCGTTATCGAACCCCAGCATCTGCACGTCGATAAATTGCAGCCCCGCTAACTGGTAGCGGACCTCCGCTGGCAATTTCGTCGGCTCCAGCATGACAGCAAAAATTGTGCGCCCGGAATCCTGCGAAAGGTCGATCTCCTTGCGGACGTTGTCCGATGCAGCCGAGTTCGGAGAAAGCATCAGTACAAAGGCAGGACAGGTATCGATCGCCTGGACAATCTGCACCCGCCAGGTGTTCCCCGCTTTAATCGCCTCCCGGTCGATCCACACGCTAATCCCCGCCTGCGACATCTTTTCTACGATGGTGTCAACAGTCTGTGTATCACGCCGGGAGTAGCTGGTAAAGACTTGTGCCATGTTTGTTTGGAAGTATCATCCTATCATACGAAATTAATTCCCCTGAGTCAACGAGGGTTTACAGATTTAGCACGCTGCATGATCGCTCCACCGGGACTCTAGAACCGCAAATGCTTGACCGTCTCGCCCTTGTTGATCAATTGCTTGAGTGAGTCGATGCCGATGCGCAGGTGCATTTCCAGATATTTCTGCGTCACACTTGTATCGCTCCCGGCCGTCTTGACACCCTCCGGAGTCATCGGCTGGTCGGAGACGAGCAGGAGCGCACCCGTGGGGATTTTGTTATAAAAGCCGGCACTGAACAAAGTTGCCGTTTCCATGTCGACCGCCATTACTCGGATCAGGCGCAGATACGCCTTGAACTTTTCGTCATGCTCCCAGACCCGTCGGTTGGTAGTGTAGATGGTGCCGGTCCAATAATCGCGTGCATAGTTACGGATGGTGGTCGAGACCGCTTTTTGCAGGTTGAACGCCGGCAGGGCAGGGACTTCCGGTGGGAAGTAATCGGTGGACGTCCCTTCACCGCGTATTGCTGCAATCGGCAGAATCAAGTCGCCGAGCTTGTTCTTTCGCTTGACCCCGCCGCATTTGCCGAGAAACAGGCAGGCTTCGGGACTCACCGCGCCGAGCAGGTCCATCACGGTGGCGGCATTGGGGCTGCCCATCCGAAAGTTGATCAGGGTGATTCCTTCTGCCGTCACGGTGGGCATAGCCTTCCCGGCGCCGCGGATGGGGACGTTGTACCACTCCGAGAACTTTTGCAGGTAATCATTGAAATTAACCAGCAGGATATGTTTGCCAAACTGTTTAAGTGGGGTATCCGTATAGCGCGGCAGCCAGTTCTGTACGATCTCTTCTTTTGTTCTCATGGAATCTCCGGGAGGGTAGGAGGAATTTTTAGCGCTAATCTTACTTCATGTTATTCCACCCATGCTTTTGCAAAACAAACAAATTTAAAAATTTGGCTTGTCACGTCAAAATCAATTGCTTGATCTTACTCACTACTACAGATAAATTCCCCATTACTTCATTATTTCGAAAGCGAACGATCCTGAGCCCTATATCATTTAAAGCTTTTTCACGCCTTGCATCCTCTTCCTGTTGCAAATCATGGATATCTCCATCCACTTCGACAACCAAGGCAGCCTTATGGCAATAAAAATCGACAATGAACCCGGCAATGATCTGTTGCCTCCGAAAATGGACACCTAACTTATTGGCACGTAATTCCTGCCAAAGCACAGTTTCGGCAGGAGTCATGCTATGACGTAATTCGCGAGCACGCTGTAATTTTTCTTTTGTTATCTTTTGACCGGGAATAATGTTTTTGACGGGCATGGCTTGATCATTTTACCCCTCTCCCGTCTCCCCTAAAGGGGAGAAGCCAAATCATCACCCAACAAGCTCCCTTCCCACTTGGGAAGGGCGGGGGGATGGGTCCTTATACTCTTATGAACCGGCTATAACGCCACTCCAATGCCTCTCTGCTGGGATAATGATTCTTTAAACTGGGCAAAATCAATTTTGTGTTGTGTAATCCTTTTAGCCCGTGCTGCAAAACAGGACCGTCTTCCTCTTCCAAAACATCTTCTCGAACTCGAATAATGTAATCAGGTGTAACTCCCAAGATAAAACTGTCATAAGCAGCATGATGTAACTTACAAAGGGAAATACCATTGTCTATAGTCATTTTGCTTTCAGATACGTTATCGGGAATGATGTGGGCAGCATCGAGTAATTCCCGATGTTTCAAACGGCAAAAAGCACATTGTGATCGGTAAGCATCCAAAACTTTTTCTCTAAAAGCACGCTGAAATAATCTAACTTTTACTGTGGCAGTTAAGTAAGCGTGACGTGCATCGGATACTTCCGCAATCTGGCGTGACACCCTTGTCTTGGCATACTCAAAGGTTGGGACAGCATCATCGACGGCGACTTTGAATGTGAGGCTACTTGGGTCATCTCCAATGATGTAAACAGGATATGTTGCCAGATATTTCCCTGGTTCGATACCATGTAAATACACAAGTGGGCGTTTTAGCTCAAAAACCCTCCTTAGCCCCACATTGTCGCGGTGAATTGGGTCAGTTCCACGATAACGATAGATCAGGAAATTATCTTTTCCGAAGTAATCATCGTAAGGACCTTTCGGTGCTGTTGTAATAGACAGCGGCAAATCAAGCATCTGCGGCTTAAAAATGCCCTGCGGAGCAACAAGCGGAATTCGCTGCCCTTGAAATTCAAAACCTTGCTCAAGCAGCTTTCTTGGTAATACATCCCCATGCAAATTGACCTGTTCTGTAAGCCAATAGAATGCTGCTAAGCGAACTTGAAGGTCAATGTCCATAATAGGATTTTACACCACCCAAGAGAAAACACTTCTGAGCATATAATGGGCAAATGGAAAAGGATTTGCCCTTACCAAATTTCTTATTGGGCGAAGTAAGACAGGTTGTGATAAGCCCACTTTACTTTAAATCTAAAATAATACAAAACAAAAAGTATTAAGTAATTTTCCCACTTATGCAATGCTTATTCACTTATTAAATTAACTTCATCTTGGGAAGAATTTATGCTGGAATGTATTATGGTTATGGGGATGGCAAAGACAGATGATTATGGTCGAATTCAAACAATAACACGAAATCTGTGATCTTGGATTGAGTCTCCTTGAAGTTGGAAATACTGTCTTCAACAGATTGATCGAATATGGAAAAGCGAACCAGTTCAGATAATGGCTACCATCCTAGAATATTAGCTTGCTATGTGGATTGCGGACAGAGAATCAATTGCGTTTAGCGAAAAATTGCGATCGTTTTGTCGCTGGCTTTTGTGCAGCATCCCGTTGGAACGTCGATCATTTCGGCATCCCGCACATTGAAACGCGAGCGTAAATCGAATAAGATATGAGCAATTAACCCACATGGAACATCTTCAGATTGCCTACGACCTGCTTGTGATTATGATCGGGCTGGCTGCCCTGTCCATTGTGGTCTTCTGGGCAGTCCGGACGGGGGAAGTAGACCTGCGAGATTTCAGCATCCTGTATGCCTGCTTTACGCTGGTGCTGGTGGTCGGGATGCTGAGGAAGTACTTATCCCTGAATGTGGAAGACTATTCCGCCCGGGCGTGGTACTTACTCTCGGGTGCCGAGCAGGCTATCGGCTTTGCTGTCATCGTGGCAGCCATCCATTTCTTTACGGGGGTCTACCGCGTCCGCTACCGGAGTGGCATCACCATTGCTTTTCTGGCAGTGATGCTCGCCTGCATCGTGCTGCTCTTCTCGCCCATCGGGGCGGTACTCGATGCCGGTGCCCGGACTATCCGCTTCGGGATCGGGTACAAGATCACCGCTGTCGGGTACTTCGCGGCGTTCACGTTCATGCTGGCGCTCGGGTACGGGCTGATCCGCCGCGCCTGGGACAGCGAGAGAAGGGACTTCCTGATCGGCTTGCTGGTCTTTGCCACGGTCGGGTATCTGGAAACCGCTGCCAACCTACCCGGAGGGCTGCGCGCCTCGACAGTCACATTTTCGCAGGGGCAGGGCGGTTTTCTGTTCAGCTCCATCCCGTACGCACTGTATGGCGTTTTCCTGATCGTCTATTTCCTGCGACACCCCGTCGCTGCCCCGCTGGCGATGGATACCCTGCCGGAAGCTTTCGTGGCAAGATACGGCATCACCGAACGGGAGCGGGAGATCATCCTCAAGGTGGTCCAGGGGAAGAGCAACGCCGATATCGCCAGCGAGCTGTTTATCTCGCTGGCGACCGTCAAGACCCATCTGCACAATATCTATAAGAAAATTGGGGTGGACAGCCGCTACGACCTGCTCGCCCGGGTGCGATCGGGGCAATAACGCCTAAACAGGCTCGTTTCTGGGGGAAAAATCAGCCATCTCCATCCAAAGTTGTAGGGGAAATTCCTCGAAATACATCCAACGCTCGATGTTCAATTCTCCTTGCGGGCGCGATGATGGGCGAAATCTGAAATACAGAGATTTCGAGGAGAATGAAAATGAAACCACAAACGATTCAATCAAGAGTAGTGAGTCTCGGGAAGGCGATCGGCTGGGTCCTCCTACTGCTGCTGGCGATGTTACCGGTCCTGGTGAGCCTTGGCTATCTGACCATGGACCCGGACAATTTCCCCTTTACCCAGCAAAAGGCGGTCTACACGGCTCACATGGCGATGCTAATCACGCACGTCATTACAGCCATGCTCGCCATCCTGATCGGTCCATTCCAGTTCCTGCCCGGGCTCCGAAAAGGTCGTCTGCTCAAGGTGCACCGCTGGCTGGGTCGGACGTACCTGCTGAGCATTCTGTTCGGTGGACTCAGCGGCCTGTATATGGCGCAGTTCGCCTACGGCGGAATCATCTCACGGGTAGGCTTTGCCGCCCTCGCAATCCTGTGGCTGTACAGCGGCTACCGTGCCTACAGGCATATTCGAAACAAGGAAATCGAACAGCATCGCGAGTGGATGACCCGAAACTACGCGCTGACACTGGCGGGCTTGATGCTGCGGGTGTGGGTACCCCTTTCGATGCCCCTGGGCATTGACTTCACCCTGGCATACATGTTCATTGGCTGGTTGTGCTGGGTCCCCAACCTTTTCGTCGCCGAGTGGATCGTCCGCCGCACTCGACCCGCCCAGCGCCGCGCAAGGGTTTTGGCTCGGCGCGAGACACCCCAACCTGCACAGGCAGATCTTTAAGTAAAGGAGATTCGAGATGACAATCATAGTCGCAAAAGATCAATACAATTCTATTCAGGCGCGTTCAGTTTCTGAGCAGGAAACGAGCCAATACACCCTCGGGCAGATCTTCGGCATTTGGTTGGCTGCTGGCACGCCGATGTGGCTGCTCGGCTGGCTAGTCTACCCGGCCCTGAGCCAAACCCTCACATCGGTAGATGCCAGTCTGCTGCGAATCAAATTGTTCACGGTTGGGCTGATCTGGCAATTTGTACTCTCAATGTTGATCCTTTACCGGGAGGAAGGGAACATCCGGCTCGAAACGATCCGCCGCCGGTTCTGGCTGAATCACCCCGTCTCACCGAGGGCGGGGCAAAAAGATAATCGGCTGTGGTGGCTGCTCATCCCACTGATCCTGCTGGTGGTCGCGCTGGAACTTGGGCTCGGTCCTGCTCTCAACAGTATGTGGACAAAAGTCTTCCCCTTCCTGAGGGAGCCACAGGGCTACAGTCCGGAAATATTGTTCTCCCCTGAATTGCGGGCTCTCTGGATCGGCGCATGGGATCTCCTGGCGCTCCAGGTAGTGTTGTCAGTATTCAACACCTTCCTGGGCGAAGAATTCATCTTTCGCGGCGTATTGCTGCCGAAGATGAAGGGTGTGTTTGGGAAATGGGATTGGGTTGCGAACGGCGTTGCGTTCGGCCTGTATCATCTCCATCAGCCGTGGGGCTTGCCCGGGAACATCCTGTCCGGTCTTCTATTCGCATTCACCGGCAAGCGCTACTGCAGCAACTGGTTCCCCATCATCCTGCATTCCGGGCAAAGTATTTACTTCATCGTTTTGATCCTGGGACTGGTTCTCGGGTTGGGGTAGGCATCCAGCTCAGATGGTGGCAGAGCGACTCGCCCAAAGGGAGTCGCTCTTTTGTTACTTCAATTCCGCCGGGCTTCGCGCTGGGAATTCAATGCCGATCCGTCCGGGCAGGATACCTTGTCCGCGCGTCGAACTGGTCGATGCTTGTCATCGAATTAAAAGGGTAACATAGGCTGATGGGTGCCTCCCCCTGCCTGATGGGTTATTCAGTTTAGCGATAGTAAGCGGTGTCCACCAGGCGCCCGTCCGGGGTGATATATCCGCTCCAGGTGGCATGGTCTGCTTGATTGATCAGAAGGACCTGCTGGTTATTGTTCTCCCCTGCGCCTCGGATCATCATGAGCCAGTCGCCGCTGCGAAAGTGGTATTCGTCTTCCGGCACGTCTCCGCTCTCTGGCTGCCAGTCCGCGCTCGGCGGGATGCCGGGCAGGCGGGCGGAGGAAAGCAGATAGTCCAGCACCTGAGTCCGTGCCGCCTCCACTGCTGCGGGGCGCACGACCTCTTCCCCACCCGTGATCGGGAGAAACGTTCGCTCCTGAGACTGGCAACCTGCAAGCAACAGCGCTGCAGCAAAACTAAGGGAGAACAACCGTTGTATCCCATGGTTCATTTTCCACCTCCTTACTCCTTGCGGATGAACCAATGCCTGCCTTCATCATAGCACTTTGGCAGGCGGTTTACAACTCGTTAGAGCCAGTTCGGCAATTCTCTAATAATTGATCATTTGACCCAAGTCCCCGACTTCCCACTCTCTGATACAATCACCCCACTAATCTCCAATTACTAACTTCTAATTACCAAACTATGCCTTCTGATACTCAAGTCATCTTTTCCATGAACCGTGTGGGGCGCTTCGTCCCCCCGAATAAGCAAATCCTGCGCGATATCTCGCTCGGCTTCTACTATGGCGCCAAGATCGGCGTGCTCGGGCTGAACGGCGCCGGCAAGTCCACCCTGCTGCGTATCATCGCTGGGCTCGACAACGACTACACTGGTGAGATCTCCCGCAGTCCTGGCTACGACGTCGGTCTGCTGGCGCAGGAGCCGGCGCTCGACGAAACTAAAACCGTGATCGAGGTCGTGAAAGAGGCGGTGCAGCCGATTGTGGATCTCATGCGCCGCTACGACGAAGTCAACGCCAAGTTTGCCGATTCCGATGCGGACTTCGACGCGCTGGTGGCGGAGCAAGCCAAGCTGCAGGACGAGCTGGACAAGCACGACGCCTGGAACCTCGACAGCCGCCTCGAGCTGGCGATGGACGCCCTGCGCTGCCCGCCCCCGGATATGCCGGTGAGCGTGCTCTCAGGCGGTGAGAAACGCCGTGTGGCGCTCACCAAGCTTCTGCTGACCGAGCCAGACATCCTCCTGCTCGACGAGCCCACCAACCACCTCGACGCCGAGTCCGTGGCGTGGCTGGAACATCACCTGCGCGAGTACAAAGGGACGGTCATCGCCGTGACACACGACCGCTACTTCCTCGATAACGTTGCCGGCTGGATCCTCGAGCTTGATCGCGGCTACGGCATCCCGTGGAAAGGCAACTACTCCTCCTGGCTCGAGCAGAAACAGGAGCGCATCCGCCAGGAAGAAAAATCCGAATCGAAGCGACAGAAGACCCTCGAGCGCGAGCTCGAATGGATTCGGATGTCTCCGAGGGCGCGCCAGTCGAAGGGACAGGCGCGCGTCAATTCCTATGAGAAGTTGTTGAACCAGGAAGCCGAATCGCGCCGCGAAGACCTGGAGATCTACATCCCGCCCGGTCCGCGGCTGGGGGATGTGGTCTTCGAGTTTGATCATGTCACCAAATCCTTCGAGGACAGGCTGATCCTGGACGACTTCAGCGCTACCGTTCCCCCGGGTGCCATCGTGGGAGTCATCGGTCCGAACGGTGCCGGCAAGACTACGCTGCTGCGGATGATCGTCGGCAAGGAACAGCCTGACGGCGGCACCATCCATATCGGCGAGACAGTCAAACTGGCATACGCTGACCAATCGCGCACCCTCGACCCGGAGAAGACTGTCTACGAAGAGATCTCGCAAGGCGCGGACATGCTCGAACTGGGCAACCGCAAGATCAACGCTCGCGCCTACTGTGCTTCGTTCAACTTCCTCGGTTCAGACCAGCAGAAGAAGGTTGGTGTGCTCTCGGGCGGGGAGCGCAACCGAGTCCATCTGGCGAAGACCCTCACCGAGGGCGCCAATGTGCTCCTGCTCGACGAACCAACCAACGACCTGGACGTCAACACCCTGCGCGCTCTGGAAGGGGCTCTGGATGAATTTGCCGGGACCGCGATGGTCGTCAGCCACGACCGCTGGTTCCTCGACCGCATCTGCACCCACATCATCGCCTTCGAAGGTGACAGCCAGGCGAAGATGTACCTGGGCAACTGGTCCGATTACGAAACGATGATGAAGGAAAAGTTTGGGAAGGATCTGACCCCACATCGGGTGAAGTATCGGGTGTTGAAGAGATAAGAGTCGCGGCGAGCCGCGTTCCGGTGCCGCGCAGCAATCTCCTGATTTGTAGGAGCATGATATGTCGTCAACGGACCTACCTGAGAAAATAAAAAGGGGACGCAAGGCTGCCCTGGAAGTAATTCCGCTTCTGATGAGGAAGTTCGCTTCCCCAGACAGAAAGGTTCACGCAGCGACGATCCTCTCCGCTGCTGCCTGGCTGACCGGTATGAGTCTTTATCAAGCGTTCGATACCAGAGCGGAGACTCCGCCTGGCACGCCAGTTAAATCGGAAGAAATCAATAAAGAGTGGGAAAACTTAATGTATCTTTTTGAACAATATAACTATGGACGTACGGATATCCCGGTCGGCCAGTTCCTGATGGCAGCCATGTTGGCAGGCGACAAGCACAAGCCGCAAGTCACCATGCTGGATGTGCTAAAGGAATTCCAGGAGCTTTACCTCCAGATCATGAAGAAACATGGCTTCGATGGTCTGGAGGAAGCAAGAGCAGGTATAGTGCTCTGCTCTGTGCTGTTTCAACATCACTGCCAGACGGTCAAAGACATCGGGCCAAATGTAGCTGCCGGATTGATCGCGGAAGGCATTCTAGAAGCCGCCAAAACAATCCCTCCGCGCTGAAGACAGACTGGTAAAGCAGGGGAACTTAGCGCAGATCCCGATACCCCAGATCGATCATCCACTGACAAATGATCGGATCGCCGTAACGGTCTGTCGCCGGCGCACCGTACATCGCGACTGGCAAGCCGCTAAATCCGCGGAAGTAACCTGCTTCGCCCGTAAGTTGTTCCGCCGCGGCTGGTGAGAGCTCCTGGTCGCCGATCGCAATAGCATGAATATGAATCCCTGAATCCGGGTACAGCTCGCCATACTCACGAAGCCAGGCAGCAAAGCCTGCTACGCGCAGCGCGTGGAGTAACGGTTCCATATCGTCCCATAGAACCGTGTAAGTTCCCCGGCTCATGACTGAGAGATCGATCGCTCCTCCGCCTGCATGCGTGCCGAAGGAAGCGGCGACGGCATTGCTATAGCTGCCCTGAGTGATCGCGGATCCGGTGAGCTCAATTTCACCACCATATAGTTCCTGGGCGTGAGCCAGCATTGCAAAGGTACGTTGGTTGATCGTACGGCCGTTGTTGACTTCGATGCGCGTGTAATCCTCCGGCGGCTTTTGACAACCGAGCGGTTCCGTCGTGGAGGTTTGAGAGGGTATGGGCGTAACGGTCAGCGCTGGCGTTGCTGTCCCTGTTGGAGGGACGGGCGTCTGTGTGGCAGTTTGCGTAGGAGTCGATGGAAAAACCGTCTGCACCGGCGGCGTGAGACAGCCCGTTAGCAACGAGAATAGAGTCCACAGAACAATCCATATGAGGCTGGGGATTTTGGGCATGAGTTAATTATATATGGGAGAAGGAATAGCAACATAAAATAGTGGCAGCCACCTCATGAAGGTGTCAATGACTTTGCTGTGCCATCACCAAACCCTTAGGCAGTTGTAAGGTTTTGGAATTGCGTGCCCGTGTGACATCTGGAATAATTCGCTCAGTCGGTTCGGCGGAATCGCAACACCACAGATTGAGGAATACACGATGGTCATGGCAAATCTCTCCCTTAAAGTAAAACTCGTTGAAGTGAAGGAAGATCCTTTTTTTCTTCCCGACCCTCTCAAAAAGAAACGCGAAGCTGCCCTAGAGATGCTTTCGCTGTTAAATACAAAGTTCCATACGCCAGATAGTAATCCCCATGCGCCGACAGTTCTATTTGCTGCTGCCTGGCTGGCGGGAACGAGCCTGTATCGATCCCTTCAGCAGAAGAAATATTCGTTGCCCAGTCGGTTCATTGCCCTTCAAGACCTGAATGCGGAATGGGATAGCCTGGTGTATCTCTTGGAAGAATATACGCTGCAAAGAGCCGATATCCCGGTTGGTCGTATCGTGCTGGCTGCGATGGCGGCGCCCCAGTCCTTTAAGCCGCAACTAGGGATGCCGGATGTCCAGGCAGAACTTTGGGAACAATACAGTGCAGTGATGGAAGCGCGGGGATTCAATTCTCTAGAAAGCGCGCGCGTGGGAGTCCTTCTTTGCTCGATTCTGATTCAGCAGTATAGCCAGGCTGGGTGGATCGATGTGGAAGCTGCAACAGGGATTGCAGCGCAGAGTATCTTTGAAGCAGCAAGGCAGTGCCTGCTCCCTTAAGAGCGACAGCCAGACATAGACACTGCGGACGAGTCACCAAATCAAAAAGGATGGACAAACGTCCATCCTTTTTGATTCATGTATACTTACTTATGGAGATCAATGATGAAAAGAATATCCCTCGTATTCGCTCTCACGATCCTGATGACGAGTTGCGCGACTTTCTCGTTCACGCCGACACCAACGCTCCCACCCACAGCCGAAACGCCAAATCCCTTGCCTGAGCCGACTGACCCGACACAGCTCATCACAGCAACCTCCGGCGAGGCGTTCGATATCGTTCTGCCTTCCAATTCGTCCACAGGCTACCGCTGGCATATTATCCCGGAATTAGATGAAAACATCGTTCAGTTTGTTGAGCAGGGGTATATCGCTGAACAACCTGTCATTCCCGGCTCCGGGGGTATGGACATCTGGACCTTCCGCGCGGTGAGCCCGGGCGAAACGACGATTGTGCTGGGCTACTATCCGCCCACAAGCGACACGAATCCCGACGAAACGGTCACATTCTCCATTCAGGTGGAATAGATTGTATATCTCGTTGCGATCAGTTTATATATGTGAGCGATCAACTGCGGTCTGAGCCAATCGGTGTAAAAAGACTCTTTTATTCCCCGCCGTATCTATCAGCTTCGCTCATTTCAAGAAAGTAACGCATCACGACGACACGGCGCTGCTCCGGCGGCAGACTCTGAATAGCATTCAGGATCATCCCGCGCGCTTCCTCCGATTGTCCTTCCAGCGAAATAGTACGGTGCTACTTGCGGGCAGCTTTGATGACATCGTTTGCAACAATCCGCAAGAACCCGGGTGCGAATGGACGTTCCTCGTCAAATTGATAGGCATGTTCTGCAACCTTCACGAATACAGTGCGGACACATCTTCGGCCCGTCCTACAAGATCAGGTAGGCAGCGCGCACGGCACGCACCTGATAGCGGTTCCCCGGGATTTCAGCCCACTCAGGTCACCTTGTTTTAAGCGGGAAACTGCGATTCGATCTTTCATGCATGGATTCTTTCAGCAGAATTCTCTATAATATACTATCCGCCAGAAAGGAAAAAGATAGTAACGTTGATTGCCTTTTCCAAGAGCAGGATGAGAAACACGCACCTTTCGAGGGTGGAGGTTTTCCTCCTGCTCATCATTTTGCTATTCGGCATATCGATGATCCTGTTGATTCCTCCGGGCGCGGGTTACGATGAGGAGGATCATCTGGTGCGTGTTTGGGAGCTATCGGCGCTCTCTTTTGTGCCGGGGCAAATGCCCCCGCAGGAATTGAAGTATCCAACCGTATTCCGGGATTTTGCCTATCGCCAGCAGGGCAGTATGGGGATCATCGACTCTGACTTCTGGCAGAGTTACACGCGGGCGGCTATGTACGAACGCGGGTTTGTGCGCCGCGAAATCGACACCAAATCCGTATACTCTCCTGTGCTTTTGCTCCCTCAAGGACTCGCTATGCGCCTTTTCGGTCGCGTGGCAGGCTTGCCTGCATTACCCGCCTTCTACGCAACCCGGTTTGCAGGACTACTTAGTTACCTACTTCTGACGTGGCTTGCCATTCGAGAGATCCCGTTTGGGAAATGGATCCTTCTCGTTCTGGCGGCCTCGCCAATGGCATTATTTCAAGCCGCGACCGTCACGCCGGATGCGATTTCCAACGGCATTGGTTTCCTGTTTATTGCGGGATGCCTGCGGCTGGCACAGGCTGAGAAGATCAACGGGAGAGAAGCAGGAAATTTAATCCTGCTCATTTTTTTATTGTTCCTCGCAAAGCTGAATCTGCTTCCCCTTATTTTTCTCCCCTTTCTGCTAATCCCGCCTTCGCGTTTTCCTTCGAGGAGGCTTTATATTTTCCTGTTGGCGGTAACCGTTGTTTTTTTTCTGGTAGAGGTGGCAGGCTGGAACTGGATCGCCTCGAGGAACTTTGATTCTCTCTTATTGGATGAAGCCAACCCGCAAGCTCAATTGCTTTACATCATCGGGAGTCCATTTGCATTTTTGCAGACGGTGTTAAGAGATTTGCTCACAAGCGGATGGGCTTACTTCCAGGGATGGATCAATGGATACGGCTACTATTACTGGACCCCACCAAAGATTGTCACAGTGCCCTTTTTGCTGAGCCTGATTGCCGCTGTCGTGATGGACTCGACGGCGGGACAGGTCAATAAAAAACCGCGCCTAGTGTTTCTTCTCGTATTCGCTTTAGGCTACGTGGCGACGATCGCATCCCTTTATATTTCATATACACCGGTTGGATCAGATCAAGTATTCGGCGTGCAGGGACGCTATTTCCTCCCGCTTGTGTTACCGGTTCTTCTCGCCCTGGCAAGCTTCTCATGGAAAAAGAAAACGCGAGTTCTTTCTCCGAACCTGATCATAACATTTCTTGCGACAGCCTTATCCCTCAACGTGTTGGGATTGTATTTTTCATTCCATATCCCCTGTGGATCGACTTTCTACCAGACCGGGTTGTGTTATCGCCCCCTCTTCAAGGATTTTCCCAGCGAGGTGCGCGCATCCGAACCTGTTTCGGACGGGAAATCTCTGACGCAGGAAATCCGGGTAACCTGTAATGGACTGTCGGAAGTCCGTGTGCTAGTGATTCCATCAACCAACGTTCCAGGCAGGACACATTTTCTCCTCGAAGACTCATCGAACGCGCAGACGTTAATGGATACATCCATCGCGAACGACCAGATTCATGTTGAGGATTGGCATGCACTGCGCTTTGAGCCGGACTGGAACTCTGCGGGAAAGCAATATACCCTGCAAATTAGTAGCTCGAGTGGAACGCCGAATCAAGGATTGCGTTTTCTCCTCACACCACAATCCGAATTTAATCTGGGTCAGTCCTACGAGAACGGGCAATTGCTCGAGCAGGATATTGTCCTGCAATATGGCTGTGTGACCGGGTTGCAAAAGCTATGGCTGACAGGCGCGCCCTAAGCCGAACAGGAGGTATTGGCATCCATGAATGGACTTCGAATAGATCGAGATACACAATTGGAACCCAGGATTTATCTGTTACCGGAAGGCATTACGATCGACGCAGACAATGTGACCTTAGACGGTAATGGTGCCACAATTATGGGGACGGATAAAACAAATAGTCAGGGAATTAAAGTCTTTGGGCGGAAACATGTAACCATCAAGAATCTGCGGGTGCTCAATTATTATCATGGTATTTCTATCAAGCGGTCCAGCGGAATCGAAATCAGCCATTGCACCATTACCCTGACCACGGAGATTCAGTCAAACACGATATTCCTGGATATCTGGAAGCCTGCCGCGGAAGCCTATGGCGGGGCGATCTTTCTGGAGCAGGTCACAGCTGCCAAAATTCACGACAATGATTTGCAGCATCAAATGAATGGAATCCTGAGCTATCATTGTCAGAACCTCGAGGTCGTAAACAACCTGGCAAATTACAACAGCGGGTTTGGATTTCACCTCTACGACACCTCCGATAGCACCTTTGCAAACAACTACGCCGACTATTGCTGCCGATATTACCTGACCGACTCCGGCTCGCATCTCGGCGCGGATGCGACTGGATTCCTCATCGTTTACAAGTCCTGCAATAACATTTTTCGTAAGAATCATGTGCGCCTGGGCGGGGATGGATTTTTCCTAGCGGGACTCACCCCCGATGGAATCGACGTTGGATGTAACAACAATGTCTTTGAAGAAAATGATGCCTCGTACAGCCCGAACAACGCCTTTGAAGGCGTATTCAGTAAAGGGAATATCTACCGGGGAAACAAAGCAAATTATTCCAACTATGGGTTCTGGCTGGGGTTTTCAAGCGATTGCACTCTTACGAACAACCAGATTCACCACAATCGTCAGGCAGGAATTGCAGTGGAGAATGGAATGCAGTTCAAGGTATTAAATAATGACATTCAAAACAATACGCATGGGATTCTGATATGGACCCGGTCGTATGAATTCTTAAGAACAGTCCCAAACATGAATGAAACCAGCTCCGATTGGTTGATCGAAAGGAACAAGCTGATTCAAAACAAAAAAGCTATCCGTATTGCGGCGAATCAAGATCATGGTATTCGAGCACTCCGCCAGGAAGAATCATCTATCCTTCCCAACAACCACATCATTCAGAACAACGAAATTCGAGACAACATCCTTGGAATAGAGCTGGAAAAGACAACAGATATCCAAACAGAACAGAATCGTATGAATAATCTCCTTGCCAATCTCAGGGAAATTGGTTAAGCTCTTTTATTCCTTTAATAAAAAATCTCCGTTGTTCAGTAAGCCATCGAAAATGGCTTCCATTGCTTTTGAATTTTCTGGCGATAGTTGGCTCAGAGCAAATGACTTTAACCTGGTCTGTGTTGTACGAACCGAGGGCTCCAGAAACTCTCCAAACGGCAACGAAGTTCGAAACAACTGATAATACAGGAACCGGCGCGCGTTGCGTTTGAACTCCGAGGGGACCTCAATCTTCTCTGCTTCCAGAAACTCTTTCAATTTTCGTCTTACAGCTTCCACTGTCTGTGGAAAGAAGACGGTCGGATATTGCGTGAAACGTGCTTTCCCCGCGCACAGAACAGGCGCGCCCAGGATCGACGCCTCTAAACCGATCGTGGAGTTATAGACCATCACAAACTTGGATCGCTGGATCAACTCATAGGAGCTTAACGTCTCACGCGGACTTACAAAAACTACGTTCGGCTCTTTGTCCACCGCGCGGCTTGCCACCCAACCCTCGACCGTCTCGCGGCTGGCTTTCCGTACGCGCAGCTCATCCGGATGAGCACGTACGACGAACAGCGTTTCAGGGTGCTCGCGGATGACATCCAGTGTCATGTCGAGCCAGTCGAACATGTCTTCAAAGACCACATTGGCGTGCGGCTGGCTGGTGTCGAAGATGACATTGGTAAAGATCGGCACGATCTGTTTGAAGCGTGCTGCCTTTTGCAGGAACGACTCATCGAGACCTTTCATGTCTGCCCAGAATTTGATGCCCGCCATCGTGAAATCGCCCTGGAAACGCCTGGCGAGATAGGCATCCAGTTTTGCATTTTGTTCCTCATTCAACTCAAAAGCATCCGGGATGTGAATGGGATATGCTGTCGCTTCGCCCTCCGTAAAGAAGGCAGAGGCAGGCTGAAGCCCCACTTCGTGTGTGATCACACGGATGCCGCGTCGCAGAGCGATCGTGCGCGCGACCGCCTCCGGATAGAACTGTCCGTTGAAGACGACCACAGCACGTGGCTTGGTTTCATCGAGGAATTTCGAAAACTTCTGCGCCACATTCCAGGCAGACAAAATGTACTCGCGTAGAAGATAGCGGGTCGATTCGTCATCGTTCAAGTGATGGATTCGCAAAATCCAGCGCAAGCCCGGCAGGCACAGTGATCCAAGAGGCATGTTTTGCCATTCAAACCTCGTGAGATCCTTCAGGGAAAGGTTTTCAAGTCTTTTGGCTAAGTGCTCATCACGATGGAAGTCGAACCATTCCACATGTGACAGGCTACGATTGATGGGTTTACCTGTGTACTTGTTTCCCGGTATATCTGCATACAACGTTCTCGACTGATAAATACACGATTTACAGGGCGGCGCTTTGCGGACGTCCTCACGGTTTGTCCCCAGAACACAGTGACTCATCCCGGAATGACATGCAAAATAGGCGACAGGAATTCCCTGCAGCCGCAGTGCCCAAGAGGCAAGCAGATGAAATCCACTGTTCCAGGAGAGGTCATCGATCCCTGTAGAGGCTTTAAAAAAAACGATCGGTGCGCCGGAAGGAGCAGGAGATTGACGCGCCACCCATTTTGCCACGCGCGTAATCTTGAGGTTATTAAGCCGGCGGACAAGCCCGCGTTTGACTCGCTGTGTAAAAATTTCTTTGAGCATGGATTTTCGCCCCCAATCTTATCAGCAAATGTCTAGAGAAAAGTGGAACTCAGGGTACGTTCAAAGTCTGCCCGATGGACAGTACAGAACCCAGGGAAAGTCCATTCGCTTGGGCGATCACTTCGGGATCCACATCTCCAAATTCACAGGCAATCGTATAGATTGTTTCGTTTGCTCTGGAAACCGTGTAGATCACTGGATGCCTCATCTGCATCCGCTCTCCGGGAAATGGCTTGCCTGTCTGTGGAAGCTGTAGAACCATACCTTCATAGAAGGTTCCCTGATCAGACATTCCATTGAGCAAAAGCAGCTCACCCGGATCCACGTTGAAGCGACGGGCGATGCAGTAAGGATATTCGCCTCTCTGTAAGGTATAGGTTGTGGGTTGCGAAGTCGTTGGAAGCGGCGTCCATGTCGAGGTAGCGGTAAATGCTGGGAGGGCGGTAGAGGTCGGTGTGAGGATGGCGGAAGGATCAGTGGCGGTGGCAGGCAATTCGGTCGGAGTGAATGTGGGAGGTAGAGACGTCCAGGTTGGATGCGCGGTGGGTTTCTTGATCGTGGTTGTCAGCCGCCGGGTCTCATCCATAATATTCAGGAAGTAGCGGGCTAAGGTCTTCCCTTCGATTGTGGGGACAAATAACACAATCAGGAGCAACGCTATGATCGCCCCTGCAAAGACGCGCCGGGAAATTACGGGCAGTTTAAGCCTTCGCGGTGTAGTGTTTTTGACCGGCGCGGCGGGCACATCCGAAATGATGCGCGGGTTGAGGATGCGCTCGAGCGCCGAACCCAGCATCGCAAACGCGAGCCCCGTGAGCAGCAGCAGGAAGATCGGCTCGAGCACCCAGAAGGGTGACCCATAGATTGCACCGTTCGCCAGCCCGTCATAAATGATGCGCCCCCAGGAGGGATAATGGGAATTGATGTTGAAAAATCCCAGTGTCGCTTCCAGGAAGATAAAACTGGGAACCTGCGTAACCAACTGCGGGATGAAGACCGGCAGGATGCGCGGCACAAGATAACGGGTAATGATCCGAAAATCGCTCGCGCCATAGGAGCGCGCCATTTCGATATAGGGCGCTTCCTTTGCCTGGAGCAGCGCTGAGCGAAAGGATTTGATCGGCGAACCAAAAGCGTTGAGCACCACGACAATCCCCAATACGACCCAGACGTTGACGCCAAACAGCAGGTTGGTGAGCACCGCGATTGCCAGCCCTGGCAACACCATATTGACTTCGGTCAGTCGTTGGATGAAGTTGTCGAGCCAGCCGCCGTACCAGACTCCAATCGCTGGCAGCACCATAGCGACCAGTGTTGTGATGAACGTCCCCAACAAGCCAATGAACAAGGCAAACGGCATACCCCAGAACAGCGGCACGATCAGGTCGCGTCGCCAGAAATCGGTACCAGCCAGACCATATACCTGCCCCAGCAGTACAAGCTTCGGGTTCAGATCCGAGCCTTCCTCGAAGAAGATCGTGCTGATCTCCAGTTGGTATTCCCCGGTCTGCGACGTTGAATCCGCAGAGTCCGATTGCGCGAATAACAATTGATAGGGAGGTGTGGGATATTGCCCGTCCGTCACAAACCATTTCTTCCAGGCGGGATTGCTGGTCAGCAATTTGGAGATCGGTACCCCCTCTTTGAAATCGTAGTTCACCTGGTGCCCCACCGCGATGGATTTTAAGTCCAGCGTATTCCCGTCTGGCGTTTTCCAAACCAGGGATGCAAATGGAAACTTCTCCTGAAACGTGGGGTCGAGGTACAGGAACATATCACTGGGCGGTTGCTCATACGGATACTGGAATGTGAACGTAATCATTTTTTGCATCCAGCCGTTATCGAGCGCGCTTGTGGAGACGTCCACGCCCGCGCTGTTCTCGTCGAGAATCAGGGTGGAGAGACGCGGCGTTCCGCTGAAATAATTGAACCAGGTTGGCGCCGCGACGCGCGGCCGAAGGTTGAACCCTCGAACGCGATCCTCGTTATAGCTTCTGCCGAATTCTTCATAAGGCAGAGCGAGCAAAGCATACAGCGATCCCGCCAACAGGATGAGGATGATGGCGAGTCCAAAGATCGCGGAGGGATATCTACTCAGCTCCTGGAAGAACAGCGCGCTGCGCGCTCGTATTTCGCTCATGGATTCACGAGCACCGCGTAACCCATCTGGCAGGGAAAATACACGTCTCTCACGCAGACCTTTTTCGAGTTGCGCGCGAGCAGAGCTTTTCCTTCTCAGCCAGTCTTTTGAGAAAAGAAGCACTGGACGGGCAGGAGTGGAGCGTAGTCGCGCGTTTTTCCTGGAAGAATTGTTGTCAGGCATGAGGTGAATGCGCGGGTCGATGAGTACATACACCACGTCCAGGATGAAGACGAGAATGCCAAGCAGATAAGCAAACAGGACCACGATCTGAATCACGATCATCAAGTTGCCAATTGCGACTTCCTCGCCCCAGTAATTGGGCAGTGCTTCGATATACAGTAGACCAATTCCAGGCCATTGAAAAACACTTTCGAGCGCCACGGTCAACTGCCAGAAGCCGATCAGACTGGTGGTGAAGCTGGTAATGATATAAGGCAGGGCAGGTTTCAGGATGTACTGTCGTTCGAGGGCTTTATGGTCCAACCCTTTGGCGCGAGCCAGCTCGACGTAATCTTCCTCCGAATAAATGATAAAGAACGTGCGCCAGGTATAGACCAATTGGAAGAGAAGACTTAAGACCAGCGCGCAGACCGGCAGAATCATGTGCCGGAAAACGGTCCACACGTATTCCACGGGAGTCCGAGCTGGGAGCAAATCGAACTTCCCGCCTACCGGCAGCAGGCGTAGCTGAACGGCAAACAGTGCGATCAACAGGATGGCAAACACCCAGCTCGGCACTGACGAGATGGGAGAAAGAACCGTCACAACTCGATCCAGGCGGCTGCCGTAATTTCGTGCAAGGTAGAGCGCCAGTGGCATACCCAGCAGAAAGACCAGCAGGTAGGCAGTGCCAACCAGTAATAAAGTGTTGGGAAAATAAACTAAAACAATATTGTCCGAGACCATGGGAGTTTTTGGTGCTGTGATCCCCACTTGTGCCAGCACAGAGTTATCTAAATCGCCCCAGTCGAAGGTGAGGGCTTTGAACGTCCAGAGCAGGTTACGCGGCCAGTAGGGAAGGTTCAACCCCACTTCTTCGCGCAATTGATTTGCGAGGATCTCAAACTGTTCTTCATATTCCGGGCCGCTTGTGAAGAACATTCCCTTGTCATAGAGGGTACCCTGCACAATCCAGCCGATATTTTGCTCCAGTTGCACCTCGAAGGGGGAGATGTTTGGCTCATCCCCCGCGCCCGGCGGATAGTTCACGATCAGCATCGTAATAAATACCGCGACGAAGATCGTGAGCAGGATCGTAAGTGCTTTGCCCGCCAGATACCGCGCTGCACTCAAAACCAGACGCAGACGCGACGGCTTGGGCAGGATCTGTATAGCACGACCTGGAGTTACGTCCATCAAAAGATGCTACACCACCCGAAGCAAGAATCCCACCCTCTACAGGATGGGATTGAATAGAACTAGATTGAGGTCTTTGGGCTAGAACGGGTAATTCTTTAGGAGGTACGAGGAGCCAGCTTCACCAATCATTATTCTTTTCATACCCGAGTCTCACAAGCAAATCTCCGGCGACCTCCTTGAACAGATCCTTATGGTTCTCTGTGAAATGTTCACGCCAGCTACCGGTCTTCCCGGAACGGAAAGTGCGACTCTTCTTGGGCTGAATTGCCTTCCCTAAAATGGACAATGCCGTCTCACGCGGGGTAGGAATCTGATAGCCGGTGCTCTCGACTTCGTCGAGCATCGCATCCAGCGTGGGTTTTTGGTTGTGGATCAAATCCTCGAAGCGAATGCACATCACATGCGACTGTTCCAGCCATTCGAAGACAGCCGCATATCTTTGTTTGACGCTGACCATGTACAGTCCGTCCTGGTCAACGCCGGTAATGGCAGCCTTCAGGCGTTCCCCGAAATCAGGCAGGGATTTATAAAATTTGTGCATCCCATGCTCTTCGTGCATGTCTGTCGCGAAATAAACCTGTGAAACCAGCATGTCGCGCGGGTCGCGATACATAAAGTAATTCACGCGGTGCGGCTGGCATAGAAGCACGACATTTTCAGGCGAAGCCTCCACATAACCCCAGCCGATCACCCCGGGCGGGATGTGTTTCAGTTCGTGCAATATTTTGTCGCCCGACTTTCTTCTCCCACTCTTCTCAATCGTGCGAACCGGCTCTGCCTGCACATATTTGTAGGGCATGATCCTGGTAAAGCCGTTCAGGATTTGCAGCAACAAATGTGATCCACTCTTGGGCTTCGAGTTCCCAAAAATCAGCGGCGCGTCGCGAAAGGACAACCTCCTCCAACGCAACATCGCCTGGACGGTTTTACTGGCAGAGCGCAGAAACCTTCGTGGATTCATAAAGTCTGACTAGTCAAATATGTCCCGCAGGTCCAGCTCGTCAGACCTGTAAAACAATTCGGACGGCTCAATCTTCTCCATTGACGCGCCGAAGTCTCTTCAAGGATGGCTGCTCGCTCGCATAGACTTTCTTCACACCGTCCCCAATGCTCCGTTCAGTCACGCGAATGTACTTCACCAGCGTCTCAAACCCCCACGGCTCCACAGACGCTGCCTGGTCACTGCCCCACATAGCCCGGTTAAGAGTGAGATGCCGTTCTACCATGCAAGCGCCCAGCGCCACGGCAACCGCGGTCGGGACGAGACCTACTTCGTGCCCTGAATACCCAATGGGGGTGTCTGGAAACTCGCCGCGCAGCGTCTCGATCATTCTGAGATTCAATTCTTCCGGCTCGCACGGATAGGTGCTGGTGCAGTGCATTAAGAGCAAGTCCTTTTCACCGGCGGTCTCCACACCATGATGGATTTGCTCCATGGTAGACATGCCAGAAGACAAGATCAGCGGCTTGCCCGTGGCGCGCGCCTTGCGGATCAAGCCGAAGTCTGTGAGGGAAGCAGAAGGAATCTTATAAGCGGGCGTATCGAATTGCTCCATAAAGTCTACGGAGGCTTGATCCCATACCGAAACCATCCAGGCGATACCTTTTTCTTTACAATACCTGTCGAGCTCGCGATATTGCTCTTCACCAAATTCCACTTTATAGCGATAGTCCAAATAGCTGACGTACCCCCAGGGCGTTTCACGCATCTGATTTCGCTGCTCGGGAGGCGTGGCAATCTCAGGGGTGCGCTTTTGAAATTTGACCGCATCCACGCCCGCGTGGACAGCCGCGTCGATCATTTGCTTGGCAATGGCAAGATCCCCGTTGTGATTGATGCCGATCTCTGCGATGATGTAGGTAGGGTGTCCCTCCCCAACCATGCGATTTCCAATCTTGATTTCACGAGACATGTTTTCTCCAAGTTTAGATTCTGTAACGTAATGTAATTATAAATACTTCCCGAACACGGGAAGACTCCCTGTGATTGTTT
The DNA here is from genome assembly GCA_035699125.1 of Anaerolineales bacterium. Taxonomy (GTDB): domain Bacteria; phylum Chloroflexota; class Anaerolineae; order Anaerolineales; family Villigracilaceae; genus Defluviilinea. Next base: position 40,491 of record DASSBC010000038.1, read on the forward strand.
CATGTTCCACTGGCTATGGCAGCGATACATCAATGACTTCGGTAAAGTCGAATGGATAACTCCACGAGGAGTAATAGTGCCGGTCCGGGAGCAGTGGATAATCCGCTCCAAAGAATTGATCGAACAGCACTCGAAAGGAGTTGACCGGCGAGATGGAGGGATAGAGATGCGTGTAATTCTGACTCGGGAAGTAATAGGCATTCAAAATGCCAAATCGTTCCGCAGGGATTGTTTGTTCCAGCGAACCCCAGTGTAGATATGCACCGGGACCATGATCCCCCTGAAGGATAATGATTGGAGGGACCGTGGAACGTGTCAGGATGGCGTCGACCGTTTCGAGAACGAGCCGATTAATATATTGCATCTGCCTGCGATAGCCTGCAATGTAATTCTTTTGCGAATGGTCTCGGATGTAGTAATTCGCATCGTTCAGGGTAAAGGGTTTATCGTGATTAACCACCTGACCCTCTTCATCAAAGACAAAGGGAGGATGAGGCGCGATGATATGGGCGTATACAAAGTAATTCCCTTCCAGCGCCGGCACTTCCTGCAATTTATTAAAGGTGAATATAATATGCTGGCGATGTGTATCATACGGCATTTCGATCAAGGCTTTGTTTAGAGCAGGTACATGCGCTAAAACCCGTGCCATGCTGTGATCGATCAGAATGCTTTCAAAGGCGGTCACAGGATAGGCAAAGCCGCTTTGCGCATCATCATAATAAATCTCTGCGCTGGAAATGGTCGCTTTATATTCATTATGAAACGAAATCACTTGATACCCGTGTTGTGCCAGGAGGTTTCGAACTTTATTGCTCTCCACCAAGTTGACCAAGTCACGTCGCTTTTCGACCTTTGTGCCGTTCGTCTTTAAGGTTTGCAGGTACTCCATATTAAGCGAGGAACTGAGCGATAGCATCGTTTGGATATAGTTGCTGGAAGACGCCTGCGCAACATAAAACCCTCGGGTAGATAACTCGCTCAAAAAGCTGGAATTATCGAACTCGTAGAGTTCCTGCAGAATATCCTGCCTGCCATAGCCATCCAGGATGATGTAGTAGATATCTGGCTGGTTGTCCACTGGCTCGACGGCAACCGCCTGAACGGATTGTTGCGCTGCGCAAGAAAGTCCGTTTTCGAACAGATAATTGCCCATGCCAACCCCGGTATTCAGCAAGAATAACACGGCAAGCAAATTGAAATATCGGTTTACAGAAGCCACATCCCGAATTTGTTTTTGTACCAGCCAGATCCAGATGGCCATAACGACCGTGACGAATGCCAGCGTCTCGAGATTTGACCGGGCGGGCCCGAGTAAAAAGACGCCGGATATCCAAGCTGCGATATCTCCGAATAGAAAGAACAGGACCAGAAATAAAGAAGCAACCAGACTCGCTCTACGCCAATCACGGAAGAAGAGAAATGTCATGCCAAGCACCATCAGTCCGAGGAGCAGGGCGATTAAAAGAGGACGAAGGATTTCAGAAAAGCTCAGTTCCGCGATATTGATCGAAAACAAGTGCAGCACCGGTTGAATCGAAAGAAGTACGGGAGCGAACCAGGCTCGCTCGAAGAAACCAGTCCACCCTGCTTTCACTTGTGCACGCATTTTCTTTCGTTCCGCGACCATAGCCTTACGCACGTGTGAGGAGCAGATCAATCAACTCGCGCAAAGCGCCATGTCCACCCGCGCGGCGCAACACATGATCCGCAGCCCGGATCACTTCCGGATACGCGTCTGCCACGGCGACAGACCAACCTGCCATTTCAAAGCATGGGAGGTCGTTTAAGTCGTTGCCCACATAGACGACGTTCGCCGCAGGAATGTTTTTCTGCTCGAGGACTTCCTGCATCACACGCCCCTTTTCGTAGACTCCCACTCCATGGATCGCCTCCACCCCCATCTTTTTGGCGCGAGCTTCCACGACGCGGTTTGGCTCAGACGAAAGAATCACTACTTCAATTCCATGACTGCGCAATTCTTGGAGGCGGATACTGTCACTCCGGTACGCGGCAACAAACTCGGTGCCATCTTCATCCACCCAAACGCGGTTATCGGTAATCACACCGTCAAAGTCTGAAATGATCAAATTAACTTTTTCAGGCATGGGCCGTTTTGCTCCGGCAGGCGTGACGATCACCAATCCGCTGTTTGCCACTGCCTCATACTTCGCCCAATCTGACAGCATATCGATATCCACTGTGTAACGTGGATCGATCACCAGTGGATAGATGACATCTCCTGTCAAGGAATTCTTTTGTTTGATTGTCGTAGTACGAATGGCATCGATGTGCCCCGTCTGCCAGTAGACTGGCGGCAGGATCTGTCGCGGCGCGTTATACGGTTCGAGGATGTCTTCCACCTCGAGCAGTGGTTTCATCGGCTGCCCTTCCCCTGCGAAACGCCACATTTTGTGTGGATTCTGCCCTGCCGGCACAACACCGCGCACACAATCTGCATCTTCATGTTCCATGAGAATCTTTACCGCGCCATCTACACAATCCTTTGGGCGGAGGGGTGAGGTCGGGCGCAATTGGATGACGATCTCAGGCGAATAGCCTTCCTGCTCCTCCAGCCACTGTAGAGCATGTTCGAAAACGGGCAGGTCGGTTGTTTGATCCTGCGCGAATTCTGCCGGACGAAGGAATGGCGTCTCAGCGCCACATGCGCGCGCGACTGCCGCGATCTCCTCGTCATCCGTGGAAAGGATCACTCGTGTCACAGATGAGGCTTGTTGCGCCGCGGCGATGCTCCAGGCAATGAGCGGAAAGCCTGCAAAGTTGCGGATATTCTTGCGCGGAATTCCCTTCGAACCGCCGCGAGCAGGGATGAGGGCGAGGATTTCAGTCATAGTGTTGGTATATAAGTAAACAAGTCAGTATATGTGTACCTGTTTACCTGTGTAGGTGTCTACTCCTTCACCACGCTGTCCATCCCCCATCCACAACAAGGTTATTCCCTGTCATATACGAGGAGGCATCCGATGCCAGGAACAATAACGCGCCGTTCATTTCATCCTTGCGCGCCATGCGCCCGAGAATAGTCTTGGCAGAATAATTCTTCACAAAATACGCTTCGTGGTTATTGAACACACCACCGGGGGTGAGAGCATTGACACGGATTTCTGTCTCTGCATAATACGCGGCAAGATATTTCGTGAACCCCAGCACGCCTGCCTTGGTCACTGTGTAATAGACCGGCTTGAATGCCACACGCTCGCCTTCTTTGACATAAATGCGCTGGTCGGGACCGTTCAATCCATAGGTCGAGCAGATGTTGATGATGCTTCCTTTTTTTCCTTGTTCGAGCATCGGTTTTACACAGGCTTGCGTCATCAGGAACATGCCTGTGAGATTGACATTCAATGCCGAGTTCCATAGATCGAGCGGATAATCCTCAAACGCGCCGGGGGTGATTCCTTTGCTCACAGCTTCCGGGTCGAATTTCGGGTCAAGAGCGGCGCTGTTGACAAGGATATCGATCCGACCAAGCTTCGATACGACTTGATCTACTACTGACTTAACGGAATCAGGCTGCGTGATGTCCGCGGCGAGTGCCTGGGCTTTGTACCCGCTGTTTGTAAGCGACTCCGCGACGGCTTGCGAAGCTGACTCGTTTAAGTCCACGACTGCGACCGCTGCGCCCGCTTCGGCAAGCGTCCTGCAAAACTCCGCACCCAGCAACCCGACTGCGCCAGTCACAACCGCGACGCATCCTGTTAAGTCAAATTTGTCCTGAATCTTCATAGGTTCCTTGTAGCCGCTTCGCGCATCCCAGCTTACGGTGCCGCTGTGTAAATTTCATCACCGGTAGATTTGTGCGCCAGGTATAGACCTTCCGTCAATGCAGGCACGTCCTCGGAAACATTCTCACCGCCATCGAACAACGCAAGCACAGCCTTACTCTGGTGGATGTCTTCCTGCATCCGAGCCACGCCTTTTTCAAAATTGGTGCGCACAATCGCGGTGGAAGAGTCGAACCGATCGGGCAGGACGTAACAGCCGCGCCCGGTGTAGAGATAGACGGCGCCCGGCTCATTGGTGTAAATCATCACGTCCTCCGGCAAGGCATTCAGGAAGTCCATTGCCTTCGAATCGTACCATTGGAAGGATGCGTATCCTAGCTCGCTCTTCGCCCAGGTATCGAAGGTCATGGATTGCCTGTAGATAGAAACTGCAAGGACCACCAACATGAGCGTGAGTGCAACACCGGGGCGCCGGTTACGCAGCCAGATGCCAAACACGACCAGCAGAATTAACAGCGAGACAAGCACCGGTGCAAGGATGCGTAGCTTGAACTTCGTCGCAGCATCGAACATCAGCATCGAGGCGACGATGGAAGCCAGATAGGCAAAGATAAATAAGGCTGTGGTGAAGGAAAGCACTTCCCTTGCTTCTATGCCCGTACGCTCCTGCTGCGGGCTCGCTAAATATCTCCATGCTGTTACAACAGCCCACACCAATACTCCCCCCAGCACCAGGATGATCAGCGCTTCCATGAACCCGGGTTGCCGGAAGAGAACACGTCGCACGGGCTCAAACGGAATCAGAAAGTCGGAGAAGACGCGCAAGCCGGGCTCGATATTTTCGGGGGTCAGGGGATGCCAGGCAAACGCTCGATTCGTGGCATTGCCCGCGACAAGCCGGTTACGGATCGACCACCCAAGAATCCAGGGCAGTGCGCTGGCAAGCAGGATGCCGATGCTGGACAGTCTCTTTCTCCAGGTCGTGTGCAAGATCAGAAGAGCAACAGCGAAGGTCGCGATGAGCGCCAGCCCTGCATACCGCGTCAGATATGCCATTCCTACAAACGTCCCGCAGGCGATCATCCATAGCCAGTGATGATGACGTTCGAAATAGAGATCGAACATCCAGAACGCCAGCAGGGAAAGAAAAATAAAGAGCGGCTCGCTCATCGCTACGGCATGCACGCGGAACATCTCGCTGCTGAGCACAAACAGCGCCGCCAGGACAACTCCCGCCATGAGCGAGGGAGTCATACGCCAGCCGAGGATGCCCAGCAGCGCCGCGTTCAGCCCGAACAGCAAAGCATTGACCCAGCGCGCGGCACGTAAGGGGTCCATGCCAAAGCGTCCAAAGAATGAAAGAAGAGAGGAAAATGCCGGGGGGAAATGTGTGACAGGCTGGTTCGATGCCAGCCAGGCTTCGCGATAACCATCCCCTGCCGCCATACTGCGCGCGCCCGCAATGTAAGCAATCGAATCGTCGGAGAGACCCAACCCGTCTGGCGTCGCGCGCAGTATGAGAATGATCCCGGTCACGGCGATCAGACAGAGGGCAAGGAACGAAGCAAGACGCGGTGGAATGCGGAACATAAAATCAACCTGGCTTTCCGTCCTTCATCAGGAGGGAAAGCCAGGGGTATAACACTTAATGATTGTTCAAATAGCCCTGGTCTTCCAAGTATTTTAGAATGATGCGGGCATTTTCCTCAGGGGTTGCGCCATAGCCTTTGAGAGTAATCTCCGGGTCAATCGGCGGCTCATAGGGATCATCCACGCCTGTGAAGCCCATCGGCTTGCCATCTTCCATGGCCTGGCGTGCCTGGGCGTACAAACCCTTTACATCACGCTCTTCGCAAACTTCAACAGGCGTATCCATGTACACCGTAATGAAATTGTCGCCAATCATCTTACGTGCCTCATTGCGTGTGGCACGGTACGGGCTGATCGCGGCGCAGATCACCGCCCCACCTGCACGGACGATCTCACTGGCCACAAAGCCAATGCGCAGGATGTTCGTATCGCGGTCTTCCTTACTGAAACTCAGCCCCTTGGAGAGGTGCGTGCGAACCACATCCCCATCGAGGATCGCGATCTCACGCCCGCGCTCGAGCAGGAGGGAGGTAAGCACCTGAGTCGTTGCGCTCTTGCCGGAACCGCTCAAGCCGGTAAACCAGATACAAAAACCCTGTTCGTGGCGCGGCGGGTACATTTCCCGCAGGATCTCCGCCGTTTCGGGGCGGGTGAACCATTCGGGTAACAGCTTGCCTTTGGCAAGGTACTCCTCACGCACCTGCGTGCCAGAGATGTTAAGAGTCCGCGCGCCTTCCGGGATATCCTTGCGTTCCACATAGCGGTCTTCATCCGGCAGATAGAAGAGTTCTTCAAAGGGGATCATATCGACGCACAGCTCATCTCTATACTTTTTCATGTTTTCCTGCGCATCATACGGACCATAGAACGGCTTGCCTGTGGAATCTTTTCCGGGACCCGCGTGATCGCGCCCCACAACAAAATGATTAGCGCCATGGTTGCGCCGGATAATGGCGTGCAGCAGGACTTCTTTGGGTCCCGCCATGCGCATCGCCAGCGGGAGCAAACTGAGCATCGTGCTGTTCTTATCATAATAATTTTCGACAAGTGCTTTATAAATGCGGACGCGCGTGTAGTGGTCTACATCCCCGGGCTTCGTCATCCCAACTGTGGGATGAATGAGCAGGGAACCCTTCACCTGCGCGGCAGCACGTTTGGTGAGCTCTTCGTGGATGCGGTGCAGGGGGTTGCGCGTCTGGAAGGCAACTACGTTGTCATTCCCCATCTCTTCGAGCATTTCACGAACCTGAGCTGGAGTACGGCGCAGCTCGACAAAGTCGTAGTACTTCGGCAGGTTAACCACTTTGATCGGACCTGAGATGCAGACCTTGCCCCAACGCTCCATCTCCGAGACCATAGGGTGGCGGGGATCTGTGGAACCGTATGCCAGCGCGGCTTCGGTTTCCGGGTCCCAGTGATAGACCTCGTCCAGCGTCATGATGGCGACCACGTCATTGTTGGCGTTGCGCAGCACAACATCCTCGCCAACCGTAGGCAGTTCCTTCGGGTTCGCCGTCAGTGTGATGGGGAGAGGCCAGAGAGTTCCATCTGCCAGGCGCATCTCGCGTAACACACGGTCATAATCCGCTTTGCCCATAAACGTGGTCAGGGGTGAAAAACCTCCTGTGGCAAGTAATTCCAGGTCGCAAAGATTGCGCATGGTGATTTTGATCGAGGATAACTCAGGTGCACGGTTGAGTAGTTCTTCGCGTTCCTCCGCATCCACGACCAGATTCACCAGTTTCCCCCCGTACGGTGCGATAAGATTTGCTTTCATGATTATTTCTCCTTACGATAAAAAGATTATTGCATTTAAGCACGAAGGGTAATTATATCCTAAAATTCAGTGGGTGAATTTTGATTTGGTTACACTATTCTGTAATGGCTGTATGTCGTTGCGCAGGAACAAACGGAAAAATTCAACATCCAAAATAAGCGTGTAATGCTCCTGCAGATAGACTTCGAGGGCAGGAATATGAAAGCGTGCCATCAGCACTTGCTCGGGCTGATAGTCGCGCATGGCAGAAAGGATATCCCCTTCAGTGAGACTCCCGGTTGCCAGCCGTTTGCTCGAGAAAGTTGCCACGCTAGGAGGCACAGGCCGCCCCACACGAAAGGCATACATGGGCATATCGGTCAGAATCCAATGGGTCTGATCGACGTATTCGTCCATCGTGCGGATAACTCGTAACTTGCCCGAGGTCGCCCTGAGCGAAAAGTCCGTGAGGCGCGGATGATTCATTAATTCACGATCGAGGACCGGCCAGTAATGGACAGACACCAGAATGAAACCGAGCACCGCGCCAGCTCCCAGCAAGGTTTGCACTCGAATTAGATCGGAGAATACCCTCAGGCGACCTAGCAAAAGAATCCCTTCGCCAACTCCTGTAGCCGCCATTATGGTCATTGGGATCGTAATCAATAACTGATGATGATAAAACACCGGCGAATAAAAGTTGAACAATACATACGCCAGAATAGCCCAGCTTAGCGGGTAGAAAAGAAGCCATTTCCGCCTGTAGAGGGAGAAGATCGTGCCCAGGAGCCCAAGAAGCAACAGCGGAACGGCCGCTTGCAGGTAGGTATTCAAGGAGTAACCACTCAGGTCCTCGGTGACAGGAGCCGCAATATGCGGAGCGGTGATCGCGGCTATGTTCCCAGGCCCCACCAGGGCAAACCCGATCAGGATCGCCAGACCCACGAAACTCAGGCTCCAAATCGCCGCGGGGCGGAGAATCTTCCAGGAGAAACCTCGATCCCTTGTCTGCCTATACATGGACAATGTAATCCCCAATACAAAGATCGGCGCTACGAAACCGGTGAAAAGTTTTACCAGCACCGACAGCGCCAGCGCAAACCCCGAGAGGATCAGCCACAGACTGTGTTTGGTCTGATGCCAGATGGCCACAAAAAGCATGGCGACCGCTGCAAAAGCCATGGACGGGACACCGATCATCACGGAGGTACTCAGCCGTAAAAACTCCGGCACCATAATCACCAACGGCAAAAAGAAGATGGCAGCCAGCTTCCCTGATGTGAGTTGTAAAAATTGAGCACCCGCCCAGACGAGCAGCGTAGAAAACAACAAAACCAGCACACGTGCCGGATTGACTTCAAACCCCGTCACGCGAAACACAATTGCCAGGAGCTGATTAAACAGAGGCGGCTGGTCGCTGGAGATCTCCCGATACAGAGGATGCCCCAGTGCGACCAGCATGGAGCGCATCAGGTTCAGGCCCTCGTCTGAATCGAACTGAAGCTTTTCTCGAAACGGATAATAGGCAAATGTAAAGGCAAAGAAGAGCAAAGCCAGCAGAATCGGCAAGAGAAGGCTCCCCCAAGATTTCCAGGAGCGTTTATCCGTTAATTGCATTTGCATGATGAAGCCGGGAAGTAATTATATCATTGTGAAATTTATCTCGTGAGCCACCTGGCTCTAGCTGTCATCCGCAGGCGGCGCGGGGAGCACATGCCTTTCAGTGGCACCATGTTACAATTTTGGCGAAGCCATGGAGCCACGGATGACGCAAGTAATTCAAAGGGTCCTCAAACACGAGACTTTTGTTTCCATTTTCCTCATTTTCTTAACAACTCTCATTACATACGGGGTCAGCATTCCCAACCTCGGATACTATCATGACGACTGGTTTGTGCTCTGGTCGGGTCAGGCGCGCGGACCAGAGAGCCTCATCCCGCTGTTTTCCACCGATCGACCCTTCATGGGAGTCATCTATTCTGTCGTCTATCGTCTTTTGGGTGATGCGACTCTCAACTGGCACTTATATGCGTTGCTCTGGCGTTTTATTGGCGGGCTGGCGTTTTTCTGGATTGTACGTCTGGTTTGGCCCGATCAGAAATATCTAACAACTGTCATGACGGTGCTTTTCCTCGTATATCCGGGGTTTCTGTCCCAGCCCAATGCCAACACAAAACAAAATCACCTTTTCGGATTCGCCAGCGCTCTATTATCGATCGCCCTAATGTTTCAAGCGCTAAAAACAAATCATCAGGGGTGGAAAATTGTGTGCAGCGTTTTATCTCTGCTTCTGACCGCAAACTACTTATGGATTTACGAATACATGATCGGTTTCGAAGGGACGCGCTTCCTTCTTCTCGGCTACGTTTTATTTCAAGACGGAAGAAGAGAGGTCCGCTCGTTGGTGAAAGAAATCCTGAAGAGAATTTGGCCCTACTGGTTGATCACACTTGGCTTTCTATATTGGCGCGTGTTTGTTTTCGAAGGGGAAAGGAACGCAACCGACGTCTCCGGCTTGGCTGGAAGTTACCTCAGTAACTTTCGCTTCATGTCCATCCGCTTGATCCTCGAAACACTCAAGGATTTCCTGGATACATCCGTTTTTGCCTGGTTTGTGCAACCTTATCATCTGTTTTCAGAGGCGCCATACTCCAATCTGATTTTTGCTTTGATTGTGGCAGCTATTGTGGCGTCCCTGGTCTGGCTGTACACATCCCTGTTTAGAAAACAGTCGAGCGTGGATGATCCTATCCGGGAAGCCCCGCAGCAAATGAGGGATTTTCTATGGATCGGTGCACTCGTCACGTTGTTTGCCATCTTACCTGTTATCGCTTCCGGCAGGCAGATGGATCTGTACGATCCTTACAAAAGTTATGGACTTCATCCGATTGCTGGCGTGATCTTGGTGATTACCGGTCTTGTGCTCATGCTTCAGGCGTCGTTTCGCAGGTGGGCAATCGTTGCTTTGGTTCTTATTTCGGTCTCGTCTCAGGTCTTAAACGCCGATTACTGGGAACGCTATTGGGAGATTCAACGCCAGATGGCATGGCAGCTGACCTGGCGCGCGCCGGATATCCAAGATGATACTCTGGTGATGGCTTCTCTTTCCGCAGGCTTCAACCCGCAGCAGGATTATGAAGTATGGGGACCGATTAACTTGATCTACAATCCCGGCCCTGCAAAAGCGCCTCCGATCCAGGCAGAAGTTCTAAATTCCACCACTGCCTATGACATCTTAAAAAAAGAGGTTCGAAATAATTACGTTCGCGACATCCGGCTTCATCGGGATTTCAGCAACCTTCTTCTGATTACCTATCCATCGTCTGCATCCTGTTTCCACGTCATCGATGGGACTCTTCCCGTTTATGCAGGAAGCGAATCGCTTCTCGTTCAGCAGGTGGGAGCCTTTTCTCGTGTGGATCGCATCATCCCATCTGGCGAAGCTCCCATCCCGCCGGCTTCGATATTTGGGACAGAGCCCCTGCATGGCTGGTGTTATTACTACCAAAAGGCTTCGCTTGCCCGTCAAGCCGGGAACTGGGAAGAGATTGGCAGACTGTATGATGAGACGCGAGAGTTGAGGCTCGAAACGGATGATACCTCTGAGGTCATTCCCTTTTTTGAGGGACTTGTGAATATGGGGCGCTATGAAGATGCCAAATCGCTTTACAGGACAGAGATCAAAGGACAGGCGGAAGTGCGCTTCCCCTTGTGTAATATCCTCGAAACCAACCCAGGCTATCCGTCAGAATTTGGCTATAACTACAAAATGATCAATCAAATTCTCTGCAACTCTTAATTTACAGTATTGCAATCCTACGACCCGTTTTTTGGGATTCATATGCGGCGAGCGCAAGATGTAAAGCCATCACGCCATCCGCGAGGCTGCACAGCGGTTCGGACTCCCCGCGAACGACCTCGATAAAGTGATGCGTTTGCGCCAGGAAGAGCTGATTCCGCTCAAAGCCTTCGGGTGGAGAAAATGTTTCTTCAATGGGCGCCGGAGGCTCATCCGCGTAAGAACCGAAGGCGGCAGGCATTTCGAAAAGCGTAAGGATTCCCTCCGTATTGTCCCAGCGCAGTGTTCCCTTGGTGCCAACAATTTCCAGGCGCTGGACAGGCGGGCGCTGAACGTAATTGAGGTGGACTCCCCCCACTACCCCACTCGCAAATCTCAAGCCAATCTCGGCAACATCCTCCACGTCGATCGCAAGCGGGGAGATGTGTCCGTTGAACGACCACAGCGCTTCCACTTCACCAAGCAGAAAGCGCAAATAATCCAGTGGATGCGTCAGCGTGACGATCACGCCGCCCCCCAGATCTGCGCGCGCCGCGTAGCTGTGCCGATAGTCTTCCCAGGGATGCCATTGTGGTAAATACTCACCCCAGTGCGCATGGACCGTTAAGATCCTGCCCAATCTGTTTGATTGAATCAGCTCACGTGCTTTGTTCAAAGTTGGATGGTAGCGGAATTGAAATCCCACCAGGATTCGGCTCCCACTTTTCTCAGCAGCTTTCTTCAAAACATCCAGACGTTCCAGAGAATGAGATACAGGTTTTTCAAGAAGAAGATGGCAGCCCGCTTCCGCTGCTGGGATTGCAACGTCCAGATGCATGGAGGTGGGGTTTGCAACAATGACTGCATCAGGTTTGTGCTTCCTGAGTCCCTCATTCAAATCTGTTTCGACCGGGTAACCTGTCAGTTCATCGTCCGGCAGTGTCGCTTTCCGTGTGCGCAGCAGGACAAGGTCTGTTTCGCCCAGTGCAATTAAATTACGAAAATGTCTTCGTCCTATAGAGCCAAGTCCTGCAATGAGAAATTTCATCGTTTACCAATTCAAATCTTTCTCATATTTCCATTTCACGAGCATATCACCTGCTATCTCTTTGAAAAGAGACTTATCTCGTGGTGTAAAACGCCTCTGCCAGTTGCCAGTCCGTCCCTTGGGGAGGAAGGATGCAAGATCTTCATTGCGTTTTGCCTGCCACTCTTCATCTGGATTGGATATCATTTCGTTAATAATGTCATCTTCCAGGGATTGAGCAACCTGCACCCCAAGAAAATTCCAAAGCCTTTGAATTTCCTCAAAAGGTCGTTCCAAGACATCTTCATATCGCAGACTGCAATAGTTTTCGCCAAACAACCTGCGTCCTTCGTCTTCGATTTCCCGCAGGTTCTTCGCCCAGCCACTTGCCACACGGCGGATTACGTTTTCGGTGAAGAGGGAACGGGTGCCATTTGTAAATTGACTCGGGTCTTTGCGCAATGCTTCCGCGATCCGTTCATCTTCCGCGTTCAGAAACCTGGATTCTTCCACCAGATTGCGGAAGCGCTCAGAGAGCAACACATCTCGCCCATCTCGAACGATATAGATCAACTTTGCATCGGGATAGAGGGAATGCAGATCGCGGACTGCCTGCCCATGAATAGTGGACGATGGACTCTTATCCCCCACAATGCGCTTGCCTTCCTTTGCGGCATCGCGCTCCAGGATGAAATCAGCGGCGGCGCGCAGGACGAGCGGCGAGAGGTCGCGTCCGTGGTTCCACCGATTGGACTTGCGCCGCAACCACTCCTCCGCTTCCGGAGTATCCACCAGTGACTTGAGCAGGGGAGGACGTGTGAAGAAATGAGCCTGGTAATTGCAGTGCACCTCCGGATGCAGGCGGAGGAGACGCATGAGAAGAGTCGTGCCTGAGCGGGCATGCCCAAAAACAAAGAACTTTTCGCGCGGGAAGAATTGCTGAATTTCCACCACTTCTTCCGCTGTGATAGCAGGAATGGGGCCGCGCTTTTTCGTTTTGGGGTCGCCCCTGAGTAAAATGCGGGCGGCGGATTTAAAACGGGAGAGCATATCCAAAATTATCGTTTCCAGTTCAACATCACTAACCCGGCGAGGCAGACGAAAATACCCAGAATATTGATCCACGAAATCTTATCTTTGAACACGAGAATGGCTACAGGCACCAATATCAACGACGCGACCACATTGACCAGCACCGCGGCAATCCCCAGGTTCCAACCGGAGCGATACGTGAGCAGGAAGCCAAATTCGATGCCGACGATGGCAATGGCAAGCCCGACGGTTGCCCAGTTGAGTTGCTTGATCTCAGCGAAGATGCCGTTTGTGGCGGGGAAGAAAAAGAAACCTATGAACGTGACAACAAAGGCAACGGCATACGTCACCAGCAAGGAGACCGTGAAATTGACGTTCGATGGCGTGCTCTTGGCAACAAAATGATACAGAGCGCTGGAGGCGATCGCCAGGGTGATAGAGAAATAAAATAGAAACATGGGCTTCTTCATTTTTACCATAAAGAAATCTTAATCGCGGAGCGCACGGAGTAAGTTTGATTCTCCGCGTATTCAGCGACGCTGTGGTGAATTAAGAATTCTGAGGATAAACCCTGCTGTTCGCTTACCGGATGCTCCATCGGTGAACGTGATCTCATCTTCGATGAACTTCCTTCGCTCCGCCGCGTCGAGGGAGGGATCCTTGAGATAGAGGTTGATCACCTCGCAGAGTTCTTTCTCATTACTTGCTACTTGTCCCGCCCTGGCATCGCGGAAACGTTTATGCGTGGGCCAGTTGCCGATCTTCTTCAGCGAGAGGGAAAACTTGTTTGGCTTGTTCCACCCACCCGGCACGTCGATGATCGCCGCGACAATCGGTGTGTCGTGGACAGCCGTCTCAACCACCATCGTGGAATAGACCGTCACCAGCACATCCGAGTGCGCCATCATGGAGGATTTCTCGTCCATATCTTCGCCGCCGTAGTAGCCGAGCGAGCCGCCTAATGCAACAGGCTGTACAACATGTACGTTTGGATATTGTTTCTCGAGCGCGAAGATCCGTTCACGCTCTTCAGCGAAGATCCTGGGTTTATCTTGAAAGTGACTCGGGTGAAGACGAATTAATAACTGTGATGATTCTATCAGCGAGTCGGATGACACGAGTTTTGCCAACGCTTCTACATTCGGATAATTCGGCGCGAAATGGACGAACGAACAGGCATAGGAAATCAGCTTGCGGTTTGGGTCGAGTCTGTGGAGTTTGAAATAGTCTTCTTTCGATAATTGCCATTGCTTCCGGAAATACCCATCATAAGACGGTATTCCGCCAATATTCACATGGTCAGGAGCCCAGTCGGAGCCGTAGACTAATTCATCCTTTTGCAGCTGTGACCAGCAGGTGGCGTAATCCATCGGCGCGCCGCGGATGGCATAACTCGAGGGGTTGTCCCAGCCGACGACTGCCGCCATCGTCAGGATATGACGCCGATTCGCTTCCCGGAGCAGATAACGGTCGAGCCGCCAGCCTGCCGTCGAAGCGATGACTAGGTCCGGCTTGTATTTGTCAAATAGATCGGTATAGAGGTCGGGGATGAAGCGCATCTGATAACGGACGAGGAAATTGCGGGCGAAGGCAAAGATTCGTAGAACGAGGATCGCCAGAGCCGCGGGAATCCAGATCCCCAGGCGGAACTTCCACGAATTTTCAACCCATACTTCCCAGATGTGGCTGTCCATGGCTTCGGTGTTGATGCGCCAAGAGCCACCGACGCGCCGCAGGTAGGCGAGCAGCCATTGCAGGCGCGGACGATATGTATTGGCGTACTTGTTCGCTTCTTTCAGGCACAAACTCTCAAATGTGAGTCCCGGGCGCACAAAGCGCTGCGCGATGCGTTCCTTTGTTTCATCATCGGTGAGGACAACAATTTCAACACCCGCCTCGAGCAGGGTCGAGACGACGTCGCTCTGGAGGAAATAGATGATTGCCATGCCATGATCGGCAGAAATGAAAATTTTCTTGGTCACGAATAATACCAAGTGAATATCTTGTTATATACTGCCAACATCATTTTCTTAATCGGTCCTGATTCCAACACGCGGCGTGCCAATCCTGTTCTCTTTTTACTTCTTACTGTTTCACTATCTTTCAACTCCCCTCGCAAATATCCCAGCGTATTGGACATATTCATCGCCAGTGGATCCGGAACCATCAGTCTCAACAAGCCAGCGTCATTCATCCGCTTGTCCAGCTGACGGACCTGTCCCATCGGCTTATCCATGTCAAAGGGCAGGAATTGCTGAAGCGTGGACTTGAATGCAGTGAACTGCCAGTGCGAGGCGCCTGTTATCGCGGTTACGCCTTTATACACAAGTCTCCAGTCTCTAGTCTCTGCATAGACTTTCCTATTCTCTTCTTCAGTTTGTCCCAACGAGAGGTTGAATTCCAGAAACGTCTCCCAGGGAATGAATTGCCCTTCTTCGAGTGTGGCATTTTCCCGCGCCCACTTGAGTGTTGATTCCAAAAACTCCGGCGGTGTACGAAAAGGCCGCGCCGTCACCATGCCAGCGTTGGGGAAAGTTTCAAGAATTTCGACAGAGCGCGAAAGCCATTTTGGAGAGAAAAACACGTCACTGTCGGTATATGCGACGATCTCCCCCGGCGCGCCCGCCAGCATCACGTTCCAGGCGCCGCCTTTGCCCATGTTTTTCTCGGCGAGGATCAAATATTGGATGCGTCCCCCTTCTTTTTCGTTCACGAGGAAGTCACGCACCTCCGGGCAGGAGCCATTGTCGAAGACCATCAGATCGAATGGCAAGCCCGCGTCCTTGCGCATCGATTCCATGCAGACTTTCAAGACATCCAGGGTTTCCGCATAGAATCCGCTCAGGAAAGGAATGTAATTCAGCAGCGCCACCGTGATCCGCTCGGGGTGGGCAACGTCTTTGACAAATTTAGCGGGGTTTTGGCCTTTACGCATGTTCGATACTCGTGATCCGGAATTCGATATTCGAGTCGAGATTCGGTTATCGTTTTCCGAATATCTTTGTTATTCGCTTTTTCCAGCGCTTCGGTCTTGCTACATTTTCAATCATGTCATCCGGCAGGAAAAAGAATACCTTTCGCAGGAATAATTCCACACCGCGCATAAAACGCAAATACGTCAACTTCGGGCGGACAAGTTTACCATCCACAAGTTGATGTGTCGCATCCAAAATCGTATAGCGGACGTTCGCTTCGCCCCCGGCGAGTCGGATGTTTTCATTCGTGTCGGGATGCTCATAATGCGGCTTTCCGCCAGGGAGGTGACTGTAATCATGATTTTGATGCACGATCATGACCGACGGTGTGCAGTCGATCACAGTCCATTTTTCCTTGCGGGCTTTGTAAATCATCCAGTTGTCCCAACCGGCGCGGCCGATGGTGAAATTGGGAATGTCCTGGAAAGTTGAAAGAGGAAAGAGGAAGAAGTCACTGCCAGCAGGGCGATGGAGGGAGCCGTGACGCTGGACGATAGAGGATAGACGATCCTGCCAGCCTTCGGTGAATTCCATCGGTTGCGTGACGTCCAAATCCCAGCGCTGGCTTAGCAAAACGAATTTGTCGCGCAGCACGTGGGACCTGCGCGCTGCCTCAACGAAATCCGGCATAAGGATCATGTCTGCATTGATGATGCAGAGCAGCTCGCTGTTGCTGTTTTTACGTGCCAGCTCAAACATGGACGAAATCAGGGGGGTGCCATTTGCATTACGCTTGACCTGCGAGATATGTTGCACTCCAAGTTCATGAGCCGCTTCGGTAAGACCTGTTTCTTCTCCCAGCAGAATCACTTCGACTTCAGGCAGTAGAGTCCATGATCGGATCGCGTTGCGCTGGATCATCGCGATGTGAGGGCTGGTAAAAGGCTTGGGGGCGGAAAATAGAGTGAGGAGTGGCATTGGGAACCAGTAAATGGTGATTGGTAATTAACCGCCCGTTGCGCGGGTGTCTATGTCTTTGAGGCTTTTATGTTTGACGCTGGCGTTGATTTGCATCAGCTGTGGTTCTTTATGAACCAACTCCAAAACTTCCTTCCACGTGAAATCATCGCGGCCGTCGAAGCGATTGTAAACCTGGCGCATGAATTCGAGGTCTTCCGGCGTATCCACAGTCCAGCGGTAATCGCCGAAATCTGTAGGGCTGTTTAGCAAAGCGATATGAAACCCGCGGGACGATACTCCCTCTGAAAGTTGGCGGTTGATTGGGGAAAGCTCAACACCTTCATAGAGATAGGGCATTGCATGTTCCCTGTGTTGTGGCTCGTTTGCCTCCTTCCAGGCTTTTTCTAACACAGAAAACGTACAGGCTTCCACATCCAACCCAATAGGATACGTGCGAGGATAGGGTGGCGGAAGTCGATTCGCAACGAAATCGAAGCTCAAATCTCTGGTCTCTAATAACGTTTTCACGACATCATCGATCAACGCAGGGTCGATGACAGGGCAATCTGCAGTGACACGCACAACGACATCTGCACTGGCTTGTCTGGCTGTCTGGTAGTAACGGTCAAGCACGTCGTAGAGACTACCGCGCCTGAACGGGATTCCGCTGAAGTCACAATATTCCGCTACGGGATCGTCCGAGGCATCGGTCGTCGTGGCGAAGATGGTTTCGGTGACAGTCGTCGCTCGTGAGGTTCGCAGGAAGACGCGCTGCAACATAGGCTGACCCGCGAGATCGGCAAGAGTCTTCCCGGGCAATCGCGAGGAGGACATGCGCCCTTGAACAATCGCAATCACTCTAGGTGTCATAATCTTAGTAGGTCGGATTGGCAATCCAACTTACGCCCTTTGTGCATCAGAAGGAATCGGCATAGCCGTAACAAACCCTTTCGCTCTGAACTTCTCAACGTACTCCCACACAGTCCAGTAATCGAGCCCAACCTGCTCAGCAATGTCGAAGACCGTATGCTCGCCCTCGAAGCGCATCATGATCTTTTCGATGGCGCGGTTTAGCGCCCAGTTCTCACGCCAATCCACCCAGAGTCCATGCCCGCTGAGGAACACAGGACCGCGAAACGTACGCTTTGGGATGTAGTTGCTGGCATAGATGCGGATAATCTCTTCAGCGATTTGCGCAGCGCCGCTGAGCATATCTTCGTGAATGATGTCGAGGTTGTCGTCGGTGGTGTGGTACTCATCGTAAGGGAAGCGGTTGAGAGAGATGCACGGCACGTTGACACCTGGACCGTTGATCACGCGTTCGTCGTTGGCAGGGGCGGAGGCGAAGTCGCGTTCGTCGTGGTCGGTACTTTGTAATTGGTAATTGGTAATTCGGTCGAGGAGGTGGGTGTGCTGGCGGGTGTGATGCCAGGCGATCTTATTTTTGTTGCCGGTCATTTCCAGAAATATCCCGCCGCGCAGATACGGGATGAGCGACTCGTTATGGGCGAGCCAGGCGATCGTGCCAATGGTCTCCGGTCCAAACCAGAAGCGGACGCTCATCGACCCAGCCGGGAGCGGACTCTCGGCGAGGCGCCGCGCCAGCTCGATCGCGCTGACCACACCCGCGCCGTCGTCGTTGGCTTGCATCGGGTGACAGGTGTGCGCCTGCACCAGGAATTCACCCGCTTCGGGATTCGGTCCGCCTTCGGGATGGACGACTGCCGTCGCGACTTTGAATCCCTGTGAAGGGTCGGTGATGAATTCAGAATTAATGAGCGCGTGATACTTTTTATCACGGGAAAGTTTATCGAACGTATTCTTCGGCAGGCAGAATCCCCAGTTACGTTCGTAGTATTTGAATATCCACGGAATGGTATGCGGACGCTTCTCGTTGAAATACAAATGCGGCTGCAGCTCTTCAAAAGAAAGTGTGATATCAACAGATAAAGAGTATGAAACAATGTGAAGTGGATTGTCCTTGAAATCTACAATCCGTTTACCATCTTCCGTTTCCAGATATGCCTCATGGACAACATATCGCTCCGGCACTTTCCACGTCCAGACGGGGGTCAGCGGCGCGTAGGTTTCGATCGTGTAGTTCGCCGTATCAGGCATATACGAACCGATGATTTTCAGCGTTTTGTCATGATCGTTAGAAGCGAGCGTGCGGTGCAGAGGGAAGAACTCTGCAAGGATGGACTTAAGG
>DASSBC010000039.1:0-13153 GCA_035699125.1 Anaerolineales bacterium
CGTCAATCCGGAGCAAGCGGGATACCATCCCGCCCGACGCGCAACAAAGAGGAACCTGTATGAGCGAACAGAGCAAACAGTTTTGGGCGGGCGCCCGGGCGGAGATCCCGCTGTTAATCGGTGGTATTCCCTTTGGCTGGATTTATGGCGCGCTGGCACTCAATGCCGGGCTTTCTCCTGCGGCGGCGCAAATGATGTCCTCCATTGTGTTCGCAGGCTCAGCGCAGTTTATTGCAGCGCAGCTTGTGCAGGAAGCGACGCCGGGGTTGGTGATCGTGCTGACCATCGCCGTGGTCAACCTGCGACATATTCTGTATTCTGCCTCTCTGGCACCTTACGTTGCTTCTTTGCCCACACGCTGGAAAGCGATCCTGAGTTATCTCCTCACCGACGAAGCCTATGCCCCGACTATCCTCCATTACGAAAAGAATGGCGTTACGCCTCATGCCCACTGGTTCTGGCTCGGCGCAGGCAGCACACTCTGGATAGAGTGGCAGATCAGCACAGCAGTGGGCATCTTCCTCGGTGCTGCCATCCCGGAATCGTGGCCGTTAGACTTTGCCATTCCCCTCACCTTTATTGCAATGCTTGTCCCTGTTCTGAAGGATCGTCCGGGGATCGCCGCTGCATTATCAGCAGGACTGGTCGCATTGGTCGCCTTTTCTTTGCCTTATAAGCTCGGTTTGATCCTTGCCGCGCTGGCAGGTATTGTTGTTGGGACAGTTCTGGAAAGAAGAAAATCTCAAGAGGAGACTTTGCCCCCAAAGGAGATTTCATGAGTATCTGGCTGGTGATGCTGCTTGGCGGGTTGATCACGTTTTTGATTCGATTCTCGTTGATCTATCTGTTTGGCAGATTCAAAATTCCTGAAACGCTCGGGCGGGCGCTGCGCTATGTGCCACCCGCTGTTCTCTCTGCCATTATCTTTCCCGAACTGTTTTTTCAAGAGGGAACGTTGAACCTGTCGCTTGAAAATACCCGCTTGCTCGCAAGCCTGATTGCCATCCTGATTGCATGGATCAGCAGGAATACACTGATCACCATCATCGCCGGGATGATTGCACTGTTCGTGTTGCAGTTGATTTTCTAGGAGAATCCGTGGTTGAGTAGCCCCACAAGCCTTTCATGGGGTGTCGAAACTACAACTGACAGGAAAAATCTCGTTACAGAATCCCTCCTGGAGCGTGTTGGTCTTAATAGAGTCGAGAAGACACTTGACCTACTCGATACTTTTAAATAAACACCATATGCGACTGATTTCCTCCCTCGCGCTTGGCATGCGCGACCGCTTCCATGGCATGTTGAATCAGCATCTCGATTTCTGTCGAAACACTAATGCGCAGGGTAGAAACTACCCCGGCGCTGAGCCCCACTTTAATCTCCCTGCCATCCAGCAAGGTAATATTTGTATTGAGGATTCCTTTAATGATCCGTTCTGCAATTTTCTCAGCATCCTGACCGATCACGCCTGGCAGGATGATCAGGAACGTATCCCCGTTGTAACGTCCCACACCGTCATACGGGCGGCTTTTCTCGCGGATTGCCTGTGCAATCAGGCTTAATACATCGTTGCCAACATTCTCGCCATACTTATCATTGATCGCTTGGAATCCATCGATATCCAGTGCAATCAGGCTGAGCGGAGTTTGCCCGCGGCGGGCACGTTCGAGCTCCGCACTCGAGAATCGGAGAAAAGCCTGTTGGTTTAACGTGCTGGTAAGCGTGTCAAACATGGCGATCCGCTCCAACGTATCTTTCGCACTCGCCAGATGATCGCCCAGCCCCAAAATGCGTTCTCCCAGACGGACTCGCGACCGTAATTCCGCAGGAACGATGGGCTTACTCAGGGAATCATCTGCCCTGTCGGGCAGGTTGCCACTCTCCGGCTCATGGGCCTTCGCTGTGAGAACCAGGATGAAGATAGGATAGGGCGGTTTTGCGTCGCGTACGCTCTTGACGAAATTTTTTTCATCCATGTCGGTCGTGACGCGGTCCGCGATGACAAAGCGGATATCGCCTTCCTGCAGGAGCTGCATCGCGGCTTCACTGTTCTCGGCGGACACAATTTCGTGCCCGCTCTGCTGTACTACCTGCTGGATGATCACGCGTTCATTCAGGTCTCGGTCGAGGACAAGAATCTTCATACAAAAGCAGCCTCCTTTGCCGATTATACCTTGCGAAGGTTCTCATACGATTGAAATGCCGCTGAGCTTGCCTTCCTATGATGTTTCCACCTTCGCAAGGGTATGCAATCCATTTGACAAACCCATCCTCCCATAGTAATATTGCGGCGCTCTGGCCCATGCCGCCACGCCGAGGTAGCTCAGTGGTAGAGCAGGGGACTCATAAGCCCTTGGTCGCGAGTCCGAATCTCGCCCTCGGCACCATTAGACCACCGATTAAGTAAGGTGGTCTTTTTTTGTTCCCTTTCAACTTGAATCTCACCCATCTTCGGCTTTTCAAGGCGGCACGCAAATCTAGTGGTCCATGAATAGTCCATGACAGAGTCAAAACCTGCCCATTCGGATAAGGCAGGTTTCTTAATCTTAAGAGTAAGACATACATCGCAATCTTCGCTTGCAAGGTGTCCTGCGCAGAGTCGGGCCGTAGCTCATCTTATCCTCAATCGTATTAATACGCAGAGCAGTATATTGCGTATGACTGACAGAATGTAGGAGTCGTGATGAAAAGTATTGTGATCGAACGACCGAACGAGATCTCCATTCTGGAGCGTGACGTTCCGGAGCCGGGACCAGGGCAGTTGATGATCCAGGTGAGGGCGAGCGGGATCTGCGGGACGGATCTGCATATCTTCCGTGGGGAATATTTGGGAAAATACCCGGTCATTCCGGGACATGAGTTCTCGGGTGGAGTGGCATCGATTGGCAGCGGAGTCACACGCTTCCAGGTGGGGGACCGTGTGGCAGTCGAGCCCAATATTGCCTGCGATAACTGTCTCAACTGCCTGAACAATCGGCAGAACTTTTGCTTGAACTGGGAGGCGATCGGCGTGACTCTACCAGGCGGTATGGAGGAATATGTCCTCATTCCCGAGAAGGCTGCCTTCCATATTGGTGAGCTTCCTTTTGAGGTCGGTGCGTTCATGGAACCGCTCTCGTGTGTGATACATGGCGTCGAGCGGGCGCATATCGCCGTTGGCGACCACGTTGCCATCTTTGGTGCAGGTCCGATTGGGAGCTTGATGATCCAGATGGCGCGCATCCAGGGGGCAGCGCGTATCACTGTGTTGGAGGTCAACTCCGGGCGCGCGGATTTGGCACACCAGCTCGGCGCAGATCGCGTGGCGAGCAACTTTGACGAGCTCCAGCTTGATACGTACGACGTCGTGATCGATGCCACAGGCGCTATCCCTGTCATGAACAGGACGATCGATTTCGTTCGCAAAGGCGGAACCGTTCTGCTGTTTGGCGTGCCGCCCTCGGGCAGGAATCTGGAGGTCGAAGGCTTCAAAATCTTTCAGAAAGGATTGACGGTTCTCTCGTCCTTCACGTCGGTGCGGAATTCCTTTCAGGCGGTAGACCTGTTGCAGTCTGGTCAGGTGAAAGTCGACTCATTGATCTCCCACCACCTTCCTCTACGTGAAATGCCTCATGCTCTGGCGCTCATCGAAAGCCGCGACCCGGCTGTCAGGAAGGTAATCGTTCATCCTGACGGATGAAGCTTGAAGAGGAATTGTCTGTAAAAAAAACACCCGCCGGTTAAGGCGGGTGTTTTTCAATCCGATATTTCAATCGTCGCCAGCTTAAACCCCTAATACATTCGGTATATTTCGAATCGTTTGTGAAGGCAAAGATCTCCTGAGCTCCTTGTGTTCCATGGAGCGGCGCAGTTTCGCCAGGGCGCGATTTTGAAGGACCTTCACATGGTCTACGGTTTTGCCCATGATCGCCGCTGTCTCCCGCAGGTTGAATTCCTCCAGAAAACGCAGGACGATCACATGCCGTTGATCCGTGGTCAACTCATGTTGCAGGCTGTGCAGGATATCCTGGAACAACAGCTGGTCTTCCAGGTGCAGGATTGGAGTATGTGTATCTTGCTGGTGCAGAACCACTTCGAGCGGCGCCCGGCGCTTTGCATAGCGCGTTTCGTCGATCATCCGGTGATAGGTTGTTTCATATAAATAGGAACGCAGATTTGACCGGGGACCATTCCCCTCGGATAACTGGTCTATCAGTTTCACAAACACATCCCCCACGATATGGTCCGCCAACATAGGATCCTCGCACAGGCGCAACGCATATTGATACAACGCAGATGAATAGAGATCAAAGATCTTGACCAGCGCCTCCTTATTCATCTTTCGTGCAGCGTTCAAAAGATCTACATCGGTTTCCATGGAGCGAAATTAATACCTGTAAGTGAGAGCGCCCGTAGTCTCCATAGTCCCTTCATTGAGAGCGCCTTTAAATTTATAAAGGAAAAGTATAGCACTTGCCCTATATGCATTTTATAGACGTTTGTACTACTTTTACGCTTGATCTGGAAAGACAGCGCCGACAGGATTACCGGTTTATAATTGGGAAATACTTTTTCCTGGATAGAGAGCCATGATTTATCATTTATCGAGTCAATCCGCGATCTCACGTCAGAAGTTCAGCAGGGACTCCTGGGTCAGGGTCCTGAGCCTGGGATCGTTTTACGGCTGGCAGCCGATGGGCACACGCGTTCCTTCCATGACCGAAATCCATGGATTCCATGCCGAGTATTGGGATGGCAGCTACCTGACAAACGATGGGCAGATCGTTGTCTCTGCAGATGCGCGGGCACTCGGGCGGGCGCTGGAGAAATCTCTGGACGACATTCCCGATTTCAATCTGTACGTTTATGCAGCGGACCTGAATAAGATCACTCCCTTTGAGTACTTTGCAGGAGAGGAAAAACAGCAATTGGTGGACTTTATTAAGTTTTGCAGGTTGGGAAGTTTCTTGATATTACGGATCTAATGAAACCCTCCGGGTTAAACAGTCTGCCCATACGAACCAAAGGGAGCGTAAATTCCTCCAGGGTTTATGGTTTACAGTCTTCCCAGAATGCCGTATGCGATTTGAAATCGAACTTGGGTTAAAACGATTGATCTTTGATTCGGAACTGCATGGCTTGCGGATTCGAGGCGCAGAATATGTAGCAGGCAGGGATGGCTTCTTAATTTACGACCAGACCGAGGGTCTGCGGACGGATGAGATCGAGCTGCAAATGTCCACCAACACCAGCACATTGATTCCCGCACTGCGAATACTGGGCATTCCTTATGCCTCCTACTTCGATGAGAGGCAGGTCATCGAATCGCAAAATGACATTACTTTTTACTGGAAGCCCTCCAGGCTGGCGGCATTCTACAACCGCTTTTCGACCGATGAGCTGGATTATGCCAACCGGGCGCCTGTCATTCGCCAGGCTGTAGAATTCCTTACGTCAAATCACCAGACGATCCCGCTACCAGAAGAATTATTGCAACGAATGCGGGAGCCTTCCCGGCTGCTCGGGTTCTACCAGGGCTTCCCGATCTTCGATGGTTCGGCAGGCTTTGCCAAGCTTCAATCAAGGCTTGGAATTCACGTGGACTCAGAATCAATCATGATCTCCACCCCGCTCGATAAATACGAGGATGACGTGTACGAGTTAGCTGAGTCCCTCGCAAGAGACACAGGCTTGGATTACTCAAAAAAGAAGAACAGGGTGATCTTTCCGAAAGAGGATGGGTTACTCCTGTTATTGGGGGTTAAAGAATAAACAACCTCACGGCAAACGCTGCACGGTCTGACTGACTTCCACGCGTTTAAGTCCATTTAGTTCCGTAACATTATCCCCGTATAAAAACTCGCCTCTTTCTCCAAACTGCTCGATCACGGCATCCGGCTGCTGCTCATTGCCGTTGAGGAGTGTCTGAAACCCAACCCAGACGACGAGCGTGTCAGCATTCCAGCCGGTGATATCCACTTGTCTGGAGTATCTTCGCTCCAGCACGGGCATGGTGCCGCTGGCAACCTTCGGCGTCGCAGAGACCTCGCTCACTTCGTACAGCAGGAGCGTACGCGCCGGAAGATCTGTCATCCCTTCGATGATCAACAGATTGTTTTGCACGTACGGGTTCAGGGTAAGGTGGACGAATTGTCCGGACTCGGGCGTTGGTGGTCCCACAAGGCTGGTAGCAGCCGTCGCAATGTCCTCCACACGGAGCGTGGGAACGGCAGAGGGGTTATCCCGGTTCGCAAACATAATAAACCCGAGGCAGGCGCATAAGGTCAGCACGGCAGCGACCGCGATCCACTTCAATCGCCGGAGGCTGTACGGTTCTTTTGGGGTGTCTTTAGCAGGCGGCATATGTCATCTCTCTCCATCGATGATTAACGATGGACAGCAGGAAGGAGTGATGCTTATGTTGACGCGTAGTTGTTTGACCGAATCGTGTGTTACACTAAATTAGACGTTTCATAAGCATTGTGCTTATCCATCGGGGGAAATGCGGGGTTTACTACCATGCGTGGCAAACACGATCATCGAGCCCT
Organism: Anaerolineales bacterium; assembly: GCA_035699125.1. Classification (GTDB taxonomy): domain Bacteria; phylum Chloroflexota; class Anaerolineae; order Anaerolineales; family Villigracilaceae; genus Defluviilinea. The sequence goes on from DASSBC010000039.1 coordinate 6,528, forward strand.
GGACTAAAGGCTCGATCACTACGAACGAGAGGCGAATGATCCAACGAAAGGGTTAAGGTACCGATGAATTTCTATAAAGGTGATATGGTGATGCACTGGTCTCATGGGATCGGGCAGATCGTCAATCTCGAGGAGCGGGTGTTAGCCGGCGCAAAGACCATTTACTATGTCGTCCAGATGCAGGATATGACAGTCTGGGTGCCGGCAGATAGCAAGGTAGGGAGCAGGCTGCGCCCTCCCACGCCAAAATCCCGGTTCCAGCGGCTGCTGGCGATCCTGTCCAGCCCGAGCGAGAAGCTGCCGGCAGACCGGGTGGAACGCAAAACGCATCTGTTGCAGCTGCTGCAGGATGGGAGTCCCGAATCGCTTTGCCAGGTGATCCGCGACCTTTCTGCCTATCACAAGCAGCTCGGGAAGCCGATGAACGATAACGACCAGATGGTCCTGCGACAGGCTCGGAACACGCTGCTCGGGGAGTGGGGGTTTGTCCTCGACATGACTCCTGCCCAGGCGGAGTACGAGATGTATCGTTTGCTGACCTCCGCCTCCCTCGAGCCGGAGAAATAGCGCGCTTTTCCTCCCTCGACACTAGAATGAGAAACCCGCCTTATCCAATGGAGGCGGGTTTTTGATTTAGCATAGAAATAATCTGATATCCAGGCCGAAAAGTATCCCTTTGAAAGTCATTCAGGAGGAACGATCTTGCTTAATTCTTCCACCAAAGGTCGAAGTCTGTTTTGCGCTGTATCCCACACCTGATTAATATCCACTGCATCATACTGATGTATAACCAAATTCCTCAGGACCGTCATCTCGCGCCAGGGGATATGAGGGTATTTCTTCTGGGTTTGTGGAGAAATGTGCCGCGCGGCTTCACCAATAATTTCAATACGACGGAGAACAGCATCCTGACACTGCATGTCTTCATAAAATTCATCCCAGGATTTATCTGCGACATAGTCAAGTGCGATTTTCGCCGATTCCAGGATATCCACTAAGTAGGTATCGTCACGCGACATCGATCACCTGTGCCGAGTCAAGGATTTGTTTTCGCCTGAGGTAGTTACGGCTGTTTTCCAGCCCGCGTTTGCTGATCAGGTCCACCTCGCGTTTGAAGATGACTTCAAGTTCAGCCTTCATCTGCGCCATATCGAACAGAGTCACATGGGCTTGCGGCGCAAATGCGACCATCACATCCACATCGCTATCCGGGTGGAAGTCCTCGCGCAGGGCGGAACCAAACAGTGCCAGCTCGGAAATATTCCAGCGCCTGCAGAATTCAGCAAGTTGGGCTTTCGGAACCCGGAATTGTGTCTTGTCCATGCGGTAATTATAGCAAATCCTGCCCAGGCGGAGCACGAGATGTATCGTTTGCTGACCTCCGCCTCACTCGAGCCGGAGAAATAGCACGCTTTTCCTCCCTCGACATTCCCATGAGAAACCCGCCCCGTTCGATAAGGCAGGTTTTTGATTCAGCACAGCGCATCTCCCCCAACAGGGGGAGAGAAACCCTCCCCCACCGGTGGATGTGGATGGGGAGGGTTTGTTATATGATGAATTAAGGTGCTTGCATCAATCAATGATGGCAGGATCACCAAGGAGAAGATGATGACGGAACAAAAGAAAAATTTGTTTGACAGGGCTGTCGATGCATTGACCGGCCGCGACGAGAAAGCCGCCAAAGTCGTTGCCGACAAGGCAGCTGCCGAGAAAGCTGTTGCTCTCAAAGCTGCGTCCGACAGAGCCACGGTCACCAGAGTCGCGGCCCAAAAGACTAGGGCGGATAGGGGTGCTGCCTTAAGAGCCACTGTCGAGAAGGCAACTGCCTCTACCGCGCCCACGAAGGGCGTTGTAACCATCAAAAGCCTGCGCATTCGTGCAGACCACAACACCACGTCAGAGGTGGTTGCAGGCCTGGTAGATGGCAACGAGGTTTCGATATTGTCAACCTGGTCTGATGGAAAGAACACCTGGGCAAAGCTGGACAAGGGCTGGGCGGCCATGGTGCATGACGGCAAGACTTACATCAAGCTTGCCTAGAAGCAAGCCGAAACCAGATCGAATGGGAACTACGATACAAAAGGAGTATGAAATGGCACACACGATTGAAAGCTTAATTGCAATGATACCGAAGACTTTACCCGGCGAGGCAGGAAAACGCGCCGACACCATCGTACAACTGAATGTAACAGGCTCACAAGCCGGGCAGTGGAACGTTGCAGTCAAGGACGGCAAGGTCAACGTGGCAAAAGGCACGCATGCCGCCCCCGAGCTGACCGTGACCGCCGATACCGAAGACGTCCTGGCAGTCGCAGACGGAAAACTGGACCCGAAGGTCGCTTTCATGCAGGGCAAGGCAAAGGTAAAGGGCGACCTGTCGGAAGTGCTCGAGCTCGTAAAAGTGTTCAGCCCGAGCTAACCCCACCACAAATCGCCTCACCTGGTTGCATACAAGGAGAATCACAATGAAGCTACATCTATCTGCACCAAAGAACGTGACATGGTGGATCGCCATCGTCCTGGGCGTGCTTGGGCTCCTGGGCAGTTTTATGACCATTCCGGGGATCAGTGGACTCAGCCTCTTGCTGTTGTTCCTCGGGTTTGCCCTTCTCGCCGTAGCCACCATGACCGAAGGTCTATAAGCCTGGGAATACCACCCACGCTGCATGTAGAACTACAGGTTGTATGAAGTACACAGATAGGAAGACCCGCCTTACCCAATGGGGGCGGGTTTTTGTTTTAGCGGGATAGATTTATGCCTGCGTCCTTTGTGCAGTACGCTGCAAAGCTTCAAGCTTGGTTACATTCCCAGCTGATCAAATGCCTGCACAGTGACGTTTCCTCCCTCGAAGAAGAAGTGGCGTTTTCCAGAAGCTATCCTGCACCAACCTGATTTCTCCCTGCTCCAGAATTTGTCCCTCGTGATCGGAAATTGTGACCAGGACGTTTGTTACCTCGATCTAAAAACACAGCAACTGCCTTGCCTTCCGAGACAGTTGCTGCATTACACTTGCCCTTCCTCTGCGCTGCGCTTCGGGGACTATAGTGGGGCAGTGCCAGGGTTATCCCGGTGATGATGCGGGACGCTGTGTTGGCTGGCTACTCCAAAGGATGCTCCAGGGCTACAACCCGGGAATAACATCCAAGTATGCTCCCTATAATTCCGATATGCCGTACCAAAGGCTGCGCGCCTTGTTAGGCGTTTTTAAGTTGCATAGGACTCCCTGCGCTCAAACATGGCGAAGGATTTCGTCCACGACGCTGACAAGCGGCTGTGTTGCATCTATGACGATGCCGCCGCTGGGGATGTCTTCTTTCGTTCGATGCAATCGCGCAACGAGTTCCTTTTCCTCTGGTTTTCCGCCCCAGTCCGTCGGGTCTCGCGCCACGCGCTCATCCAGCCGCCGATACAATGTGTCAAGGTCGTCGACCTCAAGAACAAAAACGCCGTCCAATAAAGTTATGAATTTTGAAAAATTCCTCGAACCACCGCAGAAGAAAGAGATCGCTTTGCTGTGATCCGCGATCACGGATTTCACTTTGTCTATATCCCAAAGTAGATGTTCCTGTTGCCATACAGCCTTGTCCCTCTCGCTCTTATGGACAGGTTCATGTACCGGTTCCCCTGTCTTTGGATCGCCCCGATATTTCAACTCCCGGTCACCGTGGACGACGTGATAACCGCGCCGCTGCAATTCTTCAGCCACCGAGGTTTTGCCCGTGCCGGAGACTCCCTCGATAAGATAATTTCTCTTCCCCATTGTCCTTACTTCTTTAGTATGGTTGTTGGAGGATTTGGCATATTTATGCTTCTTCGAATCGTCTACTCTCAAAGTTCCTATAGCGTGTTCACATGCACTCTAGCGAAAGGCTGGAATGTAACTACGATTTGTTCGACTCAATGACGTACAGATGTGGCCTTTCGATGGATTTCGCTAAACGCCTAACGGCTGGCGTGACCCGCCAGTCCAGTGTGCGCTGTGTTGGGCGGCTTTGATTTAACACGGCGCACGCGGTTGAATGATTGCCAACCCACAAGTGGGTGCTTTGCCTTCAGTCTTCCAGCAGCTTTTTCATGCCGTCAAGCACCATTGGCTTAACGACGTCCTGCCGCAGAATCTTCTCCATCGCTTTTCCTTTGGCGAGTTCATCGATCAGTTTATCTAAATAGCGGATGTTTTGCATCAGCGGATCTGCGATCTCTTCCACGCGAACACCACATATAACGCCTTTGATCTGCGAACGATTTGGATTCATAGCAGGTGCTTCTGCAAAGAAGGTTTCAAGATCATTGCCCTGTTTGATTTGCTGTTGCAAGCCTGCCCGGCTATAACCAGTCAACCAGCAGATGGTTTGGTCCACTTCGTCTTTCGTGCGATTTTTGCGTTCTGCTTTTTCCACGTAGAGTGGATATATATCTGCAAATCTATAGCCAAAAACGCGTTTATTCGACTTATTGTTCATTGCTAAAACTCCTCTAAACTTTTGCTCTGGAAGCGCCCAACGGGGTGCGTTTTGAATCTGCATTACTGACTCGGCTGGCTCCGTTCCAGAGTATAGCTCAATAAGGCTAGCATAGCCCTAAAGTCTTCTTCCGGTGTTTCTTGATTACTATGCTGACCAGCAAGGGCTTGCTCAATCAGGATGTTCCAGCGCGCTTCAAAATTCTTCTGGGCATAACGAGCAGCAACGAGCTTCGAGGCAACGCTTCCTGTCTCCAGGCTATAGAGAAGTCTACAGAGAGTAAGTATGACAAATGCCTGATTGCTTCTAATTTGTGCCCACCTCCTCCAGGAGGCATCATGACGTGACTGTTCCAGCCAGTCTCTCAAAATTACCGATGCTGCATGTTGCATATCTGCTAACCTGACTGGATAGATGAGCGAGCGCAGTTCGGGCCCGGTGACAGCTATAGCGTGTTCGCGCAACGTATGACGCTGAAAAGCCCAACCGATCTCAAGAGGTGCGCGAAAAAGTAAAGTACCTTTTTCGACTTGAAGATAAGTAGCGGCGGTTGGGGCGCTATGATTTAGGGCATCGCCTGGAATGTAGGCGGCCTCTACTTTCCTTGCCCAAGGCGAGTGACTACGATCAAATTGCGCATGCATCTCTTGCAGAGGAATAAAGAAGTTGTCAGATATATCCACGTCGGTTACTACAATAAAGTCAATATCGCTGGTAGACGGATCAAAATCGCCAAGGGCAAGTGATCCGCAAAGATATAGCCCCAGGAAATGGCTGCCAAGAATCGATTGGATGTGAGTAGCGAAACCTCGCAATACCGCGTTGACGCCTGGGTGGGGAGTGGGAGAATTCAATTCGTTGCCTGTGCTATCCATATTCTTGTGTCAAGAAGCACCCAACGGTAGGCGTTATGCCCGGCAGGGGTATTGCGCACGCCGTCCCTACGGGCGGCAGTCTCACCACGCTAGTCTCGGTGATCTCCCGAGGGTCGGGCGCATTACACTTGCCCTCCCTCTGCGCTGCGCTTCGGGGACTGACCTTGAGGTAGCTTGCAGGAAGGAATACCAGCCTATTTAGAGAGCTGGTACAACTCCTCTGAAAGCAAAGTGGCACAGCCAAAACGGGAACCAGTCCAGCATCACTTAAACAGTGGGCGCGCCAACTTGAAATTCGACACTATGGGCAATGACCATAGCTGATCGTGACCGATACAACCCATAACAAAATTTGCCTTCAACATAACGGCTGAAGGCAAATCGTATTCTTACATACTGAGAGTTTATGAGAGGTGACTGCGGAAGACTCGTCTGTTCCTTTTGCTGAGATACTTAAAAATATCCGCGATCAACGTGGCAAAGACCTGGGCAGATACGAAGGATAGAATATCTAGCATTTCAAGAGTTCCTAAACTCATCGTAGCACTGTTTCATTAAAAAGATATTAGGGCATAATCTGCTTTGCCGCCCAACGGCTCGCGTAACCCGCTTGGGGCGGGATTGGGCACCATTCCGGGGATCAGTGGACTCAGCCTCTTGCTGTTGTTCCTCGGGTTTGCCCCTCTCGCCCTGGCTACCATGACCGAAGGTCTATAAGCCTGGGAATACCACCCACGCTGCATGTAGAACCACAGGTTGCATGAAGTACACAGATAAGAAGACCCGCCTTACCCAATAGAGGCGGGTTTTTTGATTCAGCAAGGCTTCCATCGCGGCTAGGCATTCACGTGGACGCGGAATCAGTCATGATCTTCCCCCAGTTTGATAAGCAGTGCAGTGACTGCTCTGTTTTACCAGCATTTTGTCAAAAGCGGAAACTCAGGAAATAACAAGGCATAATTCTACACAGGGATAGCTTCAACATACCTGGCACCAGGAAAAACCGACCAGATATTCGTCTCTATCTCGGCGGGGTGTTTCATCAGGATCTCGCTCCCTATCTGTTTTCAGTCAGAAAATCAATCGGCGATTAGATAACCTGGAAACCGATTTCCCTTAGATATTCAAATGTGGGATCATAAAACTCGTGCCTACGTGTCGAATCTTCTGAATGTCCTGAGGGAACAACAATTACCATTCCTTGTCTAGCCCGAGTTAACAGAACGCGATAAGCATTTTTTAGATACATTTGGCGTTCATACTTCTTTATACGATTCCAGCGATCAC
>DASSBC010000040.1:0-21867 GCA_035699125.1 Anaerolineales bacterium
CAAAAACCTCAAACGACTCTGCCTGGACTCATCATCTCCCTGCTTTCCATCGCGATCATGTGGCTGCTCGTGCTGGGGAAACGTAAGGTAGGGCGCGCATTGAACTCTGCTCCGATTCTGGCAGATGCGAATTGCACGTTGGTATGTGTTTATATGTCTGTCGTGTTACTAGCCTCCAGCCTGATCTACGCGATGACAGGCTTTGGGTTTGTCGATTCGATTGGAGCACTGGGCTTGATTTACTTTTCTTACAAGGAAGGCAAGGAATCGTTTGAAAAAGCGGCCGGCATGGAGGACTAAACGATGAGAATTACTGAAAAGAGCTGAAATATGGTCAAAAACGCCTTATTTCATGCCTTTTTATAGGGTTAACCCGTAATAGACCGTTTGCCGATTTACAGCACTTTAAAGTATACTGAATGAAGCCTTTTGAGCGAAAGCTCACAAAAAGTAAATTCCCTAAGGAGGACTGTATGCCCGCAAACCGTATGAGCAAGACTGAACTTGTAGAGGCGATTGCCAGCCAGAGCGGACTGGAGAAGAAGCAGGTCAGCGCTGTTCTGGACTCGTTGAGCGACGTGGTTTACAAGGAGCTCAAAGCCCAGCGCGAAGTTGTGATTCCAGGCTTATTGAAATTGACCTCGGTCACAAAACCCGCTGTCCCTGAGCGTGAAGGCATCAACCCCTTCACAAAAGAACCGACCGTGTTCAAAGCCAAACCGGCGCGCACGGTGATCAAGCCCCGCCCGCTCAAAGCACTCAAGGACGCCGTCTAATTAAGGCTGCCAATATGAAACACAAAGACCCCGGTAATTCGGGGTCTTTGTATATGCGGCGAAAACAATATGAAGCAAAGCGAATTGATAGAGAGCTGGAAACGCGAACAAGCACAACCGTTCACCGGTTGGGATTTTTCCTATCTGAACGGCAGGATGATGGAGGAACAAGCGCCATGGTCCTATTCCACTCGCGCGGCGGATCTATTGAAACGATCTTCAGCGATGATCGATCTAGGTACAGGCGGAGGGGAACGACTTATGGTATTAAGGAAGTCCTGGCCGAATAAAGTTGTCGCGACGGAAGATTATCCACCGAATTTCAAACTAGCCTGCGAACGGCTTGCTCCGTTTGGCGCCATTGTGGTCAAGGTGCCGCTGACGGATCATAGCCCGTTGCCCTTTGGGGATGGAGAGTTTGACCTTGTGCTCAACCGACATTCCAGCTTCAATCCGAGAGAGGTTGCCCGCATTCTAGTAATTGAAGGAACTTTCCTCACCCAGCAAATTCATGGACTGTGGGCAGAGGATCTACTTGCCGCCTTCGATGCACAACCGCAGTGGCCGGATGCTACCCCGGAAAAATATCTACCCAGGTTGCAGGCTGCAAGATTGCACCTTGTTGACCTACAAGAATGGTCAGGAAAGCTGACTTTTACGGATGTCGGTGCAATTGTGTACTATCTAAAGGCAGTCCCCTGGTTGGTGTCTGGTTTTACTGTAGAGTCACACTGGAAGTATTTGCTTAAGCTGCAAGAGCGCCTCGGCGCCGGAGAAGAATTGTCGTTTCGCGCCAGAAAATATTTGATCGAAGCACGAAAAGCTTAATGGCCCCAGATTTCCAGAGAACACGGAAAGGACGATGCAATGGCTGTGGCAAGAATCGGTGAAGTGCAAGCCAAACCGGAATTAACAGAAAAATTACGAGAGTTCCTTATCTCGATCATGCCCGGGATTCGAGAGTCGACAGGCTGTGAATTCGTTCACCTCTATCAGAGTGATGAAGACCCATCTAAGTTTATGATGATCGAGGTATGGGACAGCATCGAATCACACCAGGCATCCGTGAAGAATATCCCGCCAGAAAAACTGGGCGAGATTCGACCATTGCTGGCAACCTCGCCCAGTGGCAGTTACTTTCGATTGATCGAATAAGTAATTTTTAGTCTGGTTTCAAGACTACTTTGATACACCCGTCGATCTTCTTCTTGAAAATCTCATACGCTTCCGGCGCTTGCTGCAGAGGAAGAATATGGGTGACTACAAATGAAGGATCGATTTGACCACTCTCGATTTTCTCGAATAACGGTTTGAAATAGCGGTGAACATGGGTTTGCCCCATTTTCAGCGTCAGGCCCTTGTTGAATGCCGCGCCCATTGGGATCGTATCAACAAACCCGCCGTAGACTCCCGCCAGCGAAACCGTACCGCCTTTCCGGCATGCCTGTATGACTTCACGCAATACATACGGACGGTCCGACTCGATCTTCACGGTTTGCTTGGCAAAGTCATACACGCCTTCGAGTCCCGTTTTGTGCGCTTCCATCCCGACCGCGTCAATACAGACGTCCGGTCCCATCCCGCCAGTCATTTGCTTTAGCGTCTCTACCACATCCACGCCGCGACTGTAGTCAATGATCTCTGCTCGTCCATAGGTCTGCGCCATTTCCAGCCTCTCCGGGAAGCGATCAATGGCGATCACGCGAGCCGCGTTGAACATCCACGCGCTCTGTATGGCGAATTGACCCACCGGGCCACAGCCCCAGATAGCGACGGTGTCACCGGGTTGGATGTTGGCTTGTTCCGCCGCCATGTAACCGGTGGGGAAGATGTCGGTTAGAAAAAGGACCTGCTCATCGCGGAAGCCATTCTCGATCTTAAATGGTCCTATGTCCGCAAACGGGACGCGCACATATTCGGCTTGTCCGCCCGCGTAGCCACCCAGAAGGTGAGAATAGCCATAAATCCCCGCGGGGGAATGTCCGTACATCCCTTCTGCCAAAGAAGCCTTTGGGTTCGAGTTGTCACACAATGCCCAGAGACCGCGTTCGCAAAAATAACAACGACCACAGGCAATCGGAAATGGGACCACCACCCGATCGCCCACGTTCAAATTGGGAACCTGTTCCCCAGTTTCCACGACCGTTCCCATAAACTCATGCCCCAGGATATCGCCTGGTTTCATGGCAGGCACATATCCATCGTAGAGATGCAAGTCTGAGCCGCAAATCGCTGTGGATGTAACTTGAATAATGGCATCACGTGGATTGAGTATCTGCGGGTCAGGCACATCTTCCACACTTACTCTCGTAATTCCATTCCAACAGACAGCTTTCATCGGATACCTCTTTCTGAGATCCAGCCGGGCGGATCACTCGCCGGAAACGAATCTTCTGACGCTTGCTCTACGATGTCCTGGGTATATCTGTATTTCGTGCGCCTCGTGCTCATCTCGCTGAGATCACTGCGCCCCGAGGGCTGCCCTTGCACCGTCGGAATCTCACCGGTTTCCGCAATTTGTTTGAAACGACGTAAGTCTTCCCTGATTTGTTGACCGGGTTCTCTGCCGAACAACTTGGCAAATGCCGCCCCCAGCGACCCGGCAGGCGGGTTGTACTCCATCGAAACGTGTACGATCGTACCGCGTCCCCCCGGTGCATCTACAAACTCGACGCGCCCCATACTTTCTACCATGGAGCCCGGCAGCGACTTCCAAACGAGTAGCTCATTTTCACGCTCTTCGATCACTTCGGCGTCCCATTCTATGCGGCGATCCAGAGGTCCCTTAGCAACCCAATGAGATCTTCCCGTATCCCGGTCATCCAATTGGACTGTTTCCAAATATTTCATAAAGCGCGGCAGGTTTTCGAAATCACGCCACATCGGATAGAGCTCTTCCTTCGGCCGATTGACCGTCACCGCTCGCTCGACTCGAATGCCTTCATGCCCATTCACTTCCGTACGGTTAATGCCCAACATCTGATAAAACACACAATGCCCTGTAGCCCCTCGATACATCATGTAACCTGCATCCAACGCCAGCGGCAGGCTAAGCCTGGGGCGCCTCGAGACAGTATAGGCGAGCAGGGCTAACCCACTCGCCAAGGAAATCCCTCTCTCCACCTGTCCCACGTTCACCCGGCTTTTGACCGGTCCTTGCATTTCCATTTGCATATCAAGCTCCTTTTCCAATTTTTAGTTCCACTTGCTGGCGGTGAACTTCCGCGTCATCTCGCCCAGTGTCATATCCCAGATCACGTGGGCAATCAGCATCAGAAGATTCCGCCGCCAGGGATGCTGTGTGGCGGGGGCAAAATATCCACAGCGGGCACCCAACCAAGATAACTGCCGGTCCAAACTGCTATACCACTTAGTGCTCCTTTCAGGCTGGAATGTGTTTCCAGCCTGAAACCAAAAAGTGCATAGCGCGCGCCACACAGTACGCCAAAGGCGAAGTGAGAAAAGATGGTCAGCCCAACTAACTCATTTTCGCTCAAGCGTTTTTCGATCCCTACCTTTTCTGAGGTCTCCTCGGTGATCAACGGCGGAGGCAAGTGATATCTTTCCGTTTTGGCAGGCGTCGCCAGCCGATCAGCATCGCACTAGACATGGGCACAGTGGCAAGAAGTCCCGCAGCTGCACCAGAAAGAAGCTTGTGAAGGGAACGGTCTGAACGAGAAGTGAACGGAACTGCACCTATACAATCCACCAAACTATACAGTCTTCGTATTCGTCTCTCAAGGCGGGAAGCGCCTATTCCCCCTCAGGGAATCACCTACAAACTGGTATAATCCTATTATCGCTAATTCGTAGGAGCAGAAGAATGACGGATATCCTGTAATTCATATCGTTTTTTTAGGGCACATACCTGCTGGATTTTCATGCCACGCCTCGTGTGGCTTGGCGTTTACAGCCGAGGGCTTGCCCTCGGTTTTCGTTTTTAAGTAACAGACCTGATGGGTCTCAGTGATTTACAGGAAAATTATGCTTACTGCTCACCATCTACACAAAACCTACGGCATCCAGCCGATTCTGCAAGATATCTCTTTTAGCATCAATAACAACGAGCGCGTCGGGCTGATTGGTCCCAATGGCAGCGGCAAGACCACCCTCATGCGGATCCTAGCAGGATTGGAGCAGCCGGACTCGGGGACGGTCGTTTGGACGCGCCCCAATTTACGGATCGGGTACCTTGCCCAGGGTATGACGGTCGACGAAAATCAGACGATTCAATCGACCCTGCACCTGGATCCTTTAGCGGAGACAGAACTCGAAGCTGAAATCGCGTCTCTTGCCTCCGCCTTAGCCGCCAACCCAGACGATGCCCATATCCAAGCCAGGTACGATACGGCTCTCCATCAACTCACAAATACAAATTACCAATTACCGAGCATTATTGACTCGCTCGGCCTTGCCGATATCCCAACACTCACCCCTATCCAGCACCTCAGTGGCGGGCAAAAAACCCGCCTGATGCTGGCGCGCGTTCTGCTGGAAGAACCTCACTTACTTCTGCTCGATGAACCAACCAATCACCTCGACATTGAAATGCTCGAGTGGCTGGAAGGCTGGCTGACGCACTTCCGTGGCGCCGCCCTGATCGTCTCACACGACCGCGCCTTTCTGGATAATACGGTGGATTCCATCCTGGACTTGAATCCTGAAACACGCACAGTTCACGCATACAAGGGAAATTATTCCGATTACCTGGAGCAATATCGCAAAGAGCAGGAAAAACAATGGTCGGCGTATCGGGACCAGCAGGAAGAAATCAAGCGTATGAAACAGGATATCAATCGCACCAAGCAGCAATCGCTGCGCGTGGAACTATCCACGACACCGCGACAGCCAGGTGTGCGGCGGATTGCCAAAAAAGTCGCGAAGAAAGCTCTTTCCCGCGAGAAAAAATTGGACCGATATCTTGAATCAGACGAGCGGGTGGATAAGCCCACACCCTCCTGGCAGCTGAAACTCGAATTCGAGACACAAGATAACCAGAGCAAAAATGTATTGACAACAGACAATTTGGCGATTGGTTACGATGCAAACAGACCTCTGCTGGCAAACCTCAATCTTCAGATTCGCGCCGGGCAGCGCATCGCCCTGACAGGATCCAATGGCTCAGGCAAAACGACTCTGGTCCGCACTCTCGCGGGGACGTTAGCGCCGCTGACAGGCAGTGTGAGGCTGGGCGCGAACGTCAAGCTCGGGTACATGAGTCAGGAACAGGAGTTGCTCGACCCAGGCCAGAATGCCCTGGAAACCATTCGGCGTGTCGCGACACTTAACGAAACAGACGCGCGTAACTTCCTGCATTATTTCTTGTTCAAGGGTGATGATGCGCTTCGACCCAGCCAGGAATTGTCGTATGGTGAACGCGCCCGTCTGCAACTAGGATTACTCGTCGCACAGGGGTGCACATTCCTCCTACTCGACGAACCAATCAACCATCTGGATATCCCCTCACGCGCTCGCTTTGAAGAGGCGCTCGCAAACTTCAAGGGGACGAGCCTTGCCGTTGTCCATGACCGCTACTTCATCGAACGTTTTGCCTCCGAGGTTTGGACGATCAAAGCTGGTAAGGTTGAGAAGTGGTAATTCTATGAAACCAATCTCCCCCACTCCCTATCCCAACGTCAACAAGATCCTGGATGTCTTGTTTTCGAACGTGAAGGAAATTTTAGGCCACAAATTCATCGGCATGTACCTCTATGGTTCGCTTGCTAACAGTGACTTTGATGAGCATAGCGACATCGATGTACTGATCGTCACAGATGGAGAGCTCTCAGAAAGCACATTTTCTGCCTTGCAGGCATTGCACAAAAGAATCAACAAAGTGGATTCGCCCTGGGCGACCCAAATCGAAGCTTCTTATATTCCGCAAATAGCTCTGCGCCATTTCGATCCCACAGACAAGCTTCATCCGCACATGGATCGCGGGGACAATGAAGTACTGCACCTAATGTTCCACGAGAACGACTGGATCGTTCAGCGTCACATATTGCGGGAACGTGGAATTGCGATCGAAGGACCAGATTTGCAAAGTCTGATCGATCCCGTTTCGCCAGATGATTTACGCCGGGCAGTTGTGAACGTTTTACCCTTGTGGACGCAGCCCATTCTCGCGAATCCGTCCCTGATCAACAAACGCGGCTACCAATCCTATTGCGTCCTCACACTGTGCAGGATGTTATACACCTTAAAACATGGACAGATTTTCTCCAAACCTGCCGCGGCAAACTGGGCGTTGGAGAATCTGGATCCCAAATGGGGCCTGTTAATCGAGCGCGCTCTAATTGGACGACAAACCCCGAATCTGGAAGCTGATCCCGAAGATATCAACGACACCTTAAGCATGATGCAGTATGTACTTTCGCAAACAAAACCCACGCCATATCATGAAGTGAACGAAGTACTGAATCTTCTTCTGTGGAATGTGAAGAGGATTCTGGGCGATGGATTCGTCGGCATGTATCTGTATGGTTCACTATCCAGTGGAGATTTCGACCCAGAGACCAGCGACATTGATTTTCTGGTGGTCACTGAGAGAACGCTTCCCGAGGAAATCGTTGCTGAACTGGAAGCCATGCACAAAGAAGCCTGGGCAACTAGCTTGAAACGAGCAGGAGAGCTGGAAGGTGCGTATATTCCAAAAGAGTTGATCCGTCGTCACGATCCAAATGGCGCGCCATGCCCTACGGTCAACGAAGGGCGATTTTATGTTGCTCCCCTCGGCAGTGACTGGATCATTCAGCGGCACGTAGTGCGAGAATATGGCGTGATCGTCGAGGGTCCCGACCCCAAGACTCTCATCGACTTTGTCAGTCCAGACGAGATCCGCGCCTCCGTTTTAGGAGTTCTGCAAGAATGGTGGTTCCCTATGCTCGACGATCCGGCGTGGCTGCGCGGTCATGGGAATGCCTATTCTGCTTTTGCCGTGATTACGATGTGCCGCGTCTTGCACGCGCTGGAACATGGGACCGTGACCTCGAAACCGAAGGCAGTGCAGTGGGCACGGCAAGTGCTACAGCCATCCTGGCTGCCTCTTATAGACAAAGCTGTTGCCGCCTCCCGCCACACGAGCCAAGAAGATTTTGTTGAGGAAACGCTGGATTTCATTCGGTTCGTAAAGGAACAAACTGTAAATGTAGAACAGCCAGGTACAGCAAAAGGAAATTCCTGATGCACAAGATTCATCTTGACACCGACCTGGGCGGGGATATCGACGACCTTTGCGCGCTGGCGATGCTGCTACGCTGGGAAGGTGTGGAGCTGACAGGAATCACAACCGTTGCCGAAGCCCATGGCAGAAGAGCCGGATACGCCCGCTATGTTTTGGGGCTCGAGGGGAAAAGTGACATTCCTGTCGCAGCCGGGGCGGACGTTTCGGGTGGCTTCTACCGTTATCCTGAGCTTGGCTACCCTGATGAGCAACGATACTGGCCGGAACCAATCGTCCCTTCGCCTAATATTCTGAACGAAGCGCTTGCCCTATTGAAACAAAGTATTGAGCAGAGCGCAACGATTATCGCAATTGGACCATTTACGAATTTGTTTTTGCTCGATCTCAAATATCCAGGTGTCCTCACGCAGGCAAATCTCTTCCTCATGGGCGGCTATGTTTTCCCAATCCGAACTGGCTTTCCACAATGGGGCAATAACATGGACTGGAACATCCAGGTGGATGTCAGATCAGCAAAGTATGTGATTGACCATTCCAATCCAACCTTAATTCCACTCTCTGTTACCGTAGAAACGGAACTGAGAAGAGCCTATCTTCAGGAGTTGATGGAAGCTGGACAGTTAGGACAGCTTATTGCCAGACAAGCCGAAGCGTTCGCTACGGATCAGCAGAACGAAACAAATTACGGAGAAAGCTGCAAAGGTCTTCCGGAGGACATCATCAACTTCCAGCACGACGCGCTCGCTTGCGCGATTGCATTAGGCTGGCGTGACGGCGTCGAGATGGAAGAATTTCCCCTGTTAACGGAGGAGCAAGATGGATGGCTGGTAGAGCGCATCGACCCTTCAGGCAAACCTGTGCGGGTGGTGACCAGGATCAATGGACAAGGATTTAATGAGTTTTGGTTGCGTAAAATCGCAAAAGGGTAAAATAATGGCTATGACTACCGATCGTTTTCAAATCATCGCTCCACATGAGCTTCCGGACTATCGTGATCGCGCCGGTGACATCGCCGAAGCCTCCTGGCCGGAATTTATGCTGCATGACCCAATCGCAAACGAGAACTGGCATGAGTTGTTCGATCGTTTCAGCGAATATCAGTTCGCGCTGCTCGACAAAGAGAGCGGTCGAATGGCAGCTATGGGTAACAGTCTCCCGTTCCACTGGGAAGCGGACCTCTCCGAGCTGCCGGAACAAGGCTGGGATTGGGTATTTCTCAGGGCAGTGGAGGATCATAAGAACGGGGTTGTACCGAATATCCAATCCGCCATCCAGATTGCCATTCACCCGGATTATCAAAGCCAGGGATTAAGTACAGAGATGGTCCGCGCGATGCGCGCGATCGGGCAATCCAAGGGATTCGGATATCTGGTTGCACCTGTTCGCCCCACGCAGAAAAGCAAATACACGCTCATCAGCATCGACGATTACATCCGCTGGACCAACGACGAAGGACTGCCTTTCGATGCGTGGCTGCGAGTCCACGCGCGGTTGGGGGCGAAGATCCTTAAACCCTGCCACGAAGCCATGACGATCCGAGGCACCCGCGCGGACTGGGAAGAGTGGATGAACATGAAATTTCCACAAAGCGGAAAATACTATATTCCCGGGGCGCTCAACCCGATGGACATGGATCTCGAAACCGACGAGGGGGTTTACATCGAGCCTAATGTATGGATGGTGCACAAAATATGAGTTCGGAACGCTTTCAGGTCATCACCCCTGCACACCCGGATTATCGCAATCTCCTGCGCGGGTTGACAAAGGAGGTCTGGCCAGAATTCATGCTGCACGATGCAGTTGCCAACGAACACTGGCATGAATTACTCGATCGCTTCGCAGACTATCAGGTGGCGCTCTTTGACACTGAAAAGAAGCGTGTTGCCGGCCTGGGAAGCAGCTTTCCCGTGCGCTGGGATGATACGCTGGAAAATCTTCCCGAAGAGGGCTGGGATTGGGCATTTCAGGAAGCGGTAAGAAACCACAAAGAAGGCAAAACCCCAAACTTCCACTGCGCGATCCAGATCGTGCTGCGCCGTGAATATCAGGGTCAGGGACTGAGCCAGCCAATGGTCCAGGCGGTTCGTTCCGTCACAACAGCGAAGGGACTGCCCGCTCTGATCATCCCTCTTCGCCCCAGCGAAAAGCACCGCTATCCGCTGACGGGCCTGGATGATTACATCACATGGCAAACAGACGAGGGGGAGCCGTTTGACCCATGGCTCCGAGTACACGTAAGAGCGGGCGCCAGGATCGTCAAGGTGTGTCATGAATCAAAGACGATTCGCGGGTCACGTGCGGAATGGGAGCAATGGACCGATATGAAATTCCCCCAAAGCGGCGAGTACGTGATCCCCGGCGCCCTCAGCTCGATTGAGATAAATGTAAAACGTGATGAAGGCCTGTATATCGAGCCAAATGTCTGGATCGTGCATGAGGTCCGGTAGCTTATAATTGGGCTTATGAAATCTGCCTGCGTTCTGGCAGTTGTATTATGTTACTTTCTGCTCGCCTGCCAGCCCACGACACTCCCCCCGGTAACCATCATCGACAATGAGACTATTCTTACACTGAACACAAACGAGCGTGTTCCATCTGCGTTGCTTAAGCAGGCAGGAATTCCTCTCAATCCAAGCGATCGGGTTCTTCTCAATGGACTCCCCACTGAGATCGATCAAGCAATTACTACCTACCCAATCACTCTCCAACTCCGCCGTGCCATCCCTATAACCATCGACTCTTTTGATGGAGAAAAACAAATCCAATCGTCTGCTTTCACTATTGGTGAAGCTTTACAAGAAGCCTCAATTTGGCTACGCGCAGAAGATAGATTCTCTTCCCCGCTTGCCGCCCCAATCTCTGGTTCCTCAATCTCTATTCTCCCCTCTCGCGAACTCAATATCACCTCCAACGGGAAAACGACTTCCATCGTCTCCTCTGCCCGAACCGTTGGCGAGGCACTGGCTGAGGCTGGAATGGCGCTCACCGGATTGGATTACAGCCTGCCCGCGGAGAATGAGCCGCTCCCTGTTGACGGACAGATCCGCCTAGTACGTGTGACCGAGACGATGCAGTTGGCGCAGAAACCTATCCCTTTCGAAAGCGACCTGCAGGCTTCGGCGGATGTCCCACTGGATCAAACACAGATTCTGCAGCCTGGCGAGCCTGGTCTGACCGTCCAGCGCATTCGCATTCGCTATGAAGATGGTGATGAAGTCTCTCGCCTGACCGAAGATGAAACCCTGGTCCGCCCGCCAAAAACGCGTATCCTCGCCTACGGCACAAAGGTCGAGGTCAAGACCGCGACCGTGGACGGCGTGCAGATCGAATACTGGCGCGCGGTGCAAATGTACGCGACATCGTACTCACCCTGTCGCTCAGGCACGAGCGAATGTCACTCCGGCACCTCGAGCGGCAAGAGCCTGCGCAAAGGCATGGTTGCACTTCGAGAAGATTTATATCTCGCGTTACAGGGGCAACAGCTTTACATCCCCGGCTATGGCTTTGCCTCTATCGAAGATGTCTGCGGCGGCTGTGTGGGCAGGCCGTGGATCGACCTTGGTTTTAGCGACCGAAACTTCGAACCCTGGCATTCCTGGGTTACTGTTTACTTCCTGACGCCTGTTCCTGCGAATGTGATTTATGTGCTGGAGTAATTGCCGCGCTGAGCTTTGATGAGCAAAACTCAAAAAGTCATTCTTTCCTTCTTATCGATCCTTGCCTGCTCCATTGGTGTTCTCGCATTCTGGCTCTGGCAGGAACAATGGGATCAGCCGCTGGGGCCTGCGCTGCGGATGGGGACGGTCACACCGTTTGAGATGCCTCCTACCTGGACGCCGGACCCTAATGTGATCGCGACGATTCGGTCCGCACCGACAACGGCCCCCCTATTGCAGGCGTCTCCTCTGCCGACGATCACACCCCAGCTTGGCTTGTGCGGCGCGCCGCCGGTGATGCACATCCTGGCGATCGGCGCGGATACGCGCGGTGACAACTACAATTATGGGCTGGCAGATGTAATCCGGTTGGTACGCGTGGATTTTGTGAATCCGAAAGTGACTGTCCTCGAAATTCCGCGTGACCTGTGGGTGGAGATTCCTGATATTGCAGATAACATCAATGGGCAAACCCATGAGAAACTTAATCAGGCATACTTGTACGGCAACCCTGGCTTTGGGTATACCGACGACCCCGCCCGCGGACCAGGGCTGCTGGCGCGCACACTAACGCTAAATTTCGGGGCCCAGATCGATCATTACGCTGCGGTCAACATGCGGACGTTTGAAAAGATCGTCAATGCGGTCGACGGCATCGACGTTACACTGCCTGAAACGGTCGATGGACGCACGCCAACGGACACCAACAAACGACTACTCTTCCCTGCAGGCACCCATCACCTCGATGGAACGCGTGCCCTTACTCTTGCCCGTATCCGCATCGAAGGCGGCTTCGCTCGTGCTGAAAACCAAAACCGCGTGCTATGTGCCCTGCGCGATAAACTGACCAGCCCGAGCGTGCTGCCCAAGGTTCCCGAACTGATTCGATCGTTTCAAGGAGCGATTCTGACAGATTTCAGCCCGGAGCAGTTAGGACAATTGGCTTGCATTGGCACGCAGATTCCCTCGGGGAACATCCTCTTTGCAAGTTTTCCGGCGGAGCATTTTAACCTGACGCGCCAGTATGATCCCGTGTTCGGGAGCACTGTTTCGGTCTGGAATGTTAATTTTGACGTGCTTCGCAGCTACGTCAGCCTGTTTCAGAGCGGCGCATGGCCCGGCGAAGAGACTGCAGTACCAGAAAATGAAGAAGAAGACGCCGGGGTGATTTGCCAGTGAATCAGATATCACCGTTGAATGCCGAGAATCTGCTCAAGCAATATCGCTTGCGCGCACACAAAGGGCTGGGGCAAAATTTTTTGCAGGATCCCTTGGCGCTCGAGGCGATTGTCGCCGCGGCGGAGATCCAGGTGACAGATAGCGTGCTGGAGATTGGTCCGGGGCTTGGGAGCCTGACGCGTTACTTAGCGGAGTCTGCTGAAAAAGTCATCGCGGTCGAACTGGATGCAAAATTAATACCACCCCTAAAAGATGTTCTGTCTCGCTACCAGAATGTTCAGATTATTCACGGCGATATCTTGAAGCTTTCGCTAAAGGATTTGATCGAGGACGATGGCTATCTGGTTGTCGCAAATATTCCCTATTACATCACGTCTGCTGTCATCCGTCACTTATTGGAAAACCAGTCCAAACCGCGACGTATCGTGCTGACTATTCAAAAGGAAGTTGCCCGGCGGATCTGCGCCAAGCCGGGCGATATGAGCCTTCTGGCTTTAAGTGTCCAGGTCTACGGCGCGCCGCGGATCGCCGCACATATCCCGGCAGGGGCGTTTTTTCCTACGCCAAAGGTGGATTCGGCGGTGCTAATCATAGATATCTTTGCGGCTCCTTTGGTCGGGCAAGACCTACTCGATTCGTTCTTCAAGTTAATCAAAGCTGGATTCAGCCAGAAACGCAAGACCCTTCGGAATTCTCTCTCCTCCGGCTTACACATTTCCCCCACGAATGCGGCGGAACTTCTTACCCAGGCAAATATCGATCCACAACGCCGCGCAGAAACTTTGAGTATTGAGGAGTGGGAACGGTTAAGCCGTTTGAGCGTTGGGTAGTTTGATAGCGAATGCGCAACCAGCTACTATAAAATCAGGGTATTACAGAGCTACGAAACTGCCCCCGCAGATCGCGATAATGCCACCACACGTCCCAGATTCGCACGGCAGCCTCTAGCTGGATTTTCAAAGACATCTTGGACTGTCCCCAGCGGCGATCTGCAAAATGAATGGGGACTTCGCTGATTCTATATTTCATTAAGTATGCGACGTATGCCATCTCGACGAGAAAGATATAGCCGTTCGAGCGGATACGATCCAACGGCATGTTCTGCAGTACCTCGCGACGCCACATTCGGTAGCCGGTTGTCACATCCCGGAGTGGGAAGCTTAAGATCGTCCGAGCATAAAAATTACCAAAGGCAGAAAGCAGTTTCCGCCAGGCGGGCCAGCGCTCATCGAGGGAGCCACCTTTTACATACCGGGATCCGATCACCACGTCGCAGGAGACAATGCGCTTTGCCATCTCCGCGAGGACCGCGGGATCGTGCGAGAAATCCGCATCCATTTGAACGACAGAGTCTGCCCCACTCTCGAATGCTTTGTGAAATCCTTCTATGTAAGCAGAACGAAGCCCCCGTTTGCCAGCGCGATGTAGCACAGAAATTTTTTTGGGATGTAGGGCAGACAATTGATCCGCAATCTGCCCCGTGCCATCCGGACTATCATCATCGACCACGAGGACGGAAAGATCAAGAGGAAGCGATAATAAAGCGGAGACCAGATTCGGCAGGTTCTCCGCTTCATTATATGTAGGTAAGATGACCGTAATGCGCATTAATGCTTGTTCAAGAGATCCTTTTTTAATTGCTCAACGCTCGAAAAGCGTCCATAGACAGAAGGGACCTCGGAGATTTGAACGGCAAGTCGATCCACCCTTTTAGCGGCTTGCTCGCGATCCTTCATGGGGTAAAAATAATCCAGCGATTGCTCCAGACGGGAACGAATGCGGTCCTGAAAAGCAGGCAGATTGGATGGAGGCACAACCACCACAAAATCCGTCGGGCTGATATGGCCGAGGAAGTCTTCCGCAGTACCGTCTTCTTTCAACGTATTCTGAATCATCAGGCTGATCGCGCGAAGCACATCGTCGGAGGCGACAAAACCGTATGCCTCGCGGAACGAATCCAGATGGTGGATGCAGATATGAAGCAGTCCCCATCCACTCTTGTGGATCACATCGGAAAGGCGCTCTTCGACAAGAGGACCCTCCGGCAAGCCACTGACAGGGTTGGTCAACGATTCCTGGCTGATGCGCTTGAGGGCATTTCGCACACGCAGGCGCAGCTCCTGCACATCGAAGGGTTTCGTGATGTAATCATCTGCGCCGACCTCAAACCCCTGCAGGCGATCGATCCGTTCACGCTTTTCGGTGAGGAAAATAATAGGAATATCGCTGGTGCGGCGATCACTGCGCACGCGCCGGGCGACTTCATACCCATCGATATCCGGCAGGCGAATATCCAGAATCATCAAATCCGGCAGGACAGTTTGCGCGGCGCGCACGCCGTCCTCACCCCAGTTGACCGTGAAGACCTCATAGCCCTGGACGCGGAAATAAGCATTCAGCATTTCGGCGATGTCGAGATCGTCTTCCACAATCAGAATCTTGGATTTGGATTCTGCCACAGTGATCCCACCTGTTATGAAATCGGCTCTTTTTGGATCACAAATTCACATACCGAATCGCCCACAGCAACGCACTTGGATTCATTCACGCGGAACTCATTGCCGCCAGAAACCCATTTGAGCGCTTCCTGCAACAAACCGGTTGCAATGTAACACACTGGTTTATCGGCATTCGTACGTCCCCAGCAAACAGGACATTTATGGATCGTCCAGATAAACTCCGTATCTTTTTCTTCCACTGTGCTGTATTGATCACTGAGCTGCGAGAAGATCTTGGCAAAGGCAGGCAGCCCGATGCGCAGCTTGGACTGGAGAGGCAACACCACAAACGCCAGGTCTGCTGCGCCAGCCAGTGCACCGAAGTTCTTCAACGCATCTGAGAAGGTGGCGCGTCCCGCCCGCAACGCCAGACCGCGGCCGCCGCGTGGTCCGTACATTTCTTCCAAGGCTACACCGATGGCAGAAAGCTCCGCAAAATCAAAGCCTTTATCCAGGTTGTCAGGCGGATAATTTTCGATGTAGTTGTTAAGACCACCCAGATTGAGAATAGCATTGAGACCGTTTCTACCCATCACCTCTTCGAGAGACTTGATAATGATGAGGCCAAATTTATTGGGATAGTACAGACCAGTCTTTTGAACAGGGCTCATAACATGACTCCACTAAATCAGTTTCGAGAGATCTTCGGCAGCGCGACGCATGTCCAAAAGGATCAGGCCTAGTTTTGCCTGTTCACGCGCAAGTGCAGTCAGAACGGCTTCCTCCCCCACTGACATCAAAACCACGTAGCCTTTTTCCCCCTTTACGTACACCTGTTCGAGGGAACCACGCCCCAACTCGGTGGCAATTCGCTCTCCCAGGGAAAGCATGGCAGCAGACATGGCAGAGACTCGATCTTCTTCGACACCCTGTGGCAAGGCTGAGGCGATGCTGAGACCATCCACACTGACGACGGCTGAGGCTTCGATATCCGGCGATGAAGCTTGAAGTTCGCGAAGACGGTCCACCATTTGTTGTGTGCGTGACTTTGACAAGACAACCCTCCCACGTGGAGATCATGAAGCCAACTTGCCGGCCAAGTGCGTATAATTTTGGCTTGCAGATAATTTAGCATAGTGGAGGAAAAGTGTCAAGCCAGCCTGTCTTTTGGAAACGTTTCGCCAGCAACTGTACGCCTGGCGGGCCGGGGTGGCATTGCCGCCATATCTTGGGGTCCGAGGGGCAGCGTTCCTCATGCTATAATCGCCAGTCGATTGATAAACCTATGACGCAAACTCTTAAGATTCTAATAATTCTTTTCTTCTTCAGCGTTTTGCCGCCAGCTCGCGTAAACGCCCAGGAGACGACGCCAGGCGAGGAACTTGCCAGTGGCGCCGTCGTGTGCGCGCCAGGCGTTTACCTGGCACCTCCGGGGGATTGCTTACCCCTGGGGCCATCTCCGTACATCAGGGAAATGGCTCAACTGGGGTTGACATTTCCAGAACGAGCCTTGCCCGCCCTTAAGCCTGATCCCGCCCTAACGCAGCTCCCCTATTTTTACTTTAAGCTGGACGAAGACATCGTTCCCATTTTAAGCGCACCCGGGGGAGGGGAGTCCGGGCAAGCCTTTCAGCCGGGGTTTGTCTATGTATCCTACATTGACCGCGAAGAGTCGAACGGTGTGTTCTACATGCTTCAAAATGGCGGTTGGATTCCGGGAAAAGGCTCGCGTATCGGGGAATATTCGCGTTTTCAAGGGCTTCAGTTCCGAAAGACACCAGCGAACGCGTTTGCCTGGCCCCTGCCATTTTACATCGATAGTATTCCCGTATACCGTGCGCCGAGCTTTAGCGCTCCACTGACGGATAGAGTCATTTACCCATATGCAGAAGTCGTTCAGGTGTATGCAACGGAGAGCGCAGAGGGCGTTGAATGGAATATGATCGGACCCGATCAATGGGTAGAGGCGCGCATCTTTGCAACCGTGAACCCAAACCCGACGCCTCCAGACGGCGTCACGACGGGCCGCTGGATTGATGTGGACCTGGCAGAACAAACGCTTGCCGTCTACGACAATAATCAGCTAGTCTTTGCTACGGTCATCGCCAGCGGACTCGAACCATTCTGGACACGCCCCGGTCTGTTCCAGATCTTTCAAAAGAAAGAAACCGAGACGATGCGCAACAACGACCCATCGGACTACTATTACCTGGATAATGTCCCCTGGACGATGTACTTTGATGGCGCGCGTGCCTTGCATGGCGCTTACTGGCGAACCCGCTTTGGCTATCCACAATCGCATGGCTGCGTCAATCTATCTGTTGGCGATGCACACTGGTTGTTCAATTGGGCACACGAAGGGGACTACGTCTGGGTTCATGACCCGACCGGTCTCACACCGACTGATCCGGCATTGTATCCAAGCTGGGCATATTGACAGTGGTTCCTGCGCATGGTAAACTACTGCCCGCTTGTTAGGAATTAAATGGTCCCGTGGTGTAGCGGCCTAACATGCGGCCCTGTCAAGGCCGAGATCGCGGGTTCGAATCCCGTCGGGACCGCCAAGGATAAACGAAAGAACCGGCTCCAAAAGTCGGTTCTTTGGTTGTTTTAGAGCGGTTTTCGCTTTGATATATGATTGTCTACTAGTTCCCCATCATAAATCCATTTGCGCAAGGGTTCTGTCTCATGTGACATAGTGGGCACCACCTTGGCAGTTGCCAACTTCATAATCAGCTTTTCACTTATGTTCCGAGAGCCACATCCAGAATCATCATGATCACAAAACCGATTGGTGTGAATACCTTCCGCCTCGCTGGTGGAGAATCCAAGGTGCAGGTGAGGAAGAAACAAATCAATTAGTGCCTGCCGCGCGGAGCCAAGCTCAACAAATTGACTGATCCCATTTCCATCATTTCAATGTATCGGACTTCGAAGAATTCATATCTAACCATTATCTTCCTTGTACTGCAGGAAGTGACAGGTCATCTGTCTTCAAATCAAGGAGGATATTCGTCCCATAACGGTCTGCGCCGCCCTCCTTTTCAGTTTACCGCGTAACGAAGATGTATAATCAGGAGACCACGATGGCGCTATGTCCGCATCCCTGTTTTAGGGACAGCTCTAGTTTTCGTGAGGTACTGATCATAACCATAGGCGCTCTCATGCTCAAGAGTCTTCAAGGAAGATTAACCCTCCTGTTCTCAGCATTCGTTCTGCTGATACTTGCCTTTGTCGGCGTCACGTATTGGGAGGCGATGGCCGCCTCAAGTGATTCCGCCTTATTGCAAGCGAATCGCCTGCGAATCATTCAGATCATATTTCTGGTTTGCGCGCTGGCGTTGCTGGCGATCAGCGCATGGGTCATGCGCCGCTCGTTGCTCAAGCCGATTCAGGCGCTGAGGTCCGCGGCACAAAGACTCGGGGAGAATAAACTTGATGAGCTGATACAGGTTGAAGGTCCAGAAGAGATACGGGAGTTGTCACAAGCGTTCGATGAAATGCGCATCCGTCTACATGCTAGGCGCGAGCAACTTGCCCAATGGCAGTCCACATTTGAACAACGCGTTGCCCAACGCACACGCGAACTCGAAACACTGAACGAAGTCAGCCGTGAAATTTCTTCGCGGCTCGATGTTCAACAAGTGCTGAACTCTGTCACTGAAAAAGCGCGCGCATTGTTGGGCGGCGAGGTGGCATCGCTCTGTCTTGTGGATGAAACCCAGCATTGGCTGAAACTTCAAACCTTGAGCGGTCCTAAACATGCGGTTGTTGGCAACACGATGCGCGTCGATAATGAATTTGCCAAGGTCGTGTTGGCTGACGATGGCGCGATGATCTGCGGGGTGGGTTCGTGCCGGGGCGGATGCCGAATGTTATCGGATGAATATCGCACCAGCCATCTGGCGGCGCCGCTTCGTATTGGCGACCGTGTCATCGGCGCGTTGTGTGTGGGGAGTCCCGCGCAAAATCAATTTCCCGCCGAGTCGGCGAATATGTTAACCAGGCTGGCAAATGTTGCCGCAATCGCCCTGGAAAATGCGCGTTTGTTTGCGCAAGCTGAACGCACGGCAACAATGGAAGAACGCCGCCGCGTTGCCGCAGAGATGCACGATGGCTTGGGACAAACGCTCAGCTATCTCGGTTTGATGACCGATCAAGTTGTGGAATTTCTTTCTGATGGACAGGACGGGGTGGCGCTCGAACGCCTGCATAAAACGCGCGAGACAATTGGCAAAGCCACAAGTGATGTCCGCCGCGCGATCAACAGCCTGATGGATGAGACGCCCGCAAAAAAGGATTTATTCACACGCCTGCGCGATACATTAGACGAAATCGTTGCACAACATGACCTGGAATCGGTCTGGCTTTCTGACGCTGGCTCTGCGCCTGATGCTTCTCCGCAAATTGCTGAGCAAGTTTACAACATAACTCGTGAAGCATTTGTCAACGCGGCGCGACATGCGAATGCAAAAACGGTCAGCGTGCAGGCAGGGCGAAGCAATGGAAATTATTTTGTGATGATTGAGGACGATGGCAAAGGATTCGACACCTCCCAACCCGCGCCAGGCGGACACTTCGGTTTGCAGATCATGCAGGCGCGCGCAAAACACATCGGCGGGGAAATCGATGTTCAATCCACGCCCGGGCGCGGAACGCGCATCACGCTGATATGGCCGTTAGAGACAAAAGATAAAGAAGATGACACAGACCCGAATATTGCTGGCTGACGACCATGCGCTCTTCCGCGAGGGATTGGCGGGCATCATCGGCGCCCAGCCTGATATGCAAGTGGTGGGCGAAGCCAACGATGGACTGGAAGCCTTCGTCAAAGCGCAGGAACTAAAGCCTGACCTGATCCTAATGGACGTGCAGATGCCTGGGATGGATGGCATTGAGGCGGTGCGCCACATTAAAGGAGTCCTGCCCGAAACGATCATCGTCATGTTGACCGTGCGCGGGGACGATGAAATGCTCTTTGAGGCGCTCAAGAATGGCGCGCAGGGTTATTTGCTGAAAGAGATCCGTTCGCAAGCATTGCTGGCAATGCTGCGCGGCGCTTTGCAGGGAGAAGCTGCCATCTCGCCGAATCTGGCGGGACGTGTCCTCTCGGAATTTCGGCGGTTGAGCAAAGGCGGCATTTTGGAACAGGAAGATGATAGCGGCTTATCGGAGCGAGAACAGCAGGTTTTAGTACAGGCATCCAAAGGCGCAACAGATAAGGAGATTGCTGCCGCGTTAAACATCAGCCTGAACACGGTCAAGACGCACATCCGAAATATCCTGGCGAAACTTCATGTCCGCACACGGCGCGAGGCGGCGAAGGCGGCAAAAGCCAGGGGTATTTTGTAAATTAATGTAGTGGCGACTTCCCTGGCTCCGCCCGCCACTGCGCAGCGTCCCCGGAGCGAGGCGGAGTGGGAGGGCAGGTGTAGTCGCTTTTGCCTGAAAATCAACGGCTGAAGCCGTTACTACCATTACCAAAAGAACTAATTCTTTTCAAAAAAGAGTGATTTGCGAATCATTCTTTTTTCATTCCAAAGGCGGGACGAGGCAGGATGGGATTACATCATTATTTCAAGTAACCTTGAAACATATTTTGTTCGCTTTATCACATACGACTATGTCAAAACAACGCGTCCTGTTGATCTGTTCCCAGCATCTCTTTGGCGAAAGCATGGAGACGATCCTGCGCGCGGACAAAGAGATTGAACTGATCGGCCCATGGAATTTGAACGACCAGGATATTTGCCGCCGATTGCATGAGGCTCAAGCATCGGTTGTTGTCATTGCCGATGAGAGCCTGCAGAGCGAAACGGCCGCGGAGTTGACCAAATCCATTATCGAACAATACCCG
Source organism: Anaerolineales bacterium (assembly GCA_035699125.1). GTDB lineage: Bacteria > Chloroflexota > Anaerolineae > Anaerolineales > Villigracilaceae > Defluviilinea. The sequence continues at coordinate 21,090 of DASSBC010000040.1, forward strand.
GACCTTTCCGTGATTCGCACTGGACTCAATGAGAATGTATTTCGCATCTTTTCTACGCATACCCTGCCTGCTCGAGGAGCCGATTTGCTCGAAACGATTCGCGATTGCATTACTTATGCACAAGACTCAAACAGCGATGATCCCTCGTAAACAGGAGTTTGCAAAGCCCATGATGATCAGCAACGGCACATTGAAAGAGCGAATCTATCTCCTGGCGATTGTCTCGCTCTCCTTTTTCTTGTTCGGGTGTGGAGCCGCGCCGGAGGCAAAAACGTCCGAACCGGCTTCCGCTCAGGCAATTGCTGCCGGGAATGCCGAAAACGGTCGGAGATTGTTCATGGGTTATGTCCATTTCGAACATGAAGGTCCGCCCTGCATGGGATGTCATAATGTAGGCGAAAATGGACTTCTTGGCGGCGGAACATTGGGACCAGACTTGACCAATGTGTCCAACCAGCGCAGCCAGACCGAAATTTTAGCGTTTCTATCCAATACTGGGCGGAAAATCTCGCCAGTTATGAGACCGATCTACACTGAACATCCTCTTACCTGGGAAGAACAGGTCGATTTGCTTGCCTTCCTTGAAACATCCGTTGGGCAACCGGAAACAGACAGGGAGTTGTTGGTGCTGGGCATCAGCATCCTTGCAACGATTGGCGCGGCTATCGCGATTGGATTTATCTATCGTAATCGTTTGCGAAGAATTCGCGCGACGATGGTTGAGGAAGCAGAAAAGGAGTTGTTATGAACTGGATCAAAGAGATCTCAAACCCTCAAG
>DASSBC010000041.1:0-17538 GCA_035699125.1 Anaerolineales bacterium
GTTCCGCTCCAGCGCTCGTTGTTGATGCTGTTACCCGAGATAAACAATAAGCTGGACCATAGTCCGGTGAGCCCGCTGCCCACCACGACAAACATAGCCGCGTCCGCACCTTTGTCTTTGAGCATCCATAAGCCAAGAAGGGCGATGATGATCGGCTGGAACAGCACCGTGAAAAGGATAAACCCGTCCATTAATTGCTGGCGGATGGTCATCTCCGCCACAACCAAAATTGTCCGCCAGTATTTGGCGATCGTACGAACGTTCATGCTTTGCCTCCCACCAGCCGAACGTAGGCATCCTCCAGCGTAGGTTCGCGGACGATTACCCGTCCTACCTTCAACCCCTCCAGCGCAGACATGACATCGGGGACCGCCTCCGCACCGCGCGCGGTTTGAATGAGCAGAATCTGTTTTTGACCCTGCTCTTCGACGGAGATGGAGTCGGCAAATGGAAGCGCGCGTAATTTCTCCAGAGCACTCTCTAGCGCGCCGAAGGTCTCTACCTCGACCACATTCAAGTCGCGGACGTGAGTCTTAAGTCCACCCGGTGTATCGAGCGCGATAATACAGCCATCATCAATCACAGCAATGCGGTCGCAGAGTGCATCCGCTTCGAACATGTAGTGGGTTGTGAGAAGAATGGTCTTCTTTTCGGATTGAAGGTTGAGGATCACCTGCCGGAACTCGCGTGCCCCGACGGGGTCCAGCCCAAGCGTCGGTTCATCGAGGAAGAGGACATCCGGGTCGTGCAAGAGCGTGCGCGCCACATGCAGGCGCTGCTTCATGCCGCGCGAATATCCCTGCACTTTTTCATCGCCGCGTCCGTTCAACCCGACCATCTCCAGCAGATAGGGAATCCGCTTTTTGGTCACATCCGGGTCGACGCTGTAAAGGCTGGCGAAGTAACGCAGATTGTCGATGCCGGAGAGGCGCCAGTACAACCCGCGCTCGCCGCCGAAAATAAACCCAATGCGCTTGCGCACCTCATCCGCCTGGTTCACGACATCGAACCCTTTCACGAAGGCTGAACCGCTCGTGGGGATGAGAAGCGTCGTCAGCATCTTGACGGTGGTCGTCTTACCAGCACCGTTCGGTCCCAGCAAGCCAAACAGCTCACCCTCCTGAATCGCAAACGAGACATCCTCCACCGCGACGATCTCTTTCTCTGTGCGTTTGATGACGCCAACGTGAGACTTAAACGTCCGCCGAAGGTGGGAGACCTCGATTGCGTTTCCGGAACTGTTATCCATTTGATGCCTTTTATGGGATGGAAAGTTGTACGCCCGCACACATTGTTAAGAGTGATTTGGGTGCCGAGGGCTACAGGTTTTTACACAAAGAAGCGGACGAGCCGTCGCGCGATCGTCCGCTTCTTTATGAGATCGTTGGATCCTAAATCCCAGCGTTGCTCAAAATCCTCATCATTTGTGAGACCATCAGGGTAAATTCAGGGTATGAAGTTTCAAAATGATCAATCGAATCCTGAAAGCGCTCGAGCATGGAATCATCCAAGTCTTCGTGCCCACTGGAGCGTTCACGCAAACTGCGAATATCCGCTTCGAGATGGCGCAGGCGCTCACGCCCGGCTTCATCCTTGACATCGATTCGCTGAATCTCATTCTCAAGGTTCTTAAGAAGGTCGTGCAGATTCTGGTCGGTCATGGAAAAGTATCTCCTTCGATAGATAAAAACAATCTGCAATCCATGTTTCTATTTTACAACGTTTATCCCCATAAAGTAAAAGGATAATGGATTTCCCTACCTATCACTTCGGCGCTGGAAATCTTATACTTGTTTAAGCCTAATAATGATCAAAAAGGAGAATGCTATGTCAGGTGAACAGATTTTGGTTTGGATCGTGATCGGTGGGATCGCCGGGATTCTGGCGGAGGCGTTAGTTGGCGGGTTGAGGTCCGGGCTGATTGGCGCCATTGTTGTAGGCATCCTGGGCGCAATCATCGGCGGCTGGCTGTTCGGCGTGCTGGGAGTGAACGTCGGGGCAGGGCTCGTGGCAGAGATCATCAAAGCGTTGATCGGTGCCGTGCTCTTGCTGCTCATCCTGAGAGGGACCCGTAGGCTTTAGCTGTTAGGCCACATAGAGAGCCACAGGAGATCGATCAGGCGGAATAGAGAGTTTCCCTATTGGCTTGTTCGATCTCTTCGTATATTTTCTTGACATCTTCTTTCATTTCCGCGGAGACGCCAGCTGTCTGTGGGATGAATTTAATCAGGTCCCGCGCTTGTCGTAATAAATCTTTGACGCCGGCAATATAAGAAAGGTCATTCTTGCCTAGCTCAGAGGGAATCGGGAAGTCCCGCGCTTGTTGGATCAAGGCTCGGGCACGAATGACACGTTCTGCAGCGGGGATTAGTTTTGCCATAATCGCTCCTTATCCATCATTTTACTACGCGAGATGCCCGTGAGAGGAATTTCCTCTTGACAAGGCTTTCCCATGATTATATAATGCAATCGGTTGCATAAATCAAGTCAAAATGACGAAGAAATCTGTCCGCACGATCGCCGATATTGCCAGATTAGCTGGAGTTTCCAAGTCAACCGTCTCGCGCGCCTTAAACGACAGCCCGCTGATTGGTGAGGAAACGAAGGCAAAGATTCGCTCGCTGGCACGGGAGCATAATTTCCAGATCAATGCCCCAGCTCGCCGTTTGAGCATGCAACAGAGCCGAACGATTGCTTTTGTCACCCATGCCTATCATAAGGATTTCTCCGTGGCGGATTTGTTCGGGCTGGAGATCATGGGCGGGATCTCGAGTGGCTTAGCCAGCCGTGAATATGACCTGTTGGTGATTCATGTGGACCCGAACGATACGAAATGGGCACGCCAGTATTATGATACGGGACGGGTGGATGGCTTCATCCTGATGACTTCCACGCGCAAACAGATTCACGTAAAGGCTCTTCTGGAACTCGATGCACCGTTCATCATCTGGGGAGTTCCTCAACCGAAACAAAAATATTGTTCCGTGACAGGCGACAATATTACAGGAGGTCGTCTCGCGACAGAACATTTGATTCGTTCGGGCAAGCAGAGGATTGGCTTTATTGGTGGACCCTCATTTGAGATCGAGGTGCAGCATCGTTTAGCGGGTTACGAGGAGGCTCTGAATGAGGCAGGCAGAGAAATTGACCACGCCCTGATTGAACATGGTGATTTTTCGAATACCTCTGGTGCGGAGGCGATGAGTCGGTTGTTGCAAAAGTCACCGGATCTCGATGCAGTTTTCGTCAACAGCGACCTGATGGCGATCGCGGCGATGGATGCGATTCGCGAAGAAGGACATCAAGTGCCTGAGGATATTGCAGTTGTTGGATATGACGATCTCTCCATTGCGGCACACAGTAATCCCCCGCTGACGACCATCCGGCAGAACATCCCACTCGCTGGCAAACTCTTGGCGCAGAACCTGATTGAGTATTTGCAAACAGGCATGGTCACAAATGTTTCCATTCCAGTAGAGCTGATCGTCCGAAAATCTGCCTGACCGGAAAAGCCCTTTTTTTTAGGCGTTTTTGCAACCGATTGCATAAATTACATATCTTCATTTTATGTCGAAAGGAAAAAATGAATATCCATCCCACCTTTACGAATATCCGCAGTTACTCGTCCGACCAATTTTCTGCTTTACGGAAACATGCCCGGCAGGATTTATTATTGGCAAAGCTCACCGGTAGGAAGACAAGCCTGGCTGTCTTTCCAGAAGACGCGCCTGAGAAAAGCCCCAACAGAAGATATGTTGGGGTATATGAAATTCCTGTTAAGGAAATCATTGGGACGCTCAACAGACGGAACGATTTCGATCACCAGTTTCGCCCGCTCCATAAATCTTTGCAAGACCGCTGGGTACATGCGCATCTATCTCTTCAAGTCGAGGGATGGGAGCCAATTCTCGTACATAAGGTCGAAGAGAACTATTACGTCGAAGACGGGCACCATCGCGTATCGGTGGCACGGTCGCTGGGACTGGCATTCATCCAGGCAAGGGTTTGGGAGTATCCCTGCGTGGAAAAAGGAACCAAGGATTGCACGCCCAACATGATCTCAGAACGAAGTTCTCTAAAGGGGTTTGCCCCGGTAACCGAAGAGGGGTGTTAGCAAAACACCTCAGACTGTTGACAACTCTGAGGTGTTTTGCTGAGCCAAGGCAAGTTTCTAATAGACTGAGACCTATCTGCGTTTTCGCGAAATGGAAATATGATTTCTTATCGGGAGGCGTTGCGGAGCAGGTCTGGCAACAGAAAACGAAGTGAAGAGCCTGACGACAGCCCCAATCAGCCTATCTATGAAGCTTAACATATCGTCTCCTTTCTGATCAATCCCAATATTTGCAGCACAGAAAGGAGATGACACTGAAGTGGTTGCTGTTCTTCAAATATCGGGAAAACCAAGTTTAAAAGATACAACGAGAGTCCGGAAAAAATACTATATATAAGATTGGATAAATGACAGATTAGAATCCCCCGAATTGGCGATAAAGGTCGTGAGTCCCAATTTCAGTTTGCGCCATAAAGAAACGGAAAGCTATCTGCTGCGCGTCACCGAGATCAGTGTTCAACCGTCGCAAAACATACTGGGAGAGCCACACTTACGTTCCGCGTCGAGTCAATCGACGGCTTATTATGAATCAATTAAACCTATAAACATACCCTCTACCTCTTTCGACTAGTCTGAAAATGGAAGAGGGTATGTTTTCCCTACAGGTCCACTGAAAATTAGAGTTGTTCGATGGCTTTCTTTGCCGCCTCGACCGCTTCTGATACGCGATCGAGTTGCTCAATCAACACGTCCTGGCCTCGTTGTTTAAAATCGCTGGAACGCCCTCTTAAGCCGCCCTTCATGTGTTCTGCTTTAGACACAACCTGTGAGACCCGATCTTTCATGCCTTCCGTTGTGCGGTCACGAAAATCCATGGCTTTATCTTTGATCTCCGCTCTCAGCTCCTCCCCAGAGCGAGGCGCGAGTAACATCATCGCTGTAGCGCCGATCAGTCCGCCGACGACGATTCCGGTCAGCACATGTCTCGTCGCGTCCGACATCTCCTGGACCTGACCGTTCTCATAATCATAATTATCCATAGTACTCTCCTTATTATCTTATTTCCGAGTTTCAGTTCCCGCTTGCGGCAAGCGGATCACCATTACCAACCACAGAGGCGCAACAATAAAACGCTGCGTAATTGTTATAACGCTGGGAGGTTCTGCCTGTTATGCAGGAAATTGCCCGGCAATCCAAACTATAATTTTCGTATAACTAGGAAGGCTCGCACTATGACAGGATGCAACGCTTGATCGAGCAAATGACATCGGAAAAATCGGGGAGCTGATATCTACTCTCCCGCCACTTTAGACATTCCCCATCACAGGGGAAAGATCGGTGGGCACCATACCTGATGGGATAAAGTAGCTTTGATCGAACAAGTAAAGGAGTAGAACTTTAGGGAAGAAGATGGAATGCCGGCACATGGGCTTGAAACCCAATGCATAAAAAGTGCTCCAGCCAGGGTGAGGGGGGCACCCTAACTGGAGCACCTTCATTGTACTTATTTTCAAACTTAATGCAAGTAGTTTACGACAGAAACACTTACAGTTTTGCAAAAGGGATAGAAGAGCATCACCTTTATGGAGGCGAAATAACCATCCACCAACCGGGTCCGCCCGGGTCGCCATTTGTCCGCCAGGCATTCCAGACCCCTTCGTTGCCATCCCAGTCCGCAGATTCGGCAGTGCCGGTGAGCGGGTCATTATAATGAATGAGTACTGCATTATTTCGATTTGGGTCTGCTGAAATACCCGTCACAACGACAAAATGTGCTTCCGACTGCAGGTCACTGAAATTTGAGAGAACATCGATGACAACCGGATCGCCATCGCGGAGTCTTTCTCGCAGCAGCGCCAATCCCTGCTGCGAAGTGAATACGGTGCCGGTGGAGACCCTGCCCGAATAATGCTCAGCAATATTTACCATGTTAGCAGGGCTGGTGAACGGCGGCAGACTCTCCGTAAAATATCCGTTTGTGGTTGCATATTCAATCACCTGCTGTTCGGTAATGGGAGTCGCGGGATAGGCGAAATTGTAGACCATGGCAATAACCGCCTCGCCGCAGGAGGTGCCTCGGGATTGTTTTAAAACGGGTACAGATAAATGGACCGGTTCATTTTGAAGCCGGGAGAGCGAATATTGCCCAAAGGCTTCCGTGAATCCGATGATCGCCAAGCCGCCTACACATAAAAGACTCAGGATTTTTCTCGAACGTGAAAAGCTGGTTTTTTTTGACTTCATATCTCTGATTTCTGGAGTCTATTATATACAACGACTTATCTATGAAACCCCAATGAGATTTTCTTAAGGTAGATCTAAGGAGGAACGCAGTATTCATTCGGAAAGCTGCCTTGCCCAATGGCGAAGCGCAAGCATCAAAAGAATAACAACAAAACAGCAGATCACGATATAAGGCACGAACCAGAAACCAGTAAAGATGCTCCATAGATTCAGAAGTCCGTAAAGAAGCAGAAAAAGACTGTGAAAGAGAATATGCAGGAATAGCACGCCACGTCGAGACGGCGTATAGAGCAGCAGCCAGCTCTCCAGCGCCGAAACTGAGCTCCCCTGGCGGCGCGGCAGCCAGCGATAGAGTTCCCTCCACCGAAACAAAAGGATCAACGCAAGGACCGCCACAGCCACCGGCAGTACAATCCAGTTAACAGTTGAGGCTCTGCCAGCCATCGCTGTTAATCTCATTTCCGCCTCCAGAGTGGCGCCGTGCCTGTAGACAGCCAAAACGACCATCGAGAGCAGGCTAACCGCAATCTGAAACAGACTTAGCACGAACAGAGGATACAATGCCGAAGTACCCTGTGCACGAGAACGCAGGGCACGCGCGGCGATGTTAACCGTGCCAAGCAACAGGAACCCGCTGAGAATTACACCAAGGATTTGCGCCTCGGCTCCCTGTACAGAATTTCCTTGGAGCGCCCAGACTAATAAAGCCAGCAGAGAGAGCAAAAGGCCCCCGCCCTGCAATAGACCGGTGACCAGGATGAAATAAAGCAGGGAACTGACCGCAAATGGAAAGACTTCCTGTGAACCCGTGGGAGGCACTGCTAACCCTTTGAGCAAGCGTTCGGGTTCGGGCAGCAGCCGGGCAAGCCGACTGACGTTCTGAATCCCGGATCGAAAGTCAATCCACTGGATACGCTGAAGCTCAGGAGCGACATCGCGCACGGCTTGAATCAGAATCGGATAGACCACTTGATGCTCTGTGTCGTATACCGTTTGTTTCTTAAAAACTGACATCAGGACAAAGCTCGCTTCCGCTGGCTCCTCTGGCTTCGCCGGGCGGTGTCCGTTTTCTTCCAGCCTCTGCCGTAACCCCTCTGCATACCGGATATCCTCCGGAGCGTGGTCGATTGCAAAGAGAATAGAACGTGGCGCCTGGCCTTCCGCCAACCGCGGATTCGCGAACCGCAAGCGTGCCGCTTCCGGCAATCCTCTTCGTTGCATATCGGAGGTGAGCAACAAACCAGCCAGAAGTAGCCCCGCAAACAGAGAAAGCGGGAACCAGGTCAGTGCAAAACCGCGATATACATAGAATATGCTGGAAGGGCTGGAAAACATCATCCACCAGCTCAGCCAGTAAAGCAGTGGCAGCACCAGTAGCGTGGGGACCACGCGATGCAGGATGTAATTGCGTTTATAGATCTGCCACGGTAGACGCACAACTACATAGGGAAGTACCAAAATCCACCAGGCAGGAATAGAACCAATCCAGACGATTATGCTTAAGAACAGGGAAACCCAAAAAACGGGCGGCGCTTTGAACCCCGATTGTGGAGGAGAAGCCTGTGGGGGGCTCGATTTATCAATCTGCTTGACAAGCTGTTGTAGCGCCCTCGGGTAATTATGGCGGACGTCTATCCATTCGCAACTTTGGAGATCCTCCGGTAAAGGCACCGCTTCAAAGATCAACAGGATCACGCGCTTATTACGAGCAACAGCACGTTTCCACTCGGGTTCCACGTTCTTCGATGCGATTGACTCCTTCGACACGATCAACAACACAACCTCTGCTGCGTCGATCCAGGACTCGATCTGTTGGAGCCAGGGTTTGGCAGGCACAAGGCTTTGATAGTCCAGCCAGAGTGAATAGCCGCGATCCTCCAACTGGTCTGCCAGGCGGTCCACGAAAGGCGTCTGGGCGCGGGAATAGCTAATAAAGAGTTTTGGCGGCAAAGGCTTCGTGTCCCTTCATCAGGGGAAATAACACCTGGAAATCAAAAACGATTTATATCAGAAGAGAATTCAAAAGGTAGAGATGTAAGCAATCGATAATATTTTGATAATTCATCTGTAACCTCAACCTTCTATGATCAGGGCATCGAGTCAGAGAATAAAGGAGTTAAGGATGAAAAGTTTTGCATTTACGAAGCATCTTGGCGCCCGTTTCATTTTGGCAGTGTTCCTCATCATTCCTTTACTGATCGGTTTCACCAGCCCGGTGGCAGCCGATGGTGAGGGGAAGAATGCAGGAGGCGCCGTCTATACGATCACGAATGAAGCCAGTGGGAACGAGGTTGCCGTATATGATCGTTCCGCAGATGGTTCCCTGACGTTCATGGCATCATACCCCACAGGGGGACTAGGCAGTGGCGCAGGTCTTGGTTCACAAGGGTCTGTCATCTTGAGAGCAAATGGACGCCAGTTATTCGTGGTCAACGCCGGCAGCAATCAGATTTCGGTATTTGGAGTGCGGAAAGATAGTCTCGAATTGCTGGACGTTGCCGATTCAGGCGGTGAAATGCCGATCAGCCTGACGTTCCATAATGACACCCTTTATGTATTAAACGCAGGAGGAAGCGGTAATATCAGTGGTTTCCGAGTCCGCGAAAATGGTAAGCTGGCTGCCCTGGCTGGCTCTACTCAACCTCTCAGCAATGGCGGGGAAGGCGACTCGCCGCAGCCCGCTCAAATCTCCTTTAGCTTGGATGGAAGGGTCCTGGTTGTGACGGAAAAGGCAACAAACCTGATCGATGTCTATCAAGTCGTACGCGGGATTGCCGGTCCTCCAGTCACCCACCCCTCGTCAGGAATGACGCCCTTTGGCTTCGCGTTTGCGAAACGCCATGATCTGATCGTCTCCGAGGCATTTGGCGGCGCACCCGAGGCAAGTGCTGTATCCTCCTACAATGTGGATGGAGATACGTTTGAGGTGGTCAGCCCATCTGTTGGAACCACACAGACCGCAGCGTGCTGGGTCATCGTTTCCAACAATGGGAAATATGCCTATGTCACAAATGCCGGCAGCGGATCGATCTCCAGCTATCGCATCAAGGAGGATGGCACGCTCATCCTGCTGGAAGCACAGGCTGGACTGACCGGGGAAGGCAGCAGTCCGATCGATATGGCATTCAGCAACAATGGGCAGTTGCTCTACGCCCTCGGCGCAAACAGCGATGCTATCAGCATTTTCAGAGCTCAGGGTGACGGAAGCCTCGAATCCCTGGGCAGTGTCAGTGTCCCGGCGGGAGCCGTTGGATTGGCTGCCCGATAACGTCCGTGGCATGCCTTGAAATTCGAAGATCACTGGCTCGAAAACAAACAGAGCCGGCAAGTTTCCTTGCCGGCTCTGTTTTCCAATACATTCGATTTTAATATTCGCTGACTCGCTGCTTCCCGGTTTCCGCCGCCTGGGATACATCGTCCAGTTTACGGTTCGCCACGTGCTTGCCGCGTTCTTTTAATCCTTCTGCCTTCTCCACAACCGTATCCTTCAACTCATAGGCTTTCGATTTGGCTTGTGAGACGGTATCCTTCACGGTTTCGGTTGTACGATCGCGAAGGTCCACGGCTCTGCCGCGGATATCAGCGCGGGTTTCTTCCCCTGAGCGCGGCGCAAAGAGAAGCGCTGTCGCAACACCAATTGCACTGCCGACAAGAAAGCCGCCCAAGATGGGCTTAACAGGGCGGGCACGATGATGGATGGTTTCAAATTCATTTTCGAGTTTGTGAGTATGAGTTTTCATATTCGTTTTATCTCCTTCTTCGTAATTGAATTTCGAATCGCAGCCCCCAGATATATCTACTGAATGACGTTCGCGATGCTTAACGAGAGGTTTTTCGGTCTGTTATGAGCTCTTAGACAAAAGAAAAGGAGCGACATTTCATGTCGCTCCTCGGTACTGATAAACTATTGACTATACGCTTCTAATTAATGAACCCCGCAAGCCAATCCAGGACCACCGGAACATCCAGGCGGTGATTAAGAGAGGTAATTCGCCCGCATAATTGGCCATTCTGTCCAAGGCGGTAACCGCCAGTGTGAACTGCTACAACTAAATCTTCATCGCCCTGCAGATAGATGCCCGAGCCTGAGTCTCCTCCACATCCTGCGCCGTGATTGCGCGATGGAGCATTGCCAAGGATTAACCAAAGGGGATACTGTGTCCCAACGGAACCATTGCTGGGGTTATAGCGCTGCACGGAAAATTTGCGTACAAAGCTAAAGTTGGCAATCGGAGGGCCATCCCCTACCATGACGCCATCCTGACCGTAACCTACGTCCACAAAACGCTGTTTTGTCTGACCCGTTGTACCAATCAGCTCATCAAGCAGTCCCGCCTCCGGCAGCGAGGCGGGTGTAATCCCTACGACAGGATCATCCAGCAAAGCTACCCCATAATCAGCCGTGAAGGGCCAGGCATCGGCATCATAATCAGGATGGGTTGCCCAGGAATGAGCCGCATACCACGTCCCACCCGTGATCTCCCAGGTGGCGGGGTCTACAGAAGCTTCCGGATCAAATGTGACCCATATTTCATCGATCACCAGATCTGGATCGCCTGTGTTTGTCCAGAAGTCGGTGCAATGACCGGCCGTCAGGACCACATCCTCGTCGATGAGAGTCCCCGAGCAGAATGTGATGCCGGGAACCAGCAACAACGCCCCGTAGGGATGCCTGTTTCCATCGGGTTGTCCGCCTGTGACGGCACCCGCCGGGACAACCGCAGTTAAAGCAACGACCAGTACAGCGAAAACAGCAAACAACTTTTTACGCATATTCCATTCCTTTCAGAAAAGGGTATGAGATTGTTGCTTTAGTGTGAGCTTCGGTGCCATTCTATTATAGACACACAAAAGAGATTTCCTATGGGTCTCTGGAGCTATTTTGAAGCAGGCAGGTTACGCGCAAACAGAAATTGGGATCGATTCTTTTGTTCCTAACAGCCTAAAATAGAACTTCCTACTAGTGCTTAAAAATGCTCAACGGCATGTACGCCGAGACGATGAAATTGGGAGCATCCACGATCTCGCTGATCTTCAAGTCTGCTGCCGTACTGCACAAGACATATGCCTGGCTGCGTGTGATGTCATAGGTGTCGACAACCCAGTCGATCATATAGCGGGCGGCGTTCTTAGCGTTTTCCATCAGATCCGGTCCGTTAGCTGTGGTGACGTGATAGCCGCCGGAACCGGTCCTCGAAAGCGGTTTGGTGGTTTCGAACTGTAATTCGTTTACTGACACATCTTTACGGATGTTAAGACGCAAAGTTACCGTCATCGGGGATTCGATCCCTGTTCCGCTCATCTCGCCGTCCCCCTGGGCACTATGGCAGTCGCCACACGCAAATAGAGCGCCCTCCACAAAAACGGGGAACCAGGCGGTCGTCCCCACGCGCAGGTCACGGATATCGATATTTCCGCCGAACTTACCGGGGGCGATGGTCGTAATTCGACCCAGCTCTGCTGGCGCAACCCCCATGCAGCCACAGAATGGATCGAACGGCAGCACAATATCCTGCACGCCAAAGATGCAGCGGTCATCGTCAAGTTTCCAGTGATGGATATAAGCATAGTCAAAATCATCTGCCAGCAAGCCAAAGTGTTGTAAGTGTCCGCTCCATCCCCAGCCTTTATGCTTGAAGTCTAGAATCTCCACCTGTAAAGCATCGCCTGGTTTCGCCCCTTTCACATAGACCGACCCAACCAACGCATGGATGGGCTCGAAGGAGATATTTGCCAGCATTTCATCTGTCCATTCGGGTGTGACCTGTCCGCATGGCTCGGGACAATCAAACGTCACCGTATCACCGGAATCAATCTCCAGGCGAGGCGGGATTGCATTGTCCCAGAATGGCTGGGGCATGGAACCGTCGAGGAAATGTTCGGTCATAGTATCTACTCCTTTTGCATTGAGATCATTATCTGTCTAACAGCCTCAACACCAGTTGTTCGGTCGGGTTGCCAAGCTGCAAGTAATTCAGATACAGGCTGCCAAATAGCAAAAGTACGAGGATGGATAAAACGATATAGTCCCGCGTTTGGAACTTAAGCTGGCGGCGATATGTTCGGGCATTGATATTATAGTCAAAACCACGCGACAGAATGGCAACGGAAATATCCTGAGAACGCTCCAGGGTGGCAAGAAAGATGGGCAATAATAGAGCGGCAAAAACTTGCAAACGGCGGATCAAGTTTTTGGGCTTGACATCATAGCCGCGCGCTTTTTGGGCATCGGTGATGATCTCGGTTTGTTTGGATAATAAACCAACCGTGGCAAACCCTAGCGTGAGTGCCATACCCATCTCGGGCGGTAATCCCTGACCCAGGACTCTCTGGATCAGGTATGCCGCTACGAAAGAACCAAAGAGAACGATTAGCGTGCGCGGCAGGAGCTCAAACGGGAGTGCCTGAATTTGATCTGCCTTCATAAGATGGAACACAACAAACAAAATGATTCCCAGTAGCACTGTGGAGGTCAGCATGGCGTTTAGACTTCGTGTTTGTTCTCGCTTGGTGATGGTCAGTGCCAGGTCAACGGGCGGCGTGGTATAGAGCATGAGGTGAACTGATAGAACCACACTAAAAAACCGGAAGAACACTGCCAAACCGCGTATCAAACCTTCTACTGTGACCGGAATCCAGTTTCTAAATGGGATCAAATAGAACAGAAAGTGAGCATTCTCAGTTTCAAAGAAAATGATCTGGAAAAGGGCAAAGGTCAGAAAAATGACGATCAGGATGCGCAGATTGGCGTTTAACAGCTTTGGGTTGAGCGCGCGCCTTCCTGTGAAATACAGCGCGGCAAATAAGAGTCCCATCAGGATCGGATCCGCAATGACGATTGCCAGAACCGTCATACCCACAAACAAAAGTAATTTCGTGCGGGCATCGAGACGGTGGAGAAAGGAATCACCCTTTTGATATTCAATCGCCATGTGAGTTTTCCACCAACTGTTGGATGTACCCCTCGAGCTGCTCGTATCGAATGGTCCAGGGCGGCACGCCATGTTTGCCTAACTGCAGCGCCAGCTTCGTAATATCTGGCATTTCCAGCGCATTCGCACGCATGATATCCATATTGGAAATGAGGTCCAGGACTGGGCCATCGAAGGCGACCTCGCCGCGATTCATGACGATGGCGCGGTGGGCGTACGCTGCCGCGTAATCCACACGGTGCGTGATCATCAGCACGGTAGTACCTATCTCGTTCAGGCGTTTGATGATGTCGAAGATCTCCTTGGTCATCTGAGGGTCCTGACCGGTGGTGGGCTCGTCGATCACTAGAATCTTGGGGTTCAGGGTCAGCACCGAGGCGAGAGCCAGCCGCTGCTTTTGTCCCTTTCCCAGGTCAAAGATCTCGGCATCGAGCACGTCCAGGAGGTCCACCAGTTCCAGCGCGCGCTGGATGCGTTCCTCGAATTCCGCCGTGTCGATGTTATGTGCCTTCAAGCCAAAGGTCATTTCATCGCGCACCTTGAATGAAACAATTTGATGGTTGGGATTTTGGAAGCAGAAGCCGATCTGCTGCGTCAACTCATGCGTAGGTGTGACTGCGACATCTCTGCCCCCGACGATCACGTTTCCTTTCATGGGCTGGAGCAGCCCAATGATGTGCCGCGCCAGGGTGGTCTTCCCGGAACCGTTCCGCCCCAGGATCGCGACCAGTTCCCCTTCATAGATCGTCAGACTCACGCCACGCAGAGCCGGATGGCCCTTGTAGTCATAATAGACATCTTTGAACTCGATCAAGGGAACAGACGATGTGCTTGGAGCGGGCGCCGTTTGCTCCTGGCTCTTGACACTACCCAATGGTTTACGGGCATGCAGGTCGGTATAGAACTTCTCGGCAGAGAATGTTTTGAGATCCAGGTCAAACCGGTCGGCGAGGCGGATAATCGCTGGTCTCATAAAGACATGGGGAATGTCGCCTGCTGCCAGCACGTCCTCCAGCGCTCCATCCCGCATGATCCTCCCCTCAGACATGACCAGCACTCGATCCACCAGAGGTAGCACTTCTTCCAGCGAATGTTCCACAATGATAAGAGTCTTCTGGCGCTGCTTTGCGACATCGATCAGAACTTGCAGCACCTGGAGCCGTCCTGCAGGGTCTAAGTTGGCGAGGGGCTCGTCCATCACGTAGATCTCCGGGTGCATGGAATACGTAGCGGCAATGGCACAAGCCTGTTGTTCTCCTCCCGACAGATTGTGCGGCTCGCGTTCTTCAAAACCAGTCAGACGCGTAGCAGACAATGCCTCGGCAACCCTCCGATTGATCTCTGCACGGGCTACGCCCAAATTTTCGGGACCGAACGCCACTTCATCGAGGACACTGCTGGTGACCAGCTGGCTATCCGGGTCTTGGAAGACCATGCCTACCAGAGATGCCAACCCGCCGATACGCGCCCGGCGTGTATTGTACGAACGGACAATAACGTCGCCTTTTAGTTCGCCCTCATGATAGTGAGGCACAAGCCCATTAATGCAGCTGCAGAAGGTAGTCTTTCCGCTGCCCGCCGGACCGGTCACCAGCACAATTTCACCAGGACGGATGTTCAAGTGGATCCCGCTTAACGCGTCCTTACCTGCGCCGGCGTAGCGAAAGGAAACATCCCGAAATTCGACGTCGTAATCCATGTTCTCCGAGACAAAATAGAACCCAAGTCGCAACGTAACTGTTGCGACTTGGTACTATAGGACGTACTTTGAGAAAGAACTAGGGTAAGTTTACCAGAGCGGCCGCCTGTAACGCTCAGGAAGTGCCGCCATGATAATCGTGGTAACAACTGTTGTGAAGATCATCTCCGGTACAACCGAAGCTTCCAGGGTGCCAAGGAAGGCAAAGAATGTGCCGTTGGCAGGATCCGGGTAGAACAACATCACGCCTGTGACGAACAGGGGCACGACGATCAACACATAATACCCAATGACCTGCAATGCCCATAACACTAAGGACTTGCCTTTATTTTCCTGCGCGCGCCAGCTTAGATTTTTGTATACAAATCCGTTATAAATCCCACCGACAATGTGCGCCAGCAGACTCGCCAGTGGAATGCCAGGTTCGGCAATTCCTGCCAGGATACCAATCACAATGCCCCCGATCGGACCTGTAAGGGATGCTCCAATAGTCGTGAAGATTTCGCGCGGGTCCGTCACCACGGGCGTACCCGGGATAGGGATCGTCAGACCTGCCAACACAACTGCCAGTGCGGCACCGCCAAACGCAGCAGCCACACCCACCTGACGTGCAGAAAGGATTGGACGACTCTCACCTTCAACTCTCGACGTTACGGACATTTCTGCCTCCTCTTATGGAATTCCTGTTTGAGAAAAAAACCCTACCGGAAGCCGGAAGATACGGTGCTGAAGAAGGGAAACCCTCTAGTTGTATAATGACACACATGAGCCTTAGGCACGCAAACTACGACCAGATTGCCCCCACCTACGACAAGCGCTATGAGCGAAGAGAATACGCGGGTGCGGAGCGCGCCCTGCGAGAGTTCGTTGGGGAGCCCTCCGAGTTGCGCATCCTGGAGGTAGGCTGCGGCACTGGTCACTGGCTGAATGTCTTAAAGGCATTCGAAAGCAAAGTGATGGGTCTTGATTTCTCGCTTGGAATGCTCGCCCGGGCACGGACCTCTTTCCCCACGTCGGTTTTGATCCGCGGAACGGCGCAGCACCTGCCCTTACCCGCCGCCTTTGTGGACAGAGTCTTTTGCATCAATGCGATTCATCACTTCCCCGATAAACCTGCGTTCCTGCGAGAGGCGCGGCGGGTTTTGCGCCCAGATGGCAGGATACTTACCGTCGGACTCGACCCTCATGCGGAGAGGGATCAATGGCACGTCTATGACTATTTTACAGAAAGCCTCAAGATCGACAAACAGCGTTACCCTTCCTCGGAACAGCTACGCGCCTGGATGGTCGAGGCAGGATTCAGGGATTGCGTCACACAGGAAGCGGAGCATTGGGTCAGCCGCATGCCTGCGCGCGAAGCGCTGGAGCAGGGGCGCCTGGATCAGGCAGTGACCTCCCAGCTCAGCGTGCTTACTGACGACGAATACCGGCAAGGTATGGCTCGGATAAGAGGAGACATGGAGCGTGCAGAACAAGAAGGGCAGACATTATTTCTCACAACCGATCTGCGGTTGTATGCCACCACCGCCTCAGTATAACTTATGCCTGGCCAGTGAGGCTTATCGGGGATAGACCAGAATCACAATTGGCAGCAGAGTCTGCGAGGGAACGACTTCGCGTGGTTCCGCTAGCAGGATGCCGCTAGAGGGACCTCCATCGAGGTTAAGGGCAATATCGAGATCAAGATCCGAGCTCGTGAGGTACAGGCTTAACTGATACAGGGTAAAGTGTCCGCGTGGAGCAATCAGGAAAAGGATTCGCCCTGCGTTGTCTTGCGCGACGACCGTACGCCGCGCTCGGATGTTATCTTCAAGCTCTGCCGGGAAACCCAACTCGCCGCCTGGTTTGATAAGCAAGGGGAAGGATTGCAGTCCCGCCCATAACGGCTCGCCCAAATCATAAGGCTTCTGTGTGAGCGACCGTACCTCTGCCCACTCGTCGCCAATCGCCAGCATCCCTCCGAAGGAGTCGTAACTGCTCCCAAATGCCTGCCCGTTAAGAATCGTCAACCCGTTGGGAATCGGTTTGTCGTTCTCTTCTCGATAGAACCCACCGTTGACGACCATCAGGGCATTCGTTTCCCCTTGCCAGTCCTCCACGCTCAGCGATGACTCACGATAGGCAACGTCGAGCCGGAACAAGTTTTGCTCCAGGCGGTAGATATACAGCGACTCAATGTGCTCGTTCTGCGCATTAAAGAGACGAATCATCCGCCGCTCGAGTCCGGGCTGCAGAATCTGCCAGCCAGTGTCGGGAGGCTCGAGGGTAGGAGACAAGAATGGAGTGGGTGCAGTTTTGATGGCCGGGGTGAGTGTCGCCGTGGGTAGAGTTGTTGTCGCAGAGCCGGGAGAACAGCCAAGTGTGATTCCACTAACCATTAAGAAGCAGATTCCTGCGATGCACTTCCGCATGATTGGGATTGTAGCAGATCCTCGCCGCCTACCCCTTCCAGCCTCCCCAAATACGACATAAGAGCTCCAGTTGTTAACCAGCTTACTGTGTCCTGTTTGGAGGGGCGCCAAAGCAGTGGGCTCAGCGTGGATAAACCAGGATCACAAACGGAATCGGCCGGGTTGGCGAAATGAGCTCGCGCGGGTTCGCGACGAATA
>DASSBC010000042.1:0-124058 GCA_035699125.1 Anaerolineales bacterium
CCGTTTAGATTCTAATTATCTTTTTAGTTTCTTGCCTTTACTTCCGTGATAGCTGGGGACGTTGATGACATAGATCGTACATAATTTACCGTCCAACAACCGTGAGCGGATTCTGGGATCCATTTCGTCCAGCGAATCAGAAGTGGTAATGACCGTCGGCAGTTCCGCATTGTAGCGATAGTTGAAGAGCTGATATAACTTCTCTTTCACCCACGGCGTCATCGATTGGGTACCCAGGTCATCGAGGACAAGCAGAGGAGCCATGCGGATTTCATCGAAGCGGCGATCGAAGGCAACAGTGCTATTGGGGCTGAATGTCGCGCGCAAGTGGTCGAGCAGGTCTGGGACCATCACGAAGAGTGGCGGGTCGCCCAGCTTGGCGCGGTAGTTGGCAATCGCCGCGGCGAGATGTGTCTTCCCGGAGCCATAGCCTCCCATAAACACCAGCCAGCCTTTTGGTCTTTCCGCGTAGACATGCGCGGCTTTCAATGACTTTTGCAAAGACTTCAATCCGTCTGGCGGCAGACCTTCCTCTGTGCGATCCTCAAAGGAGCCGAACGTTTTGCTTCCCATTAGCATCAGCGAAGAGAGTTCCGGGTGTCCCGTATCGTCCAGCGGACGACGATAATCCGGCGCGTTGATACGGACATCGGTTACAAGCTCCCGGTCTGAGAGCCGCGAACGGAAGCGCGCCTCGATGTCGTCGATGCTGAGATTCGTCGTAATCACTAGAGGCAACTTGTTGATATATCGGTAATTGACAACCTGAAATAACTTTTCCTGTGCCCAGCCTGTGGCATTCTGCGTGCCAAAGTCATCCAACACCAAAAGGGACGCGTTGCGAATTTCGTTGAACCGGCTTTCGAACGTTGTATCTGCACTATCATACGAAAAGCGCAACATATCGAGGAGGTCCGGTACGGTCAAAAACAGAGTCGGCACGCCCATATCCACAGCGAAGTTTGCGATCGCGGCAGCAAGATGGGTCTTTCCGCATCCGTAAGGGCCTTGGAGCAGCAGCCAGCCATTCAAATTTCTGGCGTAGTGATTTGCCTGGTTATATGCCATCTCCAAAGAACTGGCTTGCTTCTCACCAATACCAATTTGCCCGCGCGGTCGAAATGTTTCAAATGTTAACTCTTTCAACTCATCGAGATGACTCAGCGAATATAAATGTTCCCGGACCTGCTGACTGACGTCACGCTGGCGGCACACGCAAATTTCCAGCCGTCCAAAATTTGGATGACCGACCGGCACATCGGAACGCAAATACCCCACCCCGCCACAATGAGGGCAATCGGGATCCCCCAGGCTAGTGCTCGATGTAGTCGGCGTATTCGCCTTTGATGTACTTGTCGCGATCTTTCTCAGAGTCTCGTCGATCTTGCTTTTCGCCACGTCCTTCTTCCTTCCAACGTTTCAGAATGGCTTCGCAATAGCGCCAGCTGCGCTTGTTATTACGCACGGCCAGGTCGATCGTCTCGGCGACCCATTCTGGGGAATATGTTTCTTCGGCATCTTTCAGCGCATCCGCGATCAATGGCGTCAGCGGACCAATATTTTCCTCGTACAGCCTGAATATATTCGGGCGCTCAAACAGCACGGTAGTACCAGTACTTTCAGGATTCCATGTTCCACTTTCAATTGCCTGGACGACTGCTCTTCCTCGTGGAGAATTCAAAAAGAAATAAGCTTCTGCGCCTTTTTCTGCTTTCAGTATGCTACCGCGCTGCACAGCTTTCTCTAGACCTGAGCGCATTTCATCGGTAGAAAGCCCCAGTGCCTTAGTATCGAAATCTTCTTCACGGAGCGCATGAAAGGGACCGTCCATGTGTTCCACGCGCCACAGAAAGTATAAAGTAACTTTCAGCTCCTCGGCATTATCGATTTGATTCAATAACTGGTGGAAGAACGTATCCGGCAGCTGGGTGAATGATTCGGAGTCGGTAAAGCCTTTAAATGGTTTCATAGAACAGATGATGTGGTTGCGAGGAGGGTGGTTTTCCCGGCGAAGCAACCACGACAATGAGGAGATTGCTTCGCTTTGCTCGTAACGACACGGTAGTTACTCATTGGGTCTAAATATGCGAGTCGCGGCGTTCTCGAATTTCGCCAGCTCATTGCGGAAGACCAGCTCCACACTTCCTACCGGTCCATTGCGGTGCTTGGCGATGATGATCTCCGCCACGTTTTGTTTGACGGTATCCTTCTCATATTGGTCAGGGCGGTAGATGAACATTACGATATCGGCATCCTGCTCTAATGAGCCCGATTCCCTCAGGTCCGATAGCACAGGTCGTTTATCCGAGCGCTGCTCGACGGCACGCGATAACTGTGCCGCGGCAAGGACAGGTACATTCAATTCACGCGCCAGGACCTTCAAATTGCGCGAGATATAAGAGACTTCCTGCACGCGGTTGTCGTTGCGTGTATCCCCACCCATCAGTTGGAGATAGTCGATGATGACCAGATCCAGACCGAATTCCATGTGCAGGCGTCGGCACTTGGTTCGCAATTGGAGTGGCGTGATAGCGGGGGTATCGTCGAGGTAGATATGGGTATCGCCAAATACTTCAATGGAGTGGGTGAACAACGGCCATTCACTCTCATGCAGTTTCCCTGTGCGCAGGCGCTGCGAGTCGATGCCGGTTTCCTGTGCGATCAGCCTCTGCACCACCTGTTCATTCGACATTTCCAGCGAGAAGATCGCCACGTGCTTTTTGTGGGTGAGTCCAGCGTTCTTGGCGATCGAAAGCAGGAAACCCGTCTTGCCCTGACCCGGACGCCCGGCGATAATCAAGAGATCGGAGGGCTGCAAGCCCGTCAGCATTTTGTCGAGGTCGATAAAGCCGGTCGGGACGCCATAAAACTCGTCAGGACGTTTGGCGAGGTCATCGATCCGGTCGTAGTATTCGCTCAGGACGGACGAGATCGGCTGGAGGTCGTGTTTGAGCCGGCGCTCGCTGACGTTGAAGACAGCCTTCTCCGCCTCGTCCATCACATCGTCCACGCTGGTTCGCTCGTTGTAAGCCACGGACGCTATCTGATTCGCGGCGTTGATCATCTTGCGGCGGATTGAATATCCCTCCACGATGCGCCCATAAGACTCCGCGTTGAGCGATGACGGCACTTGGTTGACCAAAGACGTCAAATAAGCAGGTCCGCCTACTTCGCTCAACTGACTGCGGCGATCCAGCTCATCGGAAACCGTCAACAGGTCAATGGGGATGCGCTGCTCATGCAGGCTCGTGAACGCGTCCCAAATCCATTTGTGGCGGTGGATGTAAAAGTCGTCCGCAGTTAGAAACTGTGCGACATCGTAATAGACTTCAGGGTTAATAAATACCGCCCCCACGACGGCTTCTTCGGCTTCCCGGCTGTGGGGGACAGCGGTTGACGTGGTGGGGGCGGTGGTGCTTTCGGGCGGCAAGTAATCTGTCATTTTTGTTTTTTTGGTCCATCCGACGCGGAGGCGTCCTCGTCGTCTGGTTTGTCTTCATCCTCTGATTTATCGAACTCAAGCTTATCAAGAAAATCTTCGAACACGGACAGTCGCTCAGTGCTTTCCTCGGAGAGCGGCGCAGGTTCCGATGTCTCGACGGCGTCACCCTCTTCCGAAACGTCCTGTTCCGGGATGATGCCCGCCTCATCCATCACGCTGTAGTGGACAAGGATCGGGACGTGTGCTCGCACCGACAGCGCGATCGCATCCGAAGGGCGTGAATCGACATCGATCTCTCTTCCATCTACCTCCGCAACGATGCTGCCGTAAAAGATCTCGTTCTGCAGCTTGACGATCTCGATGCGCTTGATGCGTGCATTGAATGCTCCAAACACATTCTTGAGCAGATCGTGTGTCAGCGGGCGGATCATTTCCACTTCCTGCAAGGCAACGGTGATCGCTTCTGCTTCATAGGGTCCGACCCATATGGGAAGATAACGCTCGGAACCAATCTGCTTTAAGACAACCAAACGCTGCGGCGTCATCAGATGCACGCGCACGCTGTCAATTTGCACTTCGATCATCTCAGGCATAGCAACTCCAGGAAGTGAGGGTACCAGCTGATCCGTACATAAATTCTAAGCGAATCTTCGCTTTCCTTCAGCAGGACTCAAAATTCTCATATAAATATTAACATTGAGTAACAGTATTGTAGCATAATCAGGGTTGAATGTCATTTGGTTGCAAGAATGTTCAAACGCGACTATAATACTGCCCTGCCATTCACCTGGATGGCACAATCGGGGCGTGGCGCAGCCCGGTAGCGCACTTGCATGGGGTGCAAGGGGTCGTAGGTTCAAATCCTATCGCCCCGACAAAAAAGACTCCAGAAATGGAGTCTTTTGGTTTAGTAAGTAAACCTGACAAACTATTGGATTATATTTTTTCTACTTGCGGTAAGACAGGATAGCCGTCTTCTGGAAATTTGCAAAATTCATACGCCCCAACACATCATGACTACACCGGCCCGCCTGATGCAGCGGACGATTAAAAAGTTGTGCCTGAGGCGACAATGCCTCAGGCACAGGGAGTGTGTAGGCGCGTCACCGCGCGTAATAACGAGACGCTATTCGTTCCGAAGTGTTACACTGCATCGGCGGTAACTCAACAGGTTAGAGTAGCAGACTTATATCCTGTATATAGTACGGGTTCGACTCCCGCAGCATCGAGTACCATTGCATAGCCGCCTTGTCCGGCGCGGGTTCCAACCTCTCCGCCCGAGAGATGCCGTCATATCTAAACGATATGACGGTGTTTTTATACCCCAACGAAAATCACCTAAACAATCTAACTGCGGGATGAACCCTATCCAGTTTGGGGGCTATTCCTTATGGTTCGCATACTATTTATCCAGTAAGCTTTGTGCCATCTTGAATGATAGTAAGGATGAGCAAACATATGAGCTTAAACCAGGACCCACAGCCCGAAGAGCGGATTGGTATCCGAAAATGGATCTCTGATCTATGGAACTCTAGAAATAGAATAGCAACAATAACTATCTTGGCAACGACTGGACTAGTTCTTAATTGTTGCTGCGTCATCATTCCGCTTTGGCAAAGATAGTACCTCGCAGCACAGTCGAAAGTCTTTGTATTCTTTACTTTTCGTGATCTAGAAGGGGTGGGATTAACCCTAATGGCGATGACGTTTTGGCTATGTTATCGTTATAGAAATTGAAAAGGGCTTAGAGTTATGAAGCAGATCGAAGAAAAACTCAAGAGAAAAGTGAAATACTGGCGCGTCAGTTATCTGCAGGCAAGCGAGCGAGAACGCTTGTCCATGGGTATGTTTGCAGTGCTGATCCTGGTCTATATGTGGTGGGCGAGCGTGATCTTCTAGTGCTGAAAAGCAGCTAGTGACATCAAGCCTTAGTGATGGCGGCCGTTCCGTTGCGGGTGTGAGGTATCCCGTCGGACTGTCGCTGTTTTGATTGTTAACAGGGCGTGATAATGTGGCTTGCAAAGCCATCCTCCTTCGAGTATCCTTGCGTGTATGCTCAGTCGATCACGGAAAGACCAAGGGAATTTCAAGTTTCCTGATGCACTGACGATTCCTGGGAGTGGTTAGGTCCCGGTGGGCTTCCTGGTCTTCAAAACCTGTGGCGGGTCGCGTTGCGGGCCGCGGTGGGTTCGACTCCCATCCACTCTCGCCTATTTATTGAGGATAGACCGTGGTAAATGGTCGATCCTCTAACACCGGAGTTTTATGTCTTATCCTGAAATTGATGTACTGACCAGTCATGTTTCGCGGATCTTTCGCGTGGAAGATGTAACGGCAGGCGAACCGAAGGAATGGATTGCTCGCTATCGTGGTCAATTATTAAACGAACCAGATAGTGTTCACGCGTACGATCAGCTGGCAGATGCCCTGCGTCCGTACAATATCACACCGCTGTTCCGCAAGGAGCAGGGTGGGAAGCAATTGATCTATCTTATGCAAAGCCCAGCGATTCCGAGGTTTTCTTCGAATTGGATCATCAATGTCGTTCTTTTCATTGTTACCTTCTTCAGTATGATGCTGATGGGAGTGGATATTCCTCCAGAGGCAGTGTCTGGAGGTGAGTCGTCTACGATCCAGCTATTGTTTCAGAACATCTTTACAGGTTGGCCGTTCGCCGTGAGCATGATGGGAATCCTGTTTGCACACGAAATGGGGCATTATGTGATGTGCCGATTTTATAAAGTCCCTGCCACATTGCCATTCTTTATCCCCGCCCCGCTCATCAGCCCGCTGGGAACACTGGGGGCATTCATTGCCATGCGCGGCATTCCCAAGAATAAACGCGTGCTGTTTGACGTTGGGGTTGCCGGTCCGCTGGCGGGTGTGGTCATTGCGATCCCCGTTCTGTTCCTCGGATTATCACTCTCGCATCTCGGTAACATCGGTCCTGCCGCGCCGGGCACCTCCGGCTTGCTGGAGGGGAATTCGATTTTTTACCTGTTTTCCAAGTACCTTATGTTCGGTCGATTGTTGCCTGAGCCCGCCAGTATGGGTCATCTATCCCCGGCGCTCTACTGGCTCCTTTATTTCTTCACGGGGCAACCCATCCCGTTCAATGGACTCGATGTACAGCTAGACCCTGTCGCCTTGGCAGGATGGGCTGGGCTGCTTGTGACAGCGCTTAACCTCGTCCCTGTGGGGACACTGGACGGTGGTCACGTCGCGTATGGCTTGTTCGGGGAAAAGGCGCGCCGGATCTTTCCGATTGCGATCGGCGCACTCCTTGTGCTGAGCTTTTTGCCCTCCCTGTTGACTCTTTCTTTGGGCGCGTTCAACTTTAGCTGGCTGCTGTGGGTCTTTATTTTGTTCTGGCTGGGGAATGTTCGCACGCAGCCCTTGGACGATATCACGCCGCTCGACGGAAAACGCCGTGCCCTCGGGTTTTTCATGCTTGTGCTCTTCATCCTGCTCTTCACGCCCATCCCGATGGTTAGTTACTAATGTTGCTTCGCCGCAAAGCCTTTCTTGCTCTTGTTGTCACGCTGCTCTTTCCTTCCGCTTGTGCTCCCGCTACTCCGTTTGTTTCGGACACAAACACCCCGCCTCCCAGCATTACGGAAAGTGCTTCGATAACGGAGACATCCGCTCCTGCAGAGAGCAGCCTGGAAGTCGAGAAGGAAGCTCTGCGTGGCGTGCAGGTGGACGTCTGGCATCCGTGGTTTGGCGCGGAGGCAAGTCTGTTTCAGTCCCAGGTTGCGCAGTTCAATACCGAAAATGAATGGGGGATCATCGTCAGCGGGCAGAGCCAGGGGAATTACAGCGAACTATTTTTACAAACGGCTGCTGCCGCCGTAGAAGGCTCATCCTACCCGCAGATCGTGGTTGGACTCCCTGAATATGCCCTCGAATGGCAGGAGCATATCGTCGATCTGACTCCCTATGTGAGTGACCCCGTTTACGGTTTGAGCACTGCGGACGTTTCGGATTTCCCGGAAGTGATCTGGAAGCAGGATGAGGTGGACGGCAAACGCTTTGGTGTCCCCGCTCAACGGACGACGCGGTTCCTGCTCTATAACGAAAGCTGGGCGCGAGAACTGGGGTTTGTGTCTCCACCTGAGACGCCGACGGAATTCGAAGAGCAGGTGTGCGCAGCGCATGAAGCCGTAGGCACAGATGAGAATCCGGACAACGATCCGCTGGGTGGCTGGCTGATCGATACCCACGCCATAACGCCGCTTTCGTGGATGATCGCATTTGGCGGCGGCGTGCAGGAGGCAGAGGGCTATCGTTTTCTCACACCGGGGAATATCGCCGCCTTCCGGTTCGTGAAGACGTTACAGCAGAAAAATTGCGCCTGGGTGGCTTCGCCCGATTTGTCTGTCCCGGACCGTTTTGCTGCCCGGCAGGCATTGTTTGTCACAGCCAGTCTGGAGGACTTGCCCGAGCAAGCGCGAGCTTTCTCCGCCGCGAACAACACCGATGAATGGACTGTGCTGAAATTCCCGGGCGAGGAGCGCGATGCTCTTGTCGTGTATGGGTCTTCGTTCCTCATGTTCGAATCGGACGACACGACCCAGCTCGCTTCCTGGCTCTTCCTGCGCTGGCTTCTCTCTCCGGAAAACCAGGCGCGCTGGGTACAAAGTACCGGACTCTTCCCCCTGCGCAATTCGACAATGCAGCTCCTCAGCGAGTATGTGGCAAGCCACCCTCAGTGGGCGGAGGCAGTAGAGCTGCTCTCGGAGGCAGAAACCACCCCACAGCTGGCTTCCTGGCGGCTGGTGCGGGTGATGCTCGAAGATGGTTTTCGAGATATGTTCGATACGATCCGGCACCCTGATCTCACCGACGGACAGGTACCATTGATCTTAAAACAAATGGACGATACTGCACAAGACCTGAACAATTGAAAGTTGCTCGGTCATGAGTGATGGGTGGATACATCGGAAAATAAAATTTGGAGGAAACATGGAATATACACAACTGGGCCGCACGGGGCTTAAAGTATCCCGTCTGTGTCTTGGCACGATGAACTTCGGGCCGAAGACGACCGAGGAAGGTTCGTTCGCGATTATGGACAAGGCGCATGAGCTCGGCATCAACTTCTTCGATACTGCAAACACCTATGGCTGGAAAGTGGGCGAAGGCTGGACCGAGCAGATCGTCGGTCGATGGTTCGCTCAGGGAGGAGGGCGCCGCGAAAAGACGGTGCTGGCGACGAAAGTCTATGGCAAGATGGGGGATTGGCCCAATTTTTCGCGGCTGTCCGCAGTGAATATCCGCCGGGCAGTAGAAGCGTCGCTCAAGCGGCTTCAGACCGATCACATCGACCTTTACCAGATGCACCACATCGACAGGGAGACACCTTTTGAGGAGATCTGGCAGGCGATGGAAGTGCTCGTCCAGCAGGGCAAAATTTTGTACGTAGGCTCGTCTAATTTTGCGGGCTGGCATATTGCCAAAGCCAACGAGATCGCCAAGTCACGCCACTTTTTAGGACTGGTCAGTGAACAATGTCTCTATAATCTGAAGGTTCGCGCCGCCGAGATGGATGTGCTGCCCGCCTGTCGGGAGTACGGCATGGGTGTCATTCCCTGGAGTCCGCTGGCGAGTGGGTTGCTGGCGGGGTCGCGCGGCAAGGAACAGACAGGACGGCGCGGCGAAGAAGGCGTATCCAAGGAGATGGAAAAATATAAAGACCAGATCCACCAGTATGAAGAGTTCTGCAAGGAGATGGGTGAAATCCCGGCGAATGTAGCGCTCGCCTGGCTGCTGGCAAACCCAGTGGTGACCGCGCCGATCGTGGGTCCGCGCAAGATGGAGCAGCTCACTGAAAGTCTTCGTGCTGTTGAGTTAAAATTTACCGAAGAACAATTGAAGCGGCTGGATGAGATTTGGCCCGGACCCAAAGGCGAATCGCCTGAGGCGTTTGCCTGGTGAGTGCGTAGACATATAGTAGAGCGGGATGGTATCCCGCCAATCCAAGGCAGGCGGGATACCATCCCGCCCTACGAAAGAGGACGTTCTGATGCCCCAATCCCAATATCGCGCCAGAGAAGTCGGCGCAAAGACAAAAGAAGTCGTTGCCTATGACCACGATCCGTCACTGCCCGGTAAGCCGTTGCATATTCTCATCCCGGGAGGGTTCGTAGCAATCGCTTCGCTGGCGGTCATTGTGTTTATTGCCTATCTAACTTGGGTCAAGGGCGATCTGAATCAGAGCACAGGGCTGCTCTTGATTGGCTTATTGGCACCGTTCTATGTGGGTGGCGTTTTTCTCTTCAGCTATGGATATGAGCTGTATAACATCCCGCGCGCCCTGCGACTAACAGCCATCATCGTCTTTCTGACCGTCGGGGCGGTAGTGATCGTTGCTGTGTTGTTCTTTCTGCTGGGCTCCGGACGAGGTTTCCCTGAATCCTCCTCGAACAAGAAATCTTCCGGAAAGCCGAAAGGACAAGCCAGAACCACCCCTACATCGCCTGGTAACGTGGGATTTCCGAATGTGGGCCCGCTGGTAATCTTAGGCGGACCCGGGCGGACACATACGCGCGAGGTAACGCGGGAAGTCGTCAAAGAAGTGGAAGTGCCGGTGGCGCCACGCTCTATTGACTGTCCGTATTGCGGTCGCTCCTATGTACCTGCCGAGCAGGACTATGCCTGTCCCGCCTGCGGCGCGGCAACACCGCCGGAGCTGATCGAGCAGTCAGAAGCCCCGAAAGACCGTTCCGAAAACTAGCACAATTGCTTTACAATACAATCATCCCGCAGGTGCATTGATATAACATTCATTCCACCTGCGGGATTTTGTTATCGAGGTGCAAGATGAAACCAATGTATATCAACGGCGAATTTACAAGAGGCAATGCAAGGGAAGAAATCGAAGTCACGAATCCCGCTACAGAGGAAGTGCTGGATACGGTCCCGCGCGGGACTGCAGAAGATGTCGATACGGCTGTTGGATCGAGTAAGGAAGCTTTCAAGTCCTGGCGGAAACTGGGTGCAAACGAACGGACAACTCTGTTACATGACGTTGCGACCAGAGTGCGACGCCACGAAGGAGAACTGATCCAGCTATTGACGTTGGAAGAAGGCAAGCCCATTTCCGAGAACGATGAAGAACTGGAGTGGGTGGCGAACACATTCGACTACTATGCAGAATTGGGACGGCATGACCGCGGGCGCGTGATCCCGCCGGGTGAGGCGTCTCAGTTCAACTTTATCTTGAAAGAACCGTATGGGGTAGTGGGCTGCATTGTGCCGTGGAATTACCCATTGCTCTTGATGGCGTGGAAGGTTGCGCCAGCGCTCGCGGCAGGGAATACTGTAATTATCAAGCCCAGCGAAATGACGCCTCTGACTGCTTTATATATGGCAGAACACTGCTTCGACGGTTTGCCTGTGGGAGTGGTAAATGTTGTGACGGGCTTCGGTACGGAAACCGGGGAATCCCTGGTAAAGCATCCGGATGTACCGGTGATTGCGTTTACAGGGAGTCTCTCGACGGGTCAGCGGATCGCCGCTCATGCTGCGCCGATGATGAAGAAATTACACCTTGAGCTAGGCGGAAAGGACGCCACTGTCATTGCCGAAGATGCTGATCCCGAACTGGCCGCGAAGGCTGTGGCATATGCGGCGCTGTTAAATGCGGGACAAGTTTGTACAAGTACGGAGCGAGTTTATATCCCAAAATCCAAAGCGAAGCAATTTACTGAAGCGATTGTAGAGCATGTGAAGTCCCTGCGATTAGGTCCCGGCTTGGAAACGAAAACGGACGTCGGCCCAATGATCGGCGATTCGTACCGCGCCAAGATCGAATCCCATGTGGAAGAGGCACGCATGCGCGGCGCGCAGATCCTGACGGGCGGCAAGCGCCCCAGGGATTTCTCCAAAGGATGGTTTTACGAGCCAACTGTGCTAACAAGCGTGGACCATTCCATGCTCATTATGCGGGAGGAGACGTTTGGTCCGGCTGTGCCGTTAATGGAATACAAATCCTTCGAGGAAGCGATCGACCTGGTGAACGATTCTCGCTATGGATTAGGTGCGGTGCTGCTCTCGGAAGATCCCAGGAAGATCAAGACTTTCTTCGAAGATGTCAAAGCGGGGACGATCTGGATCAATGACCCGCTGACGGATAACTACGCCGGTCCGTTTGGCGGGATGAAATACTCCGGCGGCGCGCGTGAGCTTGGCATCGAAGGCCTCGACGAGTTCCGCGAGACCAAGCACGTCCACTGGGATTTTCATCTGGAGGATAAGTCGTACTGGTATCCGTATGGGAGAGAATGACCTGGCGCTGCAATGACGAAAAAGGAACTGCCTACGCTAAAAGACATCGAAGAATTAACCACCTATCTGCCGCGGCTGTATGCGAAGGGCTTTTCCCCAATCCTCACCTGGGAAGGGGGTGAAAAACTCAAAGATGGTTCCTTGACCATGCCTTACCCGAGCTACAACCCCCTCGTAGAGGAATTCTTCTGTCATGTCTCCAGCCGTTGGCTTGATTATGAATACAATCCTGAGCAGGTGTATGAGATGCTCAAGGATGAATCGGCGATCAAAACCGCTTCTTTAGCGGAAATCAAATCTATGCTGACGTTTTGCGTGCGCGGGGAGCGCTTCTCCGATGGGCACTGGGGTGAAATGATCGAAAAAGGATACATCCGCCGCGTGCTGGAGCGGCTGAATCAAATCAAGTCAGAAATGAAATAAGCCTTCCCATCTTTGAAATCAGAAAACAAGGTTGTCAATGGTGTCGGCGAAACACACTACGAACTTGCCATCCTTGAACTCAATTTTTGCCGCGTTGCATTTATCTGCCAGGTGCGGCAGCTTTGCCTTGATGTGCGCGAAGGCAATTGCCTCGATGGCTTGCCCGAGGGTCATGTTCGACTGGACGACCGTTTGACCATCTGGCATGTAGAGTGCGTGACACAATAAATAGTCAGGATCGAGCACGACCTGCGAGCCGTGCTTACCTGGCCGGATGAAATTGCCGTTGTTGTTTGACATCAATCAAAATCTCCATATCAAATACACGCTGGGCGCGATCTAAAATCTTACCGACGATCTTTCCGTAATAATGCCCAGCGGTGTCGCAATAGTTAAAGAGGGGGTTGCCTTCATCGTCCATGTCGCCCGGGTAATAGCCAGGGAAACAAAACACATCGCCGCTTTGCCCCTCGATACCGTTCAACTGGACCTCCAGGTTGACTGCACCGCAATTGTGCTCGACCCGCATCAGGTCCACAATCGGCTCGCCATCTCCTCCGGTCAGATGCCTGGCGTTGCGCGCAAACAAAGGCATTTGTTCCTCGATGAAATACTCAACGTCCCTCGGATCCGGAATCGTATGGAATGTCCATAAATAAATTGTCATGTTGCCTCTCCCGTGGCCTCGAACCACGCGACCATTGTATGGTGACCAAATATTCTTTAAGACAATTATAGAACATTTGTGCTAAAATTCTCTCTGGAGGTTACCATGAAACTCGAATCTATGAAAGAGGAATATCTGAGCGATGCAAGGAGGATCTTCCTGTTCGATTGTCAGGTGGCTGGCCTGGATGCACAAGCTTTGAATGCTTACCGTGATGTGCTGGGCTTATTTATCGAATTTACAGGCAACATTCAGGTAAAGGATCTCACCGCCAATCACGTTCGTCTATACATCAATAACCTGTCAGATGGCCCCAGCGAAGGCGAGGAACATACCCACGTCGTGATCAGCCATTACACGCTGATTCATGATTGGGTCCGCTGGCTGTACGCCCAAAAGTTTGTCACAGAACGCAATGACAGTTCCTTTACCCCTTATTTATCGTCTCTCTTTCCACTCAGGAAAACAAAAGTCTTGCCGTATTGTGCATAGCCGTACTTAAAATAGATCCAGTTGTGAAAGCTATAAAAAATGCCCGACACGTCGGGCATTTTTTATTCTGAATTGATTCTCACCCCTTATCGTTTATCTCTTATAAAATAATTCCAGTCCATCAAGCAATCTTTGAAAGGTGCCGCCAAATGTGCTTTTATCTTTCCAGTCAGAAAAGTCAAGAATGCTGGACTCCATGATCTGTTCCACGATGCGATTCGACGCGTGATCGTCTTTCCAGCTATCGTCCAGGGCAACGAGACATAATACTCCGTGTCCCATTTCTTTTTCCAGCTTTCTTGCCTCTAGAACTTCCTGTTCGATCCAATCACTCTTAATAGAATGCTCTGAAAGAATCAGCAACACTTTTGATCCCTGGCATGTCGCCCAGGCGATCTGCTTTTCTGTTTGCCCCGTTTTCCTGCCATGCATAGCGTGCCAGTATCGAATCCCTTTTTGGGTCAGCGCGTTGATCATCCTTTCCACAAACGGGCTGTTGGCAGCGCTGTAGGAAATGAAAAGTGGAGAAATCTGTGGTGCCTGTTCTGCGCGCAAAGTCTGGATCTTAAGAAGGATTCTATGGATCTCTTCCGCGTTGCATTCCGGGTGAGATAGTTTGGCATATTCGATATCTATATCGCTTAACCCGCAACCGCGCAGGAAAACTTCAGGCAACTTCCCGGCTGAGAGTACAAGAGTGTCTATGGAAATATAAGAGGGTCCCCGATGATCGATGCTCCCCAGGCCGGTTGCCCTGACCAGATCGGACTTTGCAAAAGCGGTACTGCACATCACCGCTTGTGTAACATTGGCTCCAGTCAAATCTGTGCCGATGAATTTGGCTTCCATCAGGATAGATCGTGTCAGATTCGTCATCGCAAGTTTGGCTCCGCTCAGGTCGGCGCGACGAAGATCG
Organism: Anaerolineales bacterium; assembly: GCA_035699125.1. Lineage (GTDB taxonomy): Bacteria > Chloroflexota > Anaerolineae > Anaerolineales > Villigracilaceae > Defluviilinea. The sequence continues at coordinate 14,230 of DASSBC010000042.1, forward strand.
ATCCCGGAAAGATCAGATTTCGTGAGGTTGGTGTTACTAAGATTTGCTCCACTAAGATCAGCCCCCTCCAGGTCCGCAACCATGAGATTGGCGTCCTTAAGACTGGCATTTCTAAAATTGGCATCCCTAAGATTGGCTGCCAAAAGATTCGCTTCGCGGAGATTAACATCCCGGCCGAATGCGCCGCTCAGCTGGGCACCCTTGAGATTTGCCTTTGTCAGGTTGGCTTCACTGAGGTTGGCTTCCCTCAGATTCGAGTCGCTGAGGTCGGCTCCGCTGAGATTGGCGCCGCGTAGATCCGCTTGAAAGAGATTGGCTCTACGCAGATGAGCAATTCGAAGGTCGGCTCCACTGAGATTCGCTCCGCTCAGGTCCGCTTCGTTGAGGTCTGTATAGACATAGATATTTTTCGCGCGCCACCCATTCCATACGTCAACACCCTGCCGCAAAATGGACAGCTGCTCTGCGTTTGCCATGGACTTCTCCCTTCCAGCTGCGAAGCTGGCTCTTGTTCATCAATGCTTGTATATGGAAGTATACGGTAAAAACTGAGTTATGCCCACTTACACTCGTGTTAGTATGTTACCCGGGTCTTACAATGGCATGTCCCTGATTATGGCAAGATACCGCCAGGACGCGGGAATAGCCAAGTGGTAAGGCATCAGCCTTCCAGACTGATCTTCGCAGGGTCGCCCTACCTTCAGGGTTACTTGACTCGATTTTCCGTGTAAATTGGTTAGACTGGGATGGAGCTGCTGCTGCTTATACTTTCCCGGTCTCCTGGTGTCTTTGGTCCAGAATCCAATCACATACTGCGACGAGCTAGCTTAGTAATGTCGTCATATGCCTGGCGGGTCCATGCCGCAGCCCAAACAACAATGCCGATAAATTTGCTACCGTCTTCTGGAAGTTGCCCAAAACCGCGGAGGAAGAGATCGAACACCACAGATAAGACCCAGAAGAAAATTGTGATCGCTATTCCAACCAGCGTAGAACGTGAAAGCTGGTGATAGTATCGCAAAACGATGACCCCTATCGCGCCAAAGTACAAGGTGGAAACAACCCTCTCATGGAGGTAGAGTTTGGGGTATACCTCATCGTGAAGCATAAACACGTCATCCAATCCCATAGCCCACGTCACCACAGCTGCGAGAATCAGGGCTCCTCGGTCCAACGGTTTAAGACTCACCGCAAACGATAGGATCGCCGCGGCACCAAACCAGACAAGTCCTCCGAGATTCGAGAAGCTGCCTACATAATACGCGCCGTTCAACGCCCGTTGCGGTTCACGGGTAAAGACAGCTGCCGGTTCATCAAGGAGCCTTGCGGCAAGGGCGACAAGCGCTATGGCTAGGCATCCAAATAAGCCCGCAATCATTAGATGACGAAACTCCCGCCAACTCCATTGCAGTGCAGCGGTGCCCTTTTCGTTATTCTGTATACGGTTCAACAATGTATCCTCTCCACAAGCAAATGAAATGTCGTGTGGCTATTTGATTCTCATGGAAGCAAAAGAAGTGGTACTTTCAATCCATCCATATTATACAGGAGCTAGACTGCGCGGGGATACCACGTAGGTTACAAATTTGTATTACACAATCAAAACGGGCTATGGTCCTAAATTGAAAAATCCTGACGAATGATGTACCCTTATCATGCTAAAATAGAGCGTCAGCCCTCCAGGAAAGAGGCGCTCTTTGAGTAAAACTCACCCAGTTTTTCCTGTGGTAAAATACCGTCCGCATGCGGGAGTCGCCAAGTGGTAAGGCGTCAGCCTTCCAAGCTGATATTCGTGGGTTCGAATCCCATCTCCCGCTCTGATGCCCGGTGTCAGGTGCTAAGTGTCACATGACACTGGAGCACCTGACACTTGACATTTAATAAGGGCCCGTGGCGCAGTGGTTAGCGCAGGGAACTCATAATTCTTTGGTCGCAGGTTCGAATCCTGCCGGGCCCACTGAAAATAAGCATTTTTGGCCTGTCGAAGATCCAGAAGAAAAAAGTCTGGGTCTTTCGATTTTAACTACCTGACCATGATACATCAGGGGGTCGGCGTTGGGGGGGAGTAAACAATATTGAGCTTCGGCTGCTTACTGGCGGTTCCATCCTCCTTTGAAGAGTACTTAATAATATGGTTCGGACCTGTGGAATACAACATCAAGCCATAATTCGGGTAGGTTCTATCCACCCATGCCCGTACCAAATTAGTAATATCCATGGTCAGCATACAGTTATTCTGATCAGGAATAAAGGTGAAGTAAGAAGTCGTGCTGTCAAAATCACCACCAGGCAAACCCCAAGATAACCAGGTAACTGTGTTTTCATTCCAATTGGAGGTTACACGATAAAGTGAGGTCAACTGCCCGGTTTTGTTGTCCTGCGAGTACAGATACAAAGTAGCGCTAGTGATATTGGCATTCGTGGGGATGGAGCTTAGATCAAACTTAATGAGCCCACGACGATCTGCGCTGTTGTCAGGTCGAACCTCAAACGTATTGTCATTCCCATAATTCCTCAAAAGTGAACCTGCGTTGATAAACGTATCGTCTGATGGCAGCAATCCGTTCGGGGTGCCGGAATAGCAGGCGGGTGAACCAGGCGTGGGTGTTGCGGAAGGAGGCAGAGTTGCTGTCGGTGTAAATGTAAACGTAGATATAGGAGTCAGCGTTGGCGTAAACGTGACGGTGGCGGTGGATGTCTGTGTAGGGGTTGGTGACATCGTTACGGAAGGAGATGGCGTCAATGTTTCTGTTGGGGAAGCTATAGCTGTGAGCGTGTTCGTAGTTGTAAGCGTCAACGTTGGCGTTTGTGAAGACGTAACAGTCACAGTATTCGTTGGAGTCAGCGTAGGAGTGTCAGTAGGCGTTAGTGTAAATGTTGCGGTAGAAGTCGGTATATTTGTAGGTGTACTGGGTAGAGTTAGCGTAGCAGTTGATGTAGGTGTAAGAGTATTAGTTGAGGATGGGGTCAGTGTAAATGTTTGTGTCGCAGTACGCGTGAAGGTGGGCGTTTGGGTAGGGGTATCGGTCGGAGTATGTGTAAGTGTGTTTGTGAGCGTAGCCGTCCATGTAGGAGTGTCGGTGGGGGTATTCGTTAGCGTCTGGGAAGCTGTTGGTGTTGACGTGGGAGTGAGGGTTGGAGTTTGTGTAGGTGTTAAGGTTGCTGTATTTGTTGGAGTCTCCGTGGGTGTAAGAGTGCTAGTTAATGACGGTGTAAATGTTGCTGTAGGTGTAGCGGTTGGCGACGGGGTCAGTGTAAATGTTTGTGTCGGCGTAGACGTATGAGTTGGTTGCAAAGTGGATGTCAGAGACGCAGCTGTGGTCATCGTTAGTGCTTGGGTCTGGGTGTATGTGGGAGTAAAGGTTTGCGAATCGGTCGGCAATTGCGTAAATGTGGGTGTTAAAGTTTGCGTAGCAGTCAACGTAAAAATTGAAGTGTAGGTCGGTGTGGTAGTGAAGGTACTCGTCGATGTAGTCGTTGCTGTAACCGTTGTGGCGTGAGTCACACCAACTGTGGCGGTGTGAGACGGTGCTGGTATCCTGGTTGGCGCCCGCTTCGTTTTTGTAGAGGTGGGGAGGGAAGAATCGGTGGACGCATAAACATATTGAACTGTAGGCGTAGGTGGAATGGTCCGTGTTGCATTGACCATTGGAGTTTTAACGGTAGTGTTCGTAGGTGTAACTTTTGGCGCGACTGGAGTAAGGAGAGCAGTAGGTGGAAAGCGCGGATCGAACGTCATGGTGGGAACAGGTGACAAAAGAGCAACTTGCATTGTTGCCATGCGATCCTGCGGATTTCCCGTGGCGGGTATGTCCGTGATGATTTGCTTTAGTATGTTCTGATTGATGATCGGTACAGAGAAATCATGTGGATCTCCACTGTAATCAGCCTGAGAGGCTGCACGAATCGAGATCGGCAGACTGTCTATCCCGCTGGCTTTTGCATCGAATGAGTTCAACTGGACAAGTTGAAGAAGAAATAGCAGAAACGAGAATATTAAGAGAACGGCCGTAACTCTCAACATGCGGGGCGAGGCTTCAGCCGGTTGCTGTTGATTGGGTGAAGACCCCGGATCGTGCTTGCTCATTTTGACCTTAGCTAGACTGAACTACCATGCGAACAAACACGTCTACTACCTGTGGGTCGAAATGAAGTCCACTCTGGCTCTTCAGGAAATCGATGACTTCCTCACGCGGCAATGCTTTGCGATACGGCCGATCGTTAGTCAGGGCATCCCACACATCCACAATAGCAAATATTCTGGCTGAAACCGGAATCTCGGGCCCTTTCAAGCCACGGGGATAGCCTGTCCCATCCCACTTTTCATGATGACAATAGGGAATTTCCAGCGCAACCCGCAGATAATCGATCTGCTTCAGCATATTGTAAGCATCCTGTGGATGCTTCTGAATGATTCGCCTCTCCTCTTCAGTCAGAGGACCATTCTTATGCAAGATGGCATCTGGCGTGCCCATCTTGCCAATATCATGTAGCAAAGCACCCCGGCGGATATTGACCAAAGCATCACCGTAAATCCCCAAAGCTTCTGCCAAACGGATGGTGAGTTCCGTTACGCGTTGCGAATGTCCTTCTGTCTCTTTATCCCTCAGTTCGAGCGCATTCGCCCAGCCTTCAAGCGTGTCATCGTAAGATCGCAGCAACTCCTTCTGAGATCGATTCAGGCTTGCGACCATGGTATTGAATGACTCAGTTAAGACTGAAATTTCATCGTTCGACTTGTTACTCACTTTAACGTCCAGGTCGCCCTCTGACACTCGTACAGAAGCCTGCACCAATCGTATCAGTGGACGTGTGATCAAATTGGCAAGATTGACACCCAACAGAATGATCAATAAGTTGGCGGTGGCAACCAGCAAAAAGATACGCCAGCGCGAACCTTGAGAAGTCTGCACCACAGCATTCTGGCTTAGTGCCGCACCCAAAACACCCAATTCATGATCTCCGCGTACTTCCCATACACCCAAAATTTCTGTATATGCAATATTTGCGACATTCAGTTCGCGTCGCTGCGTAAGATCACGTTTCGCACTGCTGCTATCTTTAAGGGCAACAGTCTGTGCGACTATTTCGGGGGTAAGGTCATGTGGAAAAGGTAGGGTGCTATCGATCACCTGCCCGGATGAGTCATATAAGCTCACTTGGGCGAATGTCTTTGCCCTCATATCCGCGGTGAGGGTTTTCAGAGATCTACCAACGAGAAGAACCCCACACAGCTTTCCCTGCGGGTCATACACAGGCCCTGAAACATACAGGAAATTCCGGGTATCAGTGTTTACGAAATCAGCAAACTTATCCCCTTTGGCATCGCTCTTTCGAGCCAAAATATTCTGCACGATCTCGAGCTGACTAAACATTGTTTGCCCGCCCGTGGAAACTTCGTAGTCCTCCGGGTTTCCACCCGGGCGATGGCGGACAGAAAGCACATGGTTACCCTGAAGATCGAGAATTTCCACAGCTTCCTGCTGGTCATTGGCAATCATGCCCAGAGTGAGAGATCGTAATCGGTTGGGGTCGTTTGAGAGAATTGCAAAAGGGACACCTTCGGCGTTGGCCAGCAAGCGCTGCGTTTCCAAGAGCTGCATTTCGTAACTAACGATCAATTCTGAAGATATTTTTCCCGCCTCGAATAATTGCTTACTGAAACGCTCTTCTACATTTTCAACCACCAATTGTGTGATGAGATAAGCCGCAACGACCGCCACAATGACGGATAAAATCAAATACGGAATTGTTATCTTCATCCGGATCGTGAGCCGAACGCGGGGAGGTGTTTTTTGCTGTGGGGAGATAAGAGATAAATCAGTCATGTTTGATAAATTCAAGACGGTATCCGAAAGAATGCGTTAAGAAACCTTGGAGAAATTTGCTTACAACTTTGAAAGTCAGACTCGCAGAAGAAAAGTATAAATGGAGGAAGGAAAAGACAAGCTCTCACTCTAGTAAGCTAACAAGGTTGCAAGTATCGAAAACTGACCGCCCATTAGAAAGTAAGCCAGCGACTGCCTGGCTGGATTGCAGCAAAAAGCCGAGGATCAATATTGCAACACACCCGGCTAGTCCCTGGGTATGCTCTTTTGAACCATGGCACATTAGAAATTTCATTTTGAATCAGTTGGGACCATCTCTGCTTTCTACTTTGATGTAAAAAATCATAGTTATCTAAAAACAACCTGTTGGATACAACAAGAGCAAACTATAGTTGGTTTTGAATTTACCGGGATCACCGCTTATTCGTTTGTCCCTTTTCTTAGGCACTCCCATGGACTCGGGTACATCCGTTTTGTATTTAACAGGTAAAATTGAACTCCTTGGACTAGCTGGATCCCCAACCCTACGTCTCATAATCGCTTGATTGCAGGTTCGACTCCTGCCGGGCTCACACTGATTCCAACTGGAAACAAACCTCAAATCCTTGGTGGAAGCTTAATGACCTTGAGCGTCGATACGGCAAAACGCGGCTCTCTCCTGAAGAATCCATGGATACAGGAGGCGTTTTGGACTGTGCTTGCTGTATCTGTTTTTGTGTTGATTCTGCTCAATCGGTCCCCCAACCTATTACGTCCTCTTAGCCTGTCTGCACGGACAGGTTTTAATTTAACAATACTCCTGCTTTTTATCCTTTTATACGCCTCATTCCGGCTGCGAGGCTGGGGGGGCAAAGCGTTCTCTCTGATAATGACCCTGGCATTGTTTGCCTTAGCTCTGGCAGGGTTATGGGCGACGGGGCAGACACAATCCATCGTCCTGAGCGGGATCGTCCCCTTATACGATGCCTCGAACTACTATACCGATGCTTTGCGCCTCCTAAGCGGGCAGGACCTTTCGGATTTCTCCGCGCGTCGACCCTTGTTTGCAGGATTTTTATCTGTGCTGCTTTGGCTGACAGGGCACAATCTGATGGCTGCTCTGGGGCTTCTCACGTTGATCACAGCCCTTGCCTGTTATGTGGCGGCGCGAGAGATTCAGTCCACGCATGGTGCCGAAGTGGCGGCCTTTGTCCTGGTCATCCTGTTCTTGTTCTATCGCCATCACAGTGGCACGGTCATGTCTGAAAATCTGGGTGTGCCCCTGGGCGCTCTCGGTTTCACCTTGATGTGGCGCGGCACGGCGCAAAAGAAACGTCTTTTGTTCTGGTTAGGGTTGTTTGTCAGTGCGTTGGCGCTGAATGCGCGCGCCGGAGCTTTTTTCACACTGCCTCTTTTACTGCTTTGGAGCGGATGGGCGTTTCGAGAAGAGGGACGCCGCTTCTCAGCGCAGGTTCTCATCCTCAGCACAGCCTTTGTCTTTGCTGCATTTGCGTGCAACCTTATTCTTGTTCGTTCCCTGGCTTCTTCCACGGGAGTGCCGTTTGCAAATTTCTCATACACGTTATACGGGTTAGCTTCAGGCGGCGAATCCTGGCATTATGTATTCGAAAGATATCCGGAGTTAGAATCCCTGCCTGCAGATGAGCAGTCCAGCATCATCTATCAAAGGGCATTCGATCTGATTCAGGAGCAACCCGGACTACTGGTCCGAGGGGCTTTCTACAACTGGTCCATGCTTTTCTCAGACTCCTGGTATAGCGCGTATTCCTTTGTGGGGGGGGAAAATAGGATCATGCGAAACATTGCGCAGTGGGCAGTCCTTGCGCTATGTGTATTAGGCTTGTTGCGATGGTTCCGGAAACCGGGCGAACTGCTTACCAGTCTGGTGGGAGTTTCCGTTTTGGGAATTCTCACTTCGGTGCCCTTCCTGCCACCCACCGATGCGTACCGGATGCGACCCTATGCAGTCAGCATGATCGTTTTCGGTTTGCTGCCGGCCCTGGGATTACTCTTTCTCATGGAAAGGCTGAAGATCTTGCCCACGAACAGAGCCGATTCGGAATATGCGAGACCGGATGCGTTGGTCATGTTTTCCGCCCTGTTGATTTGCGTCGCTTTACTTGGACCAATCTTTTTAAAGAGCGTTGGCAAGCCGCCTCAATTTAATTCCACTAGCTGTCCACCGGGGTTAGATATGATCTCTTTGCGTTTTGACGGAGGCACACATTTCAATATCTTGCGCGAGAAGCAGCCGGGCCTCGACTGGATGCCGAATTTCCATCTCGGGCGTTTCCGGCAGAATGCCCATAGCCTCCCGGACCCAAACATGATCTCGTGGGCAGAAGGACTTGATCCACTAACATCTGTATTTTATGCCTTGGACTATCATTCATTCGAAAAGGTGCTTGTTGTCGCGCCCACGGTTGACTTGCCTGCCCCAAACTCGCTCTGGCAGGTATGCGGAACATGGGAAGAGGAGCCAAGTCTGGAAGCTTTAAATATTTTCTATGCCAGAGAGAAAGCGTCTCCTCCATAATTTATTTCTATTGAGACATGAATCCCTACCTCGCTACAGTCCTCACGTTTGCGATCGCCGTCTTCTTCCTCCGCCTCATGGATTTCTTCGCACACCGCGGCTGGATCGAAAGCCGGTTAAGCCGAAAGCTGATTCACATCGGCACCGGACCGATCTTTGTTCTTTGCTGGCTGATGTATCCTGATCTGCCAATTTCCCGCTGGCTGGCAGCATTGGTTCCGCTGGTGATTACTGCGCAATTTGCGCTGGTGGGGACGGGCGTTATTAAAGATGAAGCGGCTGTCAAAGCCATGTCGCGCACTGGCGACCCGCGTGAGATCCTGCGTGGTCCTTTGTTTTATGGGATTGTCTTTGTCGCCGTAACGATAGTGTACTGGAAGGATTCGCCGATTGGCATCCCTGCCTTGATGATGCTGTGCGGTGGGGATGGGATCGCCGATATTCTGGGACGACGTGTCCGATCCCCAAAATTACCCTGGTCTCCCGGAAAGAGTGTGGCGGGATCACTCAGCGTATTCCTGGGAGGCTGGCTGCTGACTCTGATTATCTTTACAATTTATGTCTGGACGGAAGCGTTTAGTGGCTCGGTCACGCGCTTCGTTTTACCGGTCACGTGGATCGCTCTCGGCGCGATGCTTGTAGAATCCTTGCCGTTCAAAGATATAGATAACATCACATTGACGCTAACCGCCGCCCTGATCGGTCATTTGGTCTTCTAAAAGAAGAGCCGGCTATGTGCCGGCTTTTTCCTCTTCCACTTCTTCCTTTTCTTCATCTTTTTTCAGGAACATCACTCGATACGCCTCGGCATATTTCATTTCCTGATCTTTGGCTTCTTCTTCCGCCCACTCGTGCATCCACTTCCCCACCTCATTTGGGTCAATCTGGCTGACGTGCTGCTGCAGCGCCTTGATCTTGACCTCAAGCGTCTCGCTGATATCCACCCAGGTGTTAATTTTGTCGATGCCGTGTATGTAGAGCCGTTTGACGTCGTGCGGCTCGTACCCCTCCGTGAGCAGATCCGCAAACATAAGGCGGCTCCCGGCGGAGGGGAAGACGGCTTCGCAGGCGGCGCGCGCCGCGGCGCGATGATCGGGATGGTTGAGATATTCATCCCCGTAGAACCAGGCTTCCGGGTTGCCCGCGAAAACGGCCTCAGGCTTGTAACGGCGGATCAGGCGGGTGAGCTCTTTTCGCAGCTCGACCGTCGGTTCCAGTTCGCCATCTGGATAGCGCAGGAAGATCGTCTCTTTGATACCCAGAATTTCGTTTGCGGCAAGTTGTTCCTTTTCGCGTAATTCCGCCAGTTCCTTTTTATAACTGCCATCCCGGGCAGGATCGTTCGAGCCAGAGTCGCCGCTGGTGATAATAACCGAGATGATCTCGCAGCCTGCACGCGCCCATTTGGCGAGTGTCCCGCCGATGCTAAATTCCTGATCGTCAGGATGGGCATAGATGCTCATCGCACGTTGAGGGATATATCCGTTATTGTTCATAAAGTTAACTTCTCCTCATTGTTCGCGCCTCGATTGCATAGCAATCAGCGCAGGGATTTCATATCTTTCTGCCAATGACCAGCATTTTATTGCGAATTTTGAATAGCCGGAAGAATGCCTTCACTGCTGGTAATGATAATTTCACCAGGGCTTCTGAGCGAAGCAACGTTCGTAAGTAGAATTCATAAGGGAAGGAAAGCTCATGGAACTTCCGCAATTCGATAACCTCTAGACCACACGACCGGAAGAGTTCTTTCATTTCGCTCGTAGAGAAAATCTGTTTGTGTCCGAATCGATGGGAGGAATACATAGCATTCAAAAACGTAGGAAACCTGCCTCCCGATACGCGATATGTCATTTCACCGACCCGGTGATAGAAGCTATCCCTGCAAGGAGTGTCGACCAAAAGCAGTCCCCCCTTCATTAAAACGTTCCGTGCAGACTCCAACGTCTGGAATGGATAATTGACGTGCTCGACCACATCCCATAACGTGACCGCATCAAAATACTCTTTATAACCTTTCTGCCAGAAATCGCTTTCAACCGGATGCTTATAGATGTCCAAATTGTGTTTTGTGGCAGCGTAATGCGCGCGACTGTCACTTAACTCGATGCCAGTTGTTTGCGCGCCTTCCTGTTTTAGCAGGGATAGAAACAAGCCGCCCCCACAGCCAATATCCAGAACTTTCGCGTTGCGGAGTGGAAGATATTTCTTGAGAACGTCTACCTGGTGGCGGAACCTTTGGGCGTTTGCCTGGAGTTGAGTTTCAATATAGGTGGACTCTTCCCTTGTCAATTGTGAAGCATCGATCTCTGGCGAAATCTCATTCACAGGGTCCAGTGCATCGCTGAAATGATAACCTCCCCGAGAAACATACACATTTGCATGTTTTAGCCTGTATCGAAGATGCGCCCGCTTGGCAGGATGGTCTCTTAGACCATCTTTCAGCGCATCGATGTTCTCGCTCTGCATACGAGAGATTGTACTCGAATATACGGAAGCCTATGGCGGGGAAGCTCCTCCCGGTCCTCTGCCCATGTTTATGTCAGAGGCTCCAGCCTCGATGTCGGTGAGGTCCAGACCGATACTCATCGAGCCGATAAAGCCATTTGCGGTATCCCCTTGCAGGTTGAGCAATAACTGATCGCCGCCTCTCAAAAAGATGTTGTCACTGGAATTGCGCGTGTTACGTTCTCCTTTGCTGGCATAGGGTTCCTGCGCATGGACTTGATCGGTCAGCGTCTCATCGAAGAAGAATTGTGAAGTGAACTGATAGTCTTCTCCCTGGGCGCCCTTCGTGCGGATGGTAAAGTGGATATGAACAGCCCTGCCGGAATACCATCCCGGGTAGATCGTCTGAAACTGTACGGCTCCATTTGCATCGGTGCGTTGAAATCCGCGCAGGAAGTCCTGCCCTGTAGTGTCGGCGTTCGGATCTGAAACACCCGAATACACCCCCACTGCATCGCAATGCCAGATATCTACCTGCGCGCCTTCGATCGGAGTGCAACTATTGTCTGAAGCACTTGTGATATTGATGTTGAGGGTAAGCGGGATGCCTTCCTTTACAGAATTATCTGAGGAGTTCGTGCGGATGTCTGAGCGCTCCAATTGCTCATCGACAAAATACGGACCGATCGTCAGCTCCGGGCGGACAACGCAATCGAGCAGATTGCTTACTGTGGCTGCCACCTGTGTTGACGATACTTGTGTCAGTGCCTGTGTTGGGACGACGGTGCTGGTCTCTTCGGGCGAAGCACACGCCGCCAGAAAGGCAGCGCTCCCAACCCCGAGAAGTTTGAGTGCGTCTCTGCGGCTAAGAATTTGACCAATCGGCTTATCGTCATTATCCATATCCATCTCCTTCCATCAAACCTGCTCATCTCATCGTCCTCAACGATTATAGAAATTACTCGTTATGTAAAGGTGATGAAACTGTATAGATTTTGTGAGCCTTGCATGAGGAGCCCTGTTCCTTCTACTAGTGCTGCCCGGCGTGAGTTGCCCTCGCAGTTAAAGCTCCTTTGAACTCTTCCTGTTCCTCTGTGATACAGAATAGGTAGGTAATACCCCCGCTTCAGACTAGGAGAAGCCCGTGATGTAGTAACGATCAGGGAAAGCTCTCGTTTGCAAAACTAGAAAGTTGGCATAATCTATGAATCACACTGCAAGAAAGAAACGAACGACCGAACTCCAACTGATCGCCAACCGAATCCTGGCTGCCAGCGGCGCCGATGTTTCGCAAGGAGTTGCGATCCCGCCACTGGCAAGAGCCTTAGCCAAACTATCGGGTTGCGACTATCGGACTGCCGTTCGGCATATTGAATGGGCTATTTTACAGGCGCAGAACAAGAATACAGGCCAATAACTGCTTGTTTGGGTGTAAGGGCTCCTACGCGTGTTTCCGAACCGTTTGGATGGGGCGTTCCTCTTTCTTCCCTGCTTCTATCGATAGCAGCAGAACTATGGGGTCACAGAAATCCAGAGTCAATTTTATAGACAAGTTCAGAGGATCAATCGCCCTTTTCACAGGGAGGACTCATCTTCGCTACGAAGTAAGACTTCCAGAGACGTATTGGTCTAATCCTTGTTTGGGAAGCCCGGCTCAGACCCTAACAATTAAAACCTGCTGTCTTGAAGTATCTGAGGTCTCTCAAAAGCTGAAATCGATGGAAAGGTTTTGAACTACATATGGCTGAAACGACTGCCGATCACCAGCCTCGCGGGCTGGAACAAAAATGGAAAATTCTGATCTCGATCATGTTTGGCATCTTCATGATCATCCTGGATGCGACGGTTGTAAACGTGGCTTTCACGACTTTGCGGCGTGAATTCGGGGCAACCCTTGCCGATGCACAATGGGTCTTGAGTATTTACGTTTTGTCACTGGGTGTGACAACGCCAGTCTCTGGATACTTGGCCGACCGGTTTGGAATCAAACGCGTCTATTTGTTTGGGATAGCCGTCTTTGTGATTGGCTCGTTCTTCTGCGGGCTCGCCCCGTCGCTTGGATGGCTGATCGCGGCGCGTGCATTGCAGGGCTTCGGTGGTGGTGTTGCTCAGCCGCTGGGACCTGCACAGCTCTACAGAGCGTTCCCGCCAAAAGAACAGGGGACGGCGCTTGGGTACTTCGGGATCGTCCTGGTGTTTGCGCCGGCTCTCGGTCCCGTGCTGGGTGGGTGGCTGGTAGACGCCGACCTCTGGCGGCTGATCTTCTTTATCAACGTGCCGATCGGGATTATCGGCGTACTGCTCGGTTCACGCTTTCTGCGGGACTATCAAGTGGAGCGGAAACCCGCGTTTGATCCTTTGGGCTTAATTACCGCCGTGATTGGCTTTGGCGCTGTGTTGTACGCCGCCAGCATTGCAGAAAGGAATGGCTGGACGGGTGCCGCAACGCTCACGGCGTTTGGGATTGGTATCCTAGCTTTGATTGCGCATGTGATCACCGAGCTCTATGTAGTGAAGGAGCCCATGACGAGCTTGCGGCTTTTCCGCAATCCCATTTTTCTCAACGCCGCGCTGGTCGGGTATGTGGCGACGATAGCGTTGTTCAGCGCGGAGTTCCTGATGCCGGTCTATCTGCAAGCCTTTCGCGGCAGGACGGCGCTCGAAACGGGCTATATCCTGCTTGCGGTCGCGATCCCTTCCGGGATTGCTACGCCTTTAGCGGGCAGGCTTTACGACAAGATCGGTCCACGGATGAATTTGATCGTGGGCTTTACTATTCTGTGTATCAATACCTGGCAGCTTTCTGAAATCGAAGGAAACACATCGATTTCCTACATCCTCTTCCTGCTGGCATTGCGCGGGCTGGCTGTGGGGCTGACGCTGCAGACGTCGTTTGTGGCAGCGTTAAGTTCGGTGCCGTTGAACAATTTGCCACGCGGTTCTTCGCTGTTAAACAGTACTCGCTTTGTGGTGCAGGCAGTCTCCGTGGCGGCGCTGGCGACGGTCTTTAGCTCTTCGATCTCTGCCGATATCCGAGCAGAACAGGATCGCATGCAGGAGGCGCAATTGACTGCCTCCACCTCCGCTCGTTTTGGGATTTGCGAAACCCCCGGGGTGAGAGCAGAAGAGAACCTGCCGCCCGGCGCGAGCGCTTCGCTCGCCTCTCTCTCTGGTCCGATGGCGCAGGCGGCAAAAGCCAAGATTCTGTCCACTCTGCAATTGGCGTGTGACCAGAGCGTCCAGGGATTCGAAAATGCGTATCGAATTACGTTCTTTGCCGCGGTCGGCGCGTTGATCCTAGGAGCCTTCCTGCCCGGTTGGCCTCGAAAGTGGGGCGGACGGGATTCGCCGTCAGCCATGCCTGCGGCGGATTAGTCATCAGCATCACTTACCGAAATCAAGCGGAGACTTTTTGGTCTCCGCTGTTGATTCGGTAACCTCCTCTTAGAAAATTTGGAAGCTATCGGGAGGACAGGCATGGAAGATTCCCCTACTTTAGGCATGAGCGCAAATCATATATACTGATTACGGAATTACGTCACAAATTCATCACGATGTACGGGGGATTGAGTGATGACATGCAAGATGAGGATATGCCACGATTTTATTTGGAGCATAAATGATTACAGTACTTCTTGTGGACGATCATGCCTATATTCGAAACGGTATTCAATCTTTGCTCGAAGCAACGCCAGACATTGTTGTTGCGGCGACTGCCGCGAATGGCGTGGAGGGGGTTGCCAAAGCCAGCTCTTACCAGCCGGATGTAGTTATTATTGATATTTCCATGCCGTTTATGAATGGGATTGAGGCAACCAAGCAGATCCATGCGAGCTGTCCTCGCACGCACATCCTGGGTCTTTCGATTTTTCCGGATAAAGAGTTTGTCCAGAGTGCGTTGGAAGCTGGTGCACAAGGCTATCTGCTTAAGGATCAGATTGGGGATGAATTAATCGAGGCGATCTACGCCCTGCAGAGCGGACGACGATTCTTTAGCCGCAAGATCGCAGAGATGATTCATCCGTCTATCGAAGAGGACAACGGGGGCTGGGTGGGCTGATCTGCATCGAAGATTACCCGGTTAAATCTACCCGCCGTAGTAATTGTGCATTGATGGCAACGACGATCGTGCTCAGGGACATGAGCAGAGCACCTACAGCTGGCGAAAGAAGAATCCCAGCCCAAGCAAGAACGCCTGCTGCCAACGGTAACGCCACCACGTTGTAGCCGGATGCCCACACCAGGTTTTCGATCATCTTGCGATAGCTGGCATTGCTAAGCTTGAAGATCTTGACCACATCCAGAGGATTACTGCGAACAAGAATGATGCCTGCCGATTCGATGGCGACGTCGGTGCCACTGCCGATCGCAATCCCCACGTCGGCACGGACCAGAGCCGGTGCGTCGTTCACACCATCGCCGACCATCGCTACTTTCTTTCCCTGCGTTTGCAGCTCGATCACTTTTTCATCTTTGTGCTCCGGCAGGACTTCCGCAAAATAAGTGTCAATACCAAGCTCACCGGCGACGGCTCTGGCAACGTCCCTGCTATCCCCGGTCAGCATGGCAACCTGAATCCCCATTTCCTTGAGGGTCTTCACAGCCTCATAGCTTTCCGGGCGGATCACGTCCGCGAGTGCAAACGTTGCGAGAACTTGTTGGTCTTGTATGAGATAAATTACAGTCTGTCCCTTTTCTCCCGCCGACCTGGCAAACTCCGAAAATTCCTTCTCTGGTTGAATGTTTAGCATCTCCAACAAACGCGGACCGCCTACCCAGACGTCCCGGCTGTTTGCTTTGGCGCGGATACCGCGACCTTTGAGGGCTTCAAAATTAGAGATGCTGGGAACCTTTAGTTTTCTCTCCTGCGCTGCCTTGCGGATGGCGCTTGCAATCATATGCTCTGAGTCGCCCTCCACGGCTGCCGCGAGGGCAAGCGCTTCGTTCTCGTCACCAGTCGCTTTGCTGGCTACAACGCCCTGTTCCCCTTTCGTCAGCGTGCCGGTCTTATCGAAGATCAGCACGTCGATCTCACGGGCGGCTTCCAGCGCTAAGCGATCGCGCACCAAAATACCGTTTTGCGCGGCAGACGTCGTGCTGATCGCCACCACAAGAGGTACAGCCAGACCCAGCGCGTGCGGACAGGCGATCACCAAAACGGCGACCACGCGCTGTAACGTAAAGAGATCGAATCCAATGGACAGAGTCCATACAATCGCCGTCAGGACCGCCACGCCAATCGCCAGGTAGAACAACCAGCCGGCGGCTTTGTCTGCCAGGATCTGCGTGCGCGATTTGCTGTTCTGCGCCTCGCGCACCAGGCGCATGATGCCCGCCAGCGCTGTTTCTTCGCCGACCGCCGAAACTCGCACGCGCAGACTGCCCGTCCCGTTGATCGTCCCGGCAATCACCTTCGTACCAGGCGTCTTCTTTACAGCCGCCGACTCGCCGGTGATCATCGATTCGTTGACGTCGGACTCCCCTTCCTCCACGACGCCGTCAGCAGGAACGCTCGCTCCCGGGCGGACCAGCACCAGATGCCCGGGCTTCAAGGAAGAAACCGCCATGATGTGCGTGCTGCCATCAGGCATGATGTGTTCGGCAGTATCGGGCATGAGGGTTGCCAGCGTGCTCAATGCGCCTGACGCCTGGCGGACGCTGCGCATCTCGATCCAGTGTCCAAGCAACATAATGTCGATGAGCGTGACCAGCTCCCAGAAGAAGCCTTCGCCCAGGTTGACGAACATCGCAGCCAGGCTATAGAGAAAGGAAACGGAGATCGCCAGCGAGATCAATGTCATCATGCCGGGCTGTCGGTTCTGAATTTCCGGCACAGCCATCTGAAGAAAGGGTACCCCGCCATACAAGAATACGGCAATCGCAAAAATGGGCGCGATCCATTCACTGCCCCGGAAGCCCGGCATTTGAAACCCGAACCACATTTGGAGCATAGGCGTGTAGAGCAGGACCGGGATACTGAGAAGCAGCGAAACCCAAAAGCGCTGGCGGAACAGGTCTTCATGACCGGTATGGTCCACGTGCGAGGTATGCTCGCTTTCGTGTCCCATGCCATGCCCAGCATGACTGGCATGTTCGTGCATATCGTGGTGGCTTTGATGAACTGTTGCATGCTTCGCAGGGTCGGCATGAGGTACTGTCTTCGCCATCGAATGTTCCTCATATCCCGTTTTGGAAGGGTCATGATGGTTATGGTTCGATTTAGAACTTGTCATCGTACCTATTTTCAGCAAGCAATGCTTTGATCTTTCTTCTACTGGCGGGCGTATCGAACGTGATTCTGAACGATCTTCTAGCCTCTTTATCTCCTACCCCTGAGGATACTCAGACTGTAAGGGAAAAGCTGAAAGGAGTCAAGGCTATTAAACTGGTAATAATACAAGGCAGATTATGTATGTGAAACCGTGCGCTCTGCGTACTGCTTACGCCAACCGTAGCGGGTCATGCCTTTTGGTTTGTATACTGCCAGGAAATTCGTCGTTATAAGTGCTAGGAGTGCAGCAGCGGAAGCCACCACCATTTGAATCTGGATCTGAGAATCTGTGCTCGATAAGGACCCCTTTGCCGCTGCCTCAGCCAGATAACGAATTGGTTGAATATGGATCAGTAATATTAAGGTGGAAAAGAGGGTGATCAGGAGTTTTGCCAGAATCCAATAATGTCGAAATAATCCCCAGGGTGTGCCAAGTGACAAAATGGGTCCGGTAACCAAGGGGGCAAAGCTTAATGGAACGATGACAAAGCGAGTGATCCAATCCATGCTGAGATAGACAGCACTGACCGTTTGAGGATCCTGGCTTTTCACACCGATGATGGCAAGTGCTAAAAAGCCAGCCACCGCGCCAAGCCAACCGACGGCAAACGTGATGTGCGCGGTCAGAACAAACTTACGAAGTCCGCGTGACATGGTCCTGTTTACCTTCTTACCGCATGTGCTGCAGATGACCGCCGAAGTCAACGCCAGCAAGGTGCATCGCTACAACGACCAAAACTAAAAGGATAAAAATAGCCACGAATACTTTCACCCAACGAGGCGTTGCAGGGACGAATCTACGATCTGGTTTGATGGGAGGCTGAGTCATGGAAATCTCTCCTAGTATAATGTGATGCGTTCTATGCTACTTCCTCGTCGAGATACATTCAAGAAGCAGGATTCGTGACATGTTCATTTATGAACAAAGTGAACATTTTGTTCATAAAGTGATTTCTCAAAGTTTTCTAGACTCACAAAGCCTCATGACTAAGACGGACCGGCGTATACAACGGACGCGCGAACTACTGCAAAAAGCTCTGATTGAACTCATTGGCGAGCGTGGTTATGATGGAATTACGATCCAGGATATTGTAGATCGCGCCAATGTCGGGCGCACCACGTTTTATCTCCATTACAACAGCAAAGATGAATTGTTTGTGAGCTGCCATGAGGCAATTGTCAGTCAATTCCGCATTGGTTCTCTTCATCCCCTTTCTCGAGAAGACCTGTTGTCACTCGAAGCACCTCATGAAATAATATCCGCCTATAGACACCTGGAAGAAGCGCGAGCCCTTTTGTATTCCGTTTTTTATGGCAAAGACAGTTTACTGATTTTGCGGCGCCTGCGTGACTGGAGCGCGCGAGATATTGAAGCGAACTTGCGATCCGCTTTTCCTCAGGAGGAGAGCGTCATCCCTCTTGAGGTTTTAGCGCTCTACCTGGCTGCAGCGCAGATCGGGCTGGTCCAATGGTGGCTCGAAAAGCGCCAGCCCCACACGCTCGAAAGCTTGGCGCAAATGTTCCACCGCTTACAACGCAGTGCCATCTGTGAAGCATTCCGGATCACCGATAGCCAGTGAAAGAATACTCCCAACGCTTGACACAGTAGCTCAAGGATAGAGGAATTCATGCTGAACAAGAAGCTTTCTGCAATTGCCTGTTTGATTACACTCCTTGTACTCATTTTGAACTTCCAAGTTGCTTTTGCTCACGAGACGATCACCGTGGGTGATTATGAAATTGTGTACGGTTGGGTCAATGAGCCGCCGATTGCGGGGCAGTTGAACGGTGTCGAGATCTTCGTCAATCATACAGGTGCGGGGGAAGGGCAGCCCGTGGAAGAGCATATCGTCCACACCCTGGTCGTGGAGCTTTTGTATGGGGGAGAGAGTAAAACGCTTACACTGGACCCTGTGTTTGATACCGCCGGCGCCTTTGATGCAACGGTCCTGCCCGCCATTCCGGGGATCTACTCCCTAAAATTTAGCGGCACGCTGGGGGATACATCTGTAGACGAAGAGGTGGAATTGGAAGAAGTGCAGGCGGTGGCTTCGGTTCAATTTCCAAGTGGCGCTTCGGCTAATTCCCCTGCACAGTCCGCAGCCGGGACTGCGGATTGGCTGGTCTGGCTCAGCTTGCTCCTTGGATTGTTGGGTGTTGGGCTGGGCGCGATGGCGCTTCGAAAGTCTCGTTGATCCCTTCTACAAGTGCTCTTCCAAGAAGGCTTTGAGCAGAATAGCGCTGTTGTGGTCCGTATCACGAGCGCTGTAGAGCAGGGTCACGTTACCCTGCTCGGCTGCTTCCAGGATAGGCTGCCACGCCTCTGGGTTGGACTTCAATTCTGCCCGGTAGCGTCTCTGGAACTCCTTCCATTTGTCCGGGTCGTGGGCGAACCATTTGCGCAGCGCCGGGCTCGGAGCTACGTCTTTCAGCCACGCTTTCATCTTCAGCTCTTCTTTCTTGATTCCCCGCGGCCATAAGCGTTCGACCAGGAACCTGGCGCCATCGCCGCGCTTTACGTCTTCATATACGCGTTTGGTCTTTAGCAAAGGATCTCCAAACCCGCTAGCTTGCAGGCTTACGTTACGGGTTCTGCTACGAAAACGGGGATGAGGCGATCGGTTTTCTTTTGGTACTCCTGGTAGTTGGGAAACGTTTGCACCGCAATCTTCCACAGTCGCTCTCGTTCCACCGGGTTGGTGACTTCTCGAACGCGCATGGGGTAAACGTTCGTCTTGTCGCGGATTTCAACATTCGGATCGGCTTTCAGATTGTAATACCACTCAGGATGCTGCGGCGCGCCGCCCTGTGAGGCAACCAGGATATAGTTGTTTCCATCGACGACCCGCATGAGCGGTGTCTTGCGGATTGCCCCTGTTTTGTGCCCGCGACTGGTCACAAGGATGACCGGTCGGTCTGTATCCCGCCAGTTATAACCAGCCGTACCTCCGCTGCCTTCATATAGCTTAACTTGGTCTGCCACCCATTGCCGGGGGCTAGGCTTGTATTCGCTCATAACTAACTTCCTTTCCTACATGATTAACTCATCCGTAGGAAAAGTGTTCTGCCTGCGCCGTCTGGCAGCTGGTCCCCTCCGGTGGACATGAGAACTAGCGGGTTTTCTTCCACACAGAAAAGGATGGGGAGGACGGATAGAACTCCTGCCGTGTCACATTCCCTGCCATATCGCGTGCCTCGATATGGATTCGCCCCTTCTTCGCTGGGCGATACTCCCACCATATGCCCAGCACCAACTCCGCTTCGCCCTGTTCCAGGCACTGCCCTTCCTCATTCAGGATGGTGACGACGACTCCTGTTACCATCGTATCGTCGTAGGCATCCACGCGTACCTTCCCATCCCGCCACTCGATGCGGTCTATGATCGGGGGCTTTCGCCAATCCCGGAAGGCGATGTTATAGGCATTTTTAGACGTCCCTGCCGCTTTTTTCGCATATATGGGATTCTCCCTGGACGCTACCTTCGCATAATCGGCTGCCTGCTTCGTGCGGTTCTGGGTGTTGAGCTGCGCCTCACTGAACTGTCGGTTGCCGAAATCGGGCTTCTGGCTGATAATCGTCCTGCCATCCTTGGTGATGCGGGCATAGTGATCGGGTCCGAGTGAGCCGCTCACTCCCGAGATGATCATGTTCTTCTTTACTTTCGCCATCCGTTTGTTTCTCCTTTTCCATTCTATCTAATAATTTACAGGCAACCTGGCTATATCCTGGCTATATCGCGGTCATATCCCGCCCATATCCCAGCTTCGCTGCTCCTTGCCTGACACTTCGATTGTACTTGCACGTCTCGGCGGGAGACCTTGGGATCGGCTTACAGTTCGTATGCTTCGCATTCGAGACTTGGTGCGTATAAACAATAACGGAGACCATTTGGTCTCCGCTTTCTGTTCGCAATACTTTATGGAATCAGAGAATGATCGCTGCTGTACCGCCCGGGCGTTCGTAACCTGTCGAACTATGATGCCATGAACAGGTGATGTGAATCGCAGGCAGAGGTCAGGTGGGCTGATTTCTTGAACGCACAACCGAATGAATGGTCATGCCCAGGAAGAGCAGGATAGCAAGCTCATTGAGAAAGCCACCCCAGCGGCGAACCTCCACCTGCATGGTCAGATCGCCAAACAGACGGATGAGGAGCGAGAGATGCAGAAGGATAAGGTGTGCGTAGAAGGCAGGATGATACCGGATCGGCACACCAAGTATGGCAGGGAAGATGATGGGCGCGTGTCCGAAGATCATCGAGAGGACAAAGCCAACGAACACTGCGTGCAGTCCCGCGTCGTAATAGGGACCGGCGTAGAGAGCACCAAGGGAAAGCTGCAGCGCGCCGCCGATGCCAAGCCAGATGAATCCGCTGAACAGGCAGAAGGCGATATAACGCGTGAGCGGGTTCGTGTGATGGATGTTGCGACGGGCGAGGTCGTTTCTCAGGAACCAGAAGGAGAGCATCAATAGAGAAAGACCGTTCAGGCGCGTCCCCCAGTTCAGGTTGAAGAGGCTGAGGATCGCCCCTGCCGCTAGCGCTGCAGCGATGAAGCCGAAGAGGCGCAACTGCCCTGAGGAAGGATGCAGGACGCGGTTCAGTTCGAGCCGTTCGCCTCCGATCGTCAGCACCAGGAAGGCAATCCACAGATTGACGATCTGAAAGATGGGCAGCCCGAGCACCCACAGGAGATTGCCAGCCAACCATGCCAGTACGCCAGCGAACATCGTGATCGTATGCAGATGCGGTTCGCGGCGCACCATCACACCCAGGATGAGCAATGTCCCGAAGCTGGCAAGAGTCAGCAGGATGCCGCCGAGTAGAGGCAGAAAGAGCAGGGTGACCCAACCCAGAGACGCCGCGGCTGGCACCGCGAACATCCATCTCTGGCGGATGGCGACCGCGCGTTCGAGCGGAATAAGCACACCGAGGAAGCCGGAGACCATTAATGGTCCGTGTGCCATGGAAAGGTTGGGGAAGGATGGTAGCTGCCAGCCCATGCGCACCAGCCCTGCCCATAAAGCAAAGAGCAGGGCAAGGATGGCAAAGCCAACGAAGGGGATGAAACGCGTTTGTATTCTCACAGCTGATGATTATAGGCGCTGATCCGTGATGCCTCGTTGCGCTGGGTCAACCAACCCGTTTAGCTGCGTGTAAGCAATGGTAGAGACCATTCGATCTGTGCCATTGCTTTTGATTTCTGATTACAGGATCCTGAAACTGGAGAGGGATCGCTCCTGTAGTGCCCGGGAGATCGGTTCCCATTCCGCCGCGGCGGGACCTGCTTCCGTCAGATCGGAGGGGCGGTAGCCGGTGGGGTTAAGAGTCTCCGAGTAGATGATCATCAGCTCGTTACGGCGGTCGGCGTCCAGCCAGACCATGCGCTTGAACATCGTATCGCCGCCGAAGGTATAGCCCTTGTCCCGCAGGAAATCCACCACATGAGCAGAATCGGATGTGGGTCGCTCCCTGTAATCCTCGTCGATGTTCAAGATATCCGCATCGTGCAGGAAGGTAAAGCCATTGATCGACATGGTATCCATACGCGCGTATCGATACCGGCGGTCGTTGTCTTCCAGGTATCCTTCGAACTGGAACCACAGCAGGCGTTCGACACGTCTCTCTGCGTCAGCGACGACGAAGTGATGCTGTTCGGCACGGGCAACCTCATAGAGAATAAAGCTCGTGCTGCCTACGTACTTGAATTCCGGGTCGATCAGGATGGCAATGGTGGGCAGTGAATCGGAGCGAAGGATCGTATCCGCGCCGGTACGTTGGATGAATGCCATTAGGACGTTGCTCCTTTCAAATCGATGGTCGCTTCCAGCCCAATTTGAGGTGACAGCCACTTGCACGGCATGGCAGCTGGTTCCTCCTCGGATCAACGAGCGATACTCTCTTGTGACTCGCCAGGCTTGATGGGCTATTTTTGGGCAACGAAGATCAATTCCTTGTGATCAGCGGTAGCTGGTTCATCACTGTAATCTCCAAAGATCTGTACATCGCTAAAACCTGCACGCTCCAATACGAGTAAAAGCTCATTCTTGCCATACTCCTCATATCGCTGGGTATGAACCTGTTCCTCAAGTAACTCCCCATTGCGCCACAATCGGGCCCGCAACTGGCGTGTCTGGGTCTCCTCCAGGGGATCCACCGACACCGTCCTGGCAGCGATTTCTAACTCGGTGCCATCGGCTAAAAGCTTGCGTTCTGTCGATGAAGGCCACTCATCGGGTAGAAAATGCCTGTTCTCAGGCAACCTGCTCAAGTAGGCGGGTCTATCATTCCATCGAGCTGTTAGATCGAATGCGAATGTACCTCCTGGTCGCAGATGTTCATAGCAGCGTCGTATCGCCTGAATTGTCGGTCGCCGTTCTCCCCCGAGACCAATCACCCCGCAGGCATATATGGTTTTGTAGCGCCGCGGCAAATCGAGTTCGTGCATGGCTTGCTGGTAAAGCTCGGGAGAGAGCCCGTCTCTTTCTGCTCGTTGCCGACACTGTTCGAGCATGTCCCGTGAGTAATCAACGCCGTCCACGTGCAAGCCAGCCTGCAGATAGGGTAGCAACAGTCGTCCGGTGCCGCAACCAAGGTCAAGGGCGGGTTGGCCGGACCTCTCGATCAGACTCTTAAAGTATGTGGCTTCTTGTCCACCCTCCGTTGCGAACTCTGCCCAGTCCCGAGCTACAAGACCGTGATGCCAAATTTCGGGCTGTTTCATTTTCGGTCTCCTTCGATATCTTTGTGCGGCACTTCAACTCTCGCGAATGAAACATTACCACAGTTCGCCTTCACGCCACTCGGCGGACAAGGGTAGGGTTAGATCGAGAGATGGTGTTTGGGGCAACGGTAAAATCATGACCTGTTCTTCCGGTGTGGAACGCAAGCCGTCCTGTGTCCGAATGAAAAGTGGGCCTTGCCAAAAGACCCAACCCAACTTCGTATACAACATAGGTTCCGCTGGACATAAGCCACCGAGCTCAAATCCATGAATGGCACTTGCCAGCCGCCGCATCACCGCTGATGCAAAGCCGCGCCCCT
This sequence comes from Anaerolineales bacterium, assembly GCA_035699125.1. Lineage (GTDB taxonomy): Bacteria > Chloroflexota > Anaerolineae > Anaerolineales > Villigracilaceae > Defluviilinea. Next base: position 38,355 of record DASSBC010000042.1, read on the forward strand.
GGTACTGCGGCTCGGTGGCGACCATCTCGACGTAGGCGGTGCGCAGGGGAAGCTGATTGCCGGGCTGAAGCCAGCGGGTCACCCACATCGCATGGCTGACCATAGATGAGCCCCACCAACCGATGACATGGGTCGTACCGGTGAACGTCCGGAATAAGGGTTCCAGGTCTGCGTGGTACGCCCGATTACAAAGCGCGTGGATCTCTGCCAGCTGTTCTGACGTGAGTTGATCGGAACGAAGGACCTCTACTTTCAGATTTTCATCCATCGGCTTCATCTTCAACTCACATCACCCGAAAACCCGTGCGCCTATTTGCCATATCAGCCTCCAATCCTTGAGCGTATCCGGCGTTACACTTGCCCCCGGGCACGCTGTGTCAGGCGGCGCTTTCCCGGTCGTCCGGCCATGGTGCACCTGTTTGCAGCGCGGTTGCGTATTCCTGAAGCCGCTGGTCGTCATGCCCACGGATCTGTGTCAGGAAGGGGAAATCCTGCGGTGTGACCGTCAGTTTCGCCAATGGTGGAACAGGGACGAGGCTTGCCAGCTGCGCGATATGGACTTCATTGGGACCAAATGGGATCGGCGGCTGAAGCGTGAAGGTGCTGCGCGGCAGGAGATAGACGGTGCCCGTGCGCCAGGGTTGACCCGGAAGAGCTGCCTGGCTCACGGAGAAGACATAGTAGGGTCCGTGGCGGGCACCGGTGTCGTCGGTGAGGTGGACACAGGCATTGGTAATGGACTTCACACGCTCGCGATCGACGATGGCGAAAAACATCGCCCACAGCCCATCCGCTGCTGCATAGACGGCTTTCTGGTTGCCAAATTCGTTGAGGTCCTGGGACTGGCGCGGCTCGAACAGGTCGATATTGGGATCACCGGAACCGTGTAAAGCGATGTCATGACGATCGGCGATATGGCAGAGGAACTGCCACTTTGCCTGGGGCGCTGTGAACGGAATCGTCGGGCAACCGCCGATGCTGAGCGTCCTATGGAGCAACTCATCAAAAGCAATTCGGGTTCCTTCGTCGATGTTCTCGTCCGGGCGTGTCAGCCAGTAATCCGGTAGTATCATGTATGACTCCATTCTTTTGTGCAGCTCACCGTCATAAATACCACTTTATCTCAAGAGTGGTCCCAGCGAACGTCGATGGGTCGGTCGATCCCAGGCAGGGGCATCAACGCCGCCTCCGCTTCGACCGCACTGCGTTGTGCGCGGGACAGGCGACGCCATGGCTGGATCGTGAGCACATGCCCGGCGCGCCGCCACGTACCGACCGTTTCTCCTTCGACGAGCAGTGCACCTGGCCAGACACGGGATGTCCACAGCGCGCGGCGCTGACGCTCGTCCGGCACCAGGAGTGCGCGCTCGGCGCCCTGCAACAAGAACCAGGTATCGCCGCTCGGCAAGAGCCGGGCTGGCGCTGCTGTGCCAGGCGCCGCACGGAACAGAGGTTCATCCCGGCTCAGGATCCACGCTTCCCCGATGGGCGTGCGGACCGGTGTAAGCGACTTGCCCAGCCTTTCGAAGGCATTGACAGCGGAAAGCGTCCCTATGCCTGCCCAGGTCGCGCATGCTTCGGGCCTAGCGGGACCGAACACATGCAAATACCGCTGGGCAAGTTCGAGGCGCGCCTTTTGCGGGTCCATTGCAGGCGCTGGCACGTTCCAGATATCGGGCTGGCGCGCACCATCCCAGCGGATCAGGACGGTCCCCGTCGGCGCGGCGTACCGCAACAGGTTCGCATGCTTCACCCCCATCCCGCGTGCCGCGGCGCCCTGCAGCATCCGGCGGCCGGCGAGCGCCAGCTGCAACTGCGCGGCGATATGCTGCGCGCGCTTCCGCGGTCCGGATTCGTCCGGTAACCTGCCGAGAGTAAACAGGGCGAGATCGCGTTTCGCCACGACATAGGTACTGAACCGGGGTCCCCAGATCTGGACCAGGGCAGGATCCTCCCAACTTCCAGGTTTCGTACCCGTCATGCGGGCATGGATCGAGAGCAGTGCGGCGCGCGGCATGCTGTCCTGCAGACCCGCCCAGGCTGCACGCTGCAACGCTCGACGACCGTGAGGCAGCCGCTCATTAAGTGCCGCCACATGCCGCCGGAAGGCGAGGATCTGCGGACGCGTAAGCTCCAGATTGCTTGTCATTTCCCAGCCCGCCCCATCTTGCCTGCCAAAATGGGGATCCGTTTTGCCAGTGTGATTTCTCTCTTACAGGAATGGAACATCAAAACACATCCTATCTATCCTACACTTCGTCTTCTTTTAGTCTCTTCGCTCAAGCTCATCAGGCGTCGGCTTTTGGAAGGAAGCAATCCAAGGCTTCATCGCTTCCTCGGAGATAAGAAAACTTTCCTGTGAGCGTAGCGAATTCCTGTTCCTAAGCCGTCTCAATAACTCATCCTCCGGCACGTCCAGATAATGTACTTCGCTACCAGCCCCAAGTCGCTTCGCACGCAACCGATACTCTTCACGTTCTTCTCGCGCCCAAAAACCGTAATCGAGGATCACATTCGTTCCCAATTCCAGCACCCTGCTCGCTATATTCCAGAGCACAGTCTCGATGAGGCGGTGCCTGGCATCGTGTTCTGGTTCCTCTGCATCTTGACCAAAGAGATGGATATGACAAACGTCAAGATTTAATCGAAGCGCGGGTAGTTCATGTTCCAGTTTTTGTGCTAACGTTGTTTTCCCTGAGCAAGGAAGCCCAACCATCAAGTGGAGAGTCGCCATACATCTTATTCCTAAAGGTTATCGAGAAGCTGCCCCACGGCGCATGAGAAGTTTGAATTGTGGCTGGCGTGTCAAAACCGATGATGAGAGCTTTACTCGTTTATATTTCATATGCTACGTTTGTGAGCACGGTAGCTGAGAATAATCGTCGGGTGTTAAGGCGAATATAAGTGTATCGGTGAGTTCTCCCATCGTATTACGGCTATGGTTGCGTAGTGTGGCTTCGTGCACAAAACCGAGGCGGCGCGGTATATTCGCACTCCTTGGATTGGCAGCCTCACACTGAATGCTTACACGTTGGGCTGCGAACGTAAGGAAAGCAAGCTTGCACAGCAGCATGACGCCCTCCGTTACAAAACCATGACCCTGGGCAGACGCGCGAACCCAGTACCCAATTGCTATCGCGGGTACGCGCCAATCTGTGGGATACAACCAGATGCCTCCCACATAGCGGTCTGTGGAACAGTCCCACATTCCAACGGTGACGTCTTCCTGTGTTAACCACTGCCCCAACGCCTGACGTATATAGGCTTTACATTCCTGCACAGTTCTTCTTGAGTCTGTCCATGCCATCCACGGGCGTAGATGGTCGCGTGACTCCTCAATTGCCTCCTGCACAACAACTCCATCCCCTACGGCATACGGGCGTAGACACACCCGTATGCCGCGGAGTTCATGAAGAAGCTCATAAAGATTAGGAGGTCTGTCGCTTGCCTGGGTCATCACTAGATTTGCCTCTGCTCTGGATGAGGTACGTTTATCCGTTATCACGAGCATCGCTTACGATTGTACCGCCCACGTACTTAGCCGGGGTAAACAAACGAATCAAGCCTTGATCGCAAGGGCGCTCAACTGCTTGTAATACGGCTTACATTCTTCCAACAACGGCTTCAATGCCTCCGGGAACGGATCAGATTTTTGACTATATTTTCCAAAGCCTGTGGATCGATGCACCGATGTATACCAGTACTTTGCCCAGGAGCCATCTTCCGGGCGTGCGCCTGCCTTCCAGCTCAGCATCGCCTCCTGAAATGGAATGCCGATTCGTTTACATAATTCGCCCAGCACCTTCTTCGGGTTGAGCAGAAGTTGCTGTGAGTCCAATACCGGAGGGTTTTGCCCCATGGACTGTAACTGGCGCAGCAGCTCTATATGGAGTTTATACCCTACGTCCTGTAAAGACGGCTTTTCTACCTGTGCTGCATAGCTGGGCAGCATATCCACCGGGTCACGCGTCAGTAAGACATTCACCGTCTCGGAGAGGAAGTCTCGATCCAGGTTGTATAACTGATGGGTCATGTGCTTGAAGAACGCCACGGGCTTGGGCTGGTCCCCCAGAATCAGGTCGCGCACCACCTTTTCCCCGTCGTTCTCCATCGTGGCGATCACTTCCTCGGCACCGGGGTGATAGGCGCGGGCGGGCGTCTTCGACAGGTAATGTGCATACAGCGGCTCGTCATAGACCACCGTATCATCACGCTGGGCGAACGAATACATCAGCGCCGTGGAGATATTGCGTGGACCGCTCCACAAACAGATGCGGACGATGTTTTTCGACATGCCTACATGGCTTCCTTCGCCTGCCGAACTGCCCGGTGTACTTCCGCCCGATACAATTCCGTGAGCTTCTCTGTCATCGCCCCGAGTTTACCATCCCCAATGAGACGTCCATCCACTTTGACTACAGGCGTCAGACCGCCGAATGTGCCGGTGACGAAGGCCTCGTCCGCGCCGTAGACGTCGAACAGGGAGAAATTCTTCTGGTAGCAGGGGATGCCGTTTTCCCGGGCGACCTGGATGACCTTGCCGCGCGTGATCCCATTCATGCAATATTGACCGGTGGAGGTCCACACTTCGCCGTCCCTGACCATGAAAAAGTTCGTGGCGTTGCACGTGGCGACGAATCCATGGATATCGAGCATCAGCGCCTCGTCGGCACCGGCTTCGAGCGCCTGCACCAGTGCCATCACTTCGTGCAGTTTGCTGTGACAGTTCAAACGCGGGTCGAGATAGTCGGGCGAGCCGCGGCGGATAGTGCTGGTGAAGAGTGTCACACCGTGGCTGCGCGACTCCGGGCTTGCCAGTTTGTATTCGGGAATGATGACGAGGTTCGGTCCCGATAGCACCAGGCGCGGGTCCTGTGAGGGTGTTTTCTTCGTCCCGCGCGTGACCATGAAGCGGACGTGCACACCATCGTGCATGTCGTTGGCGTTGAGCGTGTACCAGATCTTATCGGTCAGCTCCTGGCGGGTCATTTTCAAGTCCATGCCTACGGTGGCGGCTGCCTGCCAGAGCCGGTTCAAATGCTCATCGAGGAAGACCAGCACATCCTCGTGCAGGCGCAGCGCTTCCCAGATCCCATCTCCCACGAGATAGCCGCTGTCGAACACGGAGATCCTGGCTTCGTTGCGCGGGAAGAGCTCGCCGTTGACATAGATCAGAATCTTTTCATTGCGGTCGTCCTGTATAGCATTATGCGTTCCGTGAACAGCCATGAGGTGCTCCCAATTCCTATATAAATTTTTGCTATAGGTTCTTGCACTGCAATTATATTTCTCGTATCCCCCATCTGGAAGTGCCCAGGAATGCCGCCCTCACGCAATTCGCTTTCACAGCCTTTGTGGCAGTCACAAGCGGTAGGAGAACTCGTAGGTCTCTCTGGGTGGAGGCTATACGTTACTGGCTATCGCCGGCAGTGCCTCTTTCGGATGTGATGGGGATACCTTCGATGCTTCCGTTCAGTGTGGCGGTCATGCCCCACAGCCAGCAGCGACCGTTCGAGTCGGGGATTTTGATCAACCACCAGGGATTGCCCGGATCATCGCTCCTGCCAACGATTTCCACTTGCTGATCTTTGTAGAGGAACGTGATCCTTTCGGCACCTCCCCGAGGTCGAGCGCGGCAATTGGCGCTTGACGCTGTGACCGTGGCTGTGGCGCCCGTCGCTCCTAACGTCGGCGCAGGCATTTCAGGCGTTTCTGGTGCAGTCGTTAGCACGGGGCTGGCAGTGGCTCCGGGTTCCCGTCCCGCAGACTGCTGGGGAGAGAGAGCCACAGCGGATGATGAGTCCTCGGGCAGGAAACGCACATAATCGGGCAATCCCGCAGGGGTGGGAAGGAACCGAATCAGGCTGAACGCACCGATCAACACCATCGAAAAAGCCACCACCCAACGAGCGGCAAGCTGTTCCAGCACCGGTTTACCCTGGTCTGTGACCTGGACCGGCACCGTCCCGCCGAGGGCTGTTTCCCGGTTGAGACTCAAGAGGCTATAGAGGGGCGCAGCGAGATAAAGACTGCCCTGCCAGATCAGGAGGATACACAGACTGAGCGTGCGCCAGTTCCTGTCGGACCCAAAAGCGATAAGCCCCGCCATGATGCAGAGGATCCCAATGGCCGTCTCCCACTGTGTGACCTGTATGGCGTGCCAGGCTTTGGAAGCAGAGGTTCCCTTGGGAGTCCGCAGGAAGACTCCCTCGCGCTGGACGAGTCCCTGAATGCAAGCCAGGGTCACAACCCAGCCAAGACTAAAGAAGTTATACATCGTCGCGACCGCCATATTCATGGACACTCGCAGCCGGTTGCGCAGGACCCAGAGAAAACGCAGGATGTGCAGGCATAGAAACACAGCGGGGATGATGAGCACAGTATCTGTCAGGGGACGAATTTTGATGGGACTGGAAAAGATATTGAACACCGCGCCCATGACCAGGAAGAACGCAAAGAGCAGATTAAATACATCCGAAAACCACCCTAGTCCGCCTACCAGATAGTAATAGCGCTGTGCAAATGTCAACTTGTTTTCCGGGTCCACAAGGTGCGCCCAGGGCATCAGCGCCTCCCAGTGCTTCTTGAGAATCTGAATCCCGCCAAAGCACCAGCGGAAACGCTGTTTCTTCAAACCTTCGAAGTTGATGGGCATCATGCCACTGCCGTAAGAGCGATTGATGTAGAGAGATTGATACCCCTTCTTGAGAATGCGCAGGCTCGCCTCCGCATCTTCGGTGATGCACCATTCATCCCAGCCGCCGATCTCCTCCAGCACCGACTTGCGGATCAAGCCCATCGTCCCGGCGAAGATGATGGCGTTGCGTTCGTTGCGGGAAGGCATGGAGACTTCGAAAAAGTATTTATAGCCTCGATACATGGACTCGGAAAACACATCGCCCGTCGAGTCATTGTAATCCTGCGGTGTCTGTACAAATGCCACCTGCGGGTTTGCAAACGCAGGCACCAGCTCATTCAGGAAGTTTGGGTCTACTTCATAATCGGCATCGATGATCCCCAGGATTTCCGCACGCGGGTCCGTCTGGGTGACGGCAAAGTTCAGCGCGCCGGATTTGTAGCCCGGCCATTGGTCCAGGTGCAGACAATGAAAGTTCGGTCCCAGCGTTCGGCAAATCTCCTCAAGCGGACGCCAGGTCGCCTGTAGCGGTGTGTTGTTATCTACCACCAGCACTTCAAAGTTGGGATAGTTCAACCCTGCCAGGGATTTGAGCGTCTTTTCCACCACCTCTACCGGTTCATTGTAAGCAGGCACCTGCAGAGACACCATAGGCAGGTAACCGGGAATCGGTTCCAGCTTTTCTAGAAGGCGGTGCCAGCGAACGCGACAGACCACGTCCAGGCTCTCATGCATATGTGCCAAAGCCAGCGTCAGGGTGATGGCTTCGAGGAAAAAGAATATCAGAGCAAAGACAAAAGACAAAGGATTGAGCGGAGAGAAAGCTGTCAGCAGGAACGTATAGACCATGAACAGCCCGGTCGTCATCAAGGTCATGCTCCAAGTGATCTGTGCGGGAGCATTCCAATCCCGCAGACGAATGATCCAGTACAGTCCAAAGATAAAGGCGAGCAGGGATAGACCGAAGATCTCGAGCAGCCTGCCGAAGGCAAAGATGGCAATGAAGTTGCCCGCCAGGATGACGCCTGTGAGCCAGAGAAACGATAGAGCCGAGTCACTGCGACGCAGACGTGAGCCCATCACCAGTGTGGTCAGCAAGCTGATGGCAGACCAAAGGGCACAAAGGTAGATGGCACGTACGAGCATGGCGTTAGACCGGGTAAAAGCGGATGAGGAGCAGCCAGCTAATAGGGATCGCTACCAACCATACGAGCACGGCGAGAATGAATACGATGAGTAAGCGCGTCCGTTCTCCGTCGGTTGGAGCGGATGCCTGAAGGCGCAAGGCTTGAAAAGCGGCGACCGGTGCGAAGAGGACGGCTCCCACGCCGCCCAGGAACAGTGCCACCAGGGCGAACGTCAACCAGCGGAACGCAGGCTGTGCCAGCCCGGGTTTCTTTTTGAGATAGGGAACTTCAAAGGTTCTGTCCTTGGGAACGTTGATCAGCAGGTCGCGTCCGCTTCGTACCTGATAAAACTGCTCTGTTTCATATACGTACGCCAAGAATGGCTCCTGTTTCACCAGTGCATGGACAGCAGCCCGTAAATCCTGTTTGGTCTCTACATGGTCCGGCGCGAGTGTATAGGCGTGGCTCAGGCACATGAGCTGTTCCTCACGCGAGGGTGCATTCTGGGCGCGGATATACCATCCGCGTGGTTCACCCGGCGCGATCGTCGTCGCTTTAAGGCTGTATCGGTACGCCTTCTCCCGCTTGCCCTGCTGGGCAAATTTCCCCGCTTCCTCCAGCAGCTGAGAGATCTCGGTCTGGAGATTCGGTTGCATAAAGGTCCTGATGAGTGCAAAGGTTCTTACAATGATTAACGTATTGCCATGCGTTTCATAGTGATTATAAAGGCTTTTCGATAAGGTCCCGGGCGCAGACGAAAACTATCTCGAAATAGTAACGATTGAAAATAGACCTCCGAGGCCTTGACAATAAAAACCCGCTGGTGGCAGGCTCACGGCGAGCCTGTCCCAGCGGGTCACTCGGTCCCGGGGTGCTGCTGTTCGGTTACAGGGTGACGTCTATTTCGACATCAGTCTTATTCCTTATCCACCTGCGGATTCAAAGCGGCGCGGGTTCTGATACTCTCCCTGGAAGTCTGGTGTAGGAGGAGTATAGTGATCGAACAGGCGGTGTTTCAAATCGCTCATCAACAGCAGGTGCAACTGCTCCATATCTGCGGTGTGCTTGGCGAACGCCCGAATCTCATCGTTCGTTACCAGGCGCTGGGCGGCCAGCGCCACCTGTACCTGCATCATGTGCATCTCTTCGATGATGTGCAGAGCGATCAGGTCAAAGTCCTCACTGGTGCCGTTACCGATGTCTGTGGGGACGATGGTGGGTGTGCCCGTGACGACATCCGTGGGGATCGCTGTTGAGGTGACGGTCATCTCCAGCGTGGGGACGGAGGTGGGGGTGTCCGTTAAATCTTCCGTTGGGAGGATTGTGGTCGTAGCGGTCGTATCGTCCGTGAGGACGATTGTCGGTGTGCCGGTTGTTTCCGCCGTCACCGCCGGGGTCGGCGTACCGGTCGATTCATCGGTCGGAATCGTTGTCGGGGTTCCGGTCGTTTCCTCCGTGACGACGGCTGTAGGTGTGCTCGTCAGGTCCAGGGTGGAAACGGCGGTCGGTGTGTCGGTGATGCTATCCGTGGGGAGGGCTGTGGATGTGCCCGTCATGTCCATCGTGGGAACTGCCGTCGGCGTGTCGGTGGGAACGCCGCCTGCGTTCATCAGCGGCTCCAAGAACCTCGCCTCCAGGTCCACCCTGCGGATGCCCAGGTCATAATCCGGGGTTCCCGGATAGACACGAACGTTCGTGAGATCGGGCGTCGTGTTCAAGCCGAGTTTTTCTCCGACCTTCACTGCCAGTTCCAGGTCATGCGTATGCATGGCGATCATCGTTTCGATCAGCCCGCGCCATTCCTCGTTCTGCACACGATCGAGAGAATAGGTGAGGGATTGGATGGCGAGTGCATTGCTCGCAATCGCCTGTTCTATGAACTGCCTGTCGACGTCAGAGATCTTCTTGGAATCGATATCGTTGATTCTGATGTTGAAATCACAGATCTGACGGACCCGGTTTGTCACCCGGGGGATTTCTGCCAGACTTCCTGTCAACGCGTCTGCCCCGCTTTTACATTCATTTGAATTTTGCTCCGGTATCCATTGCGCTGCGGCATTCTCTGCGGGCGAGACTGCCCATGCCCCAAGAACCAGCGCAACGACCAGGAACAGTATGAGATATGTTTTCTTCTGCATACGTCCTCTCATTTGCGTGAATTGTTAATTTTGTGCCAGTGGCACAATGGAGATGCTGCAAGGGCCGGTGCCCTTTTATTCAAGCAGCGATTGAGGTGTGTGTTCGGACCGGGCGAGCCGACATGGTAGCGCACCCGCGAGGTCGATTCAAGTGGGGGAAGTCCCTACGTTACTCTAGAGGTGGTACTTTTTTCCTATGACTTTACCCGTCATGTTCGGGAGTTTTAATGTTGGCAGGTGGTGTGAATTACAATAGAAAATAGACCTCCAAGTTTTCTTTGGGGCGCGCTCTCACCCTTGACGCTTTTATCGTGAGAGGCAGATGAGCGACCTGAAGAAGCAAAACTCGGACGTCTAAATCCTCGTATGGAGAAATCTATGCCCATCACCCTCGACGGTTCCTCCCTCACAATCGAGAAACTCGTTGCCATTGCACGAGATCATGAAAACGTAGAGCTTGCCCCCGAAGCACTGGAGCGCATCCGGATCTGCCGCCGGATGCTGGAGGAGAAGCTCGCCAGGAAAGAGATCATGTATGGCACGAACACGGGCATTGGTGAGTTTTCGGAGACAATGCTCAACGATGAGCAGGTGAAGGAATTTCAGAAGTATCTGGTCTACAACCACGCGGCAGGGATCGGTGAACCGGCGCCGGTCGAATACGTCCGTGCAGCGCTGGCGGGGCGGGTCAACGTCCATGCGCATGGGAATTCCGGCTGCAGACCGGAGATCACCTTAACACTGGTGGAGATGCTGAATCGAGGCGTTACACCAGTTGTTTGTCAGAAGGGGTCGGTGGGCGCGAGCGGCGACCTGGCTCCGATGGCGCAGGCGGCGCTGCTGCTGATGGGGGAAGGGCAAGCCTTCTATAATGGGGAACGGCTGCCGGGGCATGTGGCAATGGAGCGGGCCGGGATTCCCGTCCCGGGCTTGCAGGCGCGGGATGGGCTGGCGGCGATCAACGGGTCGAACCTGCTGACGGCGATGTCCGCCCTGCACATTTATGATATGGAACGCTTTATCAAGCAGGCAGAGATCGCAGCGGCGATGACGATCGAAGCGCTGCTGGGGAACCTCAAACCATACAATACCAAGCTGCATGAGCTGCGCGGCTTCCGCGGCGCAATCACGTCGGCACAAAATATCATGAAGCTCCTCGAAGGCTCGGACCTGACGACGGGTAAAATGAAGACCAAAGTGCAGGATGCCTATTCGATGCGCTCGACGCCGCAGGTGATCGGCGCGGCGCGGGATGCCATCGAGTACGCACGTACACAGGTACACACGGAGCTCAACGGCGTGGGGGATAACCCAATCTTTATCCCTGAGGATAACCTGACGCTGACGGGAGCGAACTTTCAGGGGACGCCTGTCTCGCTGCCGATGGATATGGCAGGCATTGCGATCACGATGGTGTGTGTACTTTCGGAGCGGCGGCTGAACCGCCTGACCAACCCTGCCCTTTCGCAGGGACTGCCGGATTTCCTCGCCCACGAGCCGGGCTTTTATTCCGGGATGATGCTCAGCCAGTACACCGCGGACCATCTGATCGTAGAGCAGCGCATTCTCTCTACGCCGGCGAGCATCCAGTCCATCCCTGCTGCGGCGGACCAGGAGGACTTCGTCTCGATGGGGCTGAACACAGCGCTCAAGAACGGGCAGATTTTGGATAATGCCTATGGTGTGCTGGGGATCGAGTTCATGGCAGCGGCGCAGGCGCTGGATTTCCGCGACTTCCAACCGGGGAAGGGGACGCAACGTGCGCGTGAAGTCATCCGCAGACATGTGGAGCACCTGCATGTGGACCGCCCGCTGTATAACGATCACAACACGATGAAAGAGCTAGTGAAGCGAGGGGAGATTTTAGAAGAGGTAGAGAAGGTCATAGGGAGGTTGAATTGACCATTAATACTATCCAGCGTCAGAGGTCCAGTAACCTATGTTCACTGTAATGTATCATTCCCTCTTAATCGGTGCGGCATTATTCGTACCCGTCCCGTTTCTCGACGACAGGCTGGCAACATTTCTTTGGAAGCACATGGTCGCGGACCTGGCGAAGATCCATAAACGGAACCTAACTCGAGAGCAGATCCTTGCCCTCTCCTACCAGTCCCGGTTTGCGCTTTCGGATGGCTGCATGGTGGTCCTGACGCGCATCTTCCGGCAGGTTTTACAGGAGCTCCTGTTCCTTCTGGAGTGGCGCAGGGCAATCAACCTGGCAACGGATGCGTATTATTCCGGATTTTTACTAAATGAATTATTTGCCTATGAAGGGTTCGACCCCGCAAAAGCGGGGCAGTATGCCGTTACCCTGCAGCGAGCCAAACAGGGGATTAACACGAAGCTGGTCAAGGGTGTCTTTCGCGGGACGTTTCGCTCGGGCAAAGGCGGGCTGGCATCCATCGTCAAGTGGCTTTCCAGCATTACCGTGGGCTATATGAAAGACTCCTGGACTCGTAGGCGAAACAAAAAGAAGGCAGGAACTGCCTCGGAAGAACAGATGGAGAACTTTTTTGAGATGCACCGCTCCCGGTTTCAAACTCTCCTGAAGGAATTGATCGCAAGCCTGCAAACGGGCATTGGCGAGCTGCCGCAGGAGCATTTCGATGAGCTGCGGGAGCGGTTGTTCGCGGAACTGCGTAACCTGGAAACAACTACATGATTAAATGTCATTGCGAGCCTGTTGGTTGAGACGCGAAGCGTCGAAACCCGGGCGAAGCAATCCCATGTAATCGGGAGTAAAGTTGTTCGAGGAGACACTTGCGCGGGTGCCCGTGCCGGTGTTGCTTCGTCGCTGCGCTCCTCGCAATGACACTATGGAGATTTTATGATCCTCAATGAAGTCTATTTCTTTTCTGATACTCTCGGCTTTCATACTTCGATGGTTGCGCTCCTACCCAAACGAACGCTGGCGGAGATGAAGAGCAGGCGCACGCCGAAGTATCGCACGCTCTATCTCCTGCACGGTCATTCGGATGACCACACCGCCTGGCAGCGCTGGACGTCCATCGAACGTTACGCGGAGGGCTTGAACCTTGCCGTGGTGATGCCAGCCGTCCATTTGAGTTTTTATAACGATATGACGCATGGGGGCAAATACTGGCAGTTCATCAGTGAGGAAGTGCCAACCCTGGTGCGTGAGATGTTTCCGCTCTCTTCTGCTCGTAAGGACAACTTTGTCGCGGGTTTATCTATGGGCGGCTACGGTGCATTCAAGATGGCGCTGACGCATCCGGAGCGGTTCGCCGCGGCTGCCAGCCTCTCCGGCGCGCTGGATATCCGGTCGGTGGTGGACCTGGACCATGGCCGCAATGACAAAGCCTGGCTGGAAGAGATGCGCACCGTCTTCGGCGATTTGAGCAAAGTGCCGGGCAGCAAACATGATTTGATGGCTCTCGTCAAACGGGTTGCCAGAGGCTCTGTCCGACCGCGCCTGTATCAATGCTGCGGCACCGAGGATCAACTGTATCAAGATAACATCCGCTTTCGCGACGCCGTCCGCAGGCTGCCTCTCGAGCTCACCTACGAAGGAGGACCCGGCAAACATAACTGGGCATACTGGGATAAGATGATCCAACGTGTGCTGGTATGGATGTTCCCGGTTCGTAAGAAGGCGGGAGAGGTTCCTGAGAGATAATTCGTCAGAGGGATGAAAAGAAAGAACTGCCGTGCTATAAAGATGAGAAGACCCCTCACAGAGGAGAACCCGAATGAGGAACATTCTCATCCTAGGCTGTCTCTTGATCATCATCCTGGCAGGTTGCGCGCCGCGTTCGGCCGCGCTGGAAGCCGTTGCCCCCGTCCAACAGCCCACGACGGCTCCCATGCCCATGGTCGAGGTCCTCGAAAATCCGCCTCCCTGCTGGGGGGGCGATCTGATCTATCATACTCGCTTCAAGCAGGTGCTCCTGGTGAACTGTGTCGCGAATCCGGGCACAGCAACAGTGCTGACACTCTGGAAGTGGGATGGAACGCGCTGGCAAAAGGTGTCTCAGGATGGGCCGCCGGGGCGCATCCTGGGTGCTGCCGCCTATGATAGCGTGAGGAACGCGCTTATCCTGTACGGCGGTCGGCCCGTGGAGATGGGCACGTGCAGCCAGGAGACGTGGGAATGGGACGGTGAGTTCTGGGAACAGATCGATGCCCAGCCACCCACAGCGTGCGATCACGTCAAGATGGTGTATGATGCCTCACGCCAAACGACCATCCTGTTTAGCGGGCTGGACCCATCCGAAAACCGTGTGAATGAGACGTGGTCGTGGAACGGACAGCACTGGAAACTCCTCAGCCAGGAAGGACCGGAAAGCCGCGGTCATTTTGGTTTCGTCTATGATACGAGCCACAAACAGACACTTTTATACGGAGGCTATGCCCGCACGATCTCCGACGAATTCTGGTCATGGAAGGATGGTGCGTGGCAGAAGTTGGACGTTCCGGGACCCGGCGCCCTCTCCCATTTTGGGATGGCCTGGAACACAGACGAAAACGCCCTGTATGTCTTCGGCGGGGCGACATCGGGTTCCACGTTTTCTACGCTGACCGATACCATGTGGGTTTTTAAGGACGAACATTGGGAAGAGCTACGCCCTGCCATTTCCCCCTCCCGCCGCGGTGCTCCCGCGATGGGGTATGATCTGGTACGCAAGCGCGTCCTCCTCTACGGAGGCTTCGACTCTGCTCACAACACCCTGAACGACACCTGGGAATGGGACGGCGAAACCTGGATGTGCATGGAAAACTGTTATTAGGGTCATGGAAACCCTATACGCCTGACAAGAAAGACCGAGGAGGACTCGGTCTTTTTGATTCAAAGGCAGACCGTTACAATGGAGCCAGGCTATCATTCTTTATGAAACATTTCCTTTTTCCCGTGCTGATTTTTATTCTCATCGTTTCCGGCTGTGTTCCCCTCACTCCGATGCCATCCACCATGACAACTGTGCCTTCCGTTCCACCTACGGAGACGTTAATGCCGCCTACCAACACCCCTGAACCTACACTGACACCAACATCAACATCTGCGCCTCCTATCGCGCTGCGGCGCGGCGTCAACCTGGGCAACATGCTCGAAGCGCCGCAGGAAGGAGAATGGGGCTTGTTCGTGCAGGAAGAATATTTCGATCTGATTCGGGAGGCAGGCTTCGACTTCGTCCGTTTGCCCGTGCGCTGGAATACGCATGCCGGACAGGAATGGCCCTATACGGTTGAGCCCGGCTTCTTCGCGCGAGTGGACGAGGTGGTGGACTGGGCGCTGGGACGAGACCTCGCGGTCATTGTTGACTTCCACCACTACGAAGAGATGATGTGGGAACCGTGGAGCAACAAGGATCGTTTTCTTGGCATCTGGAGACAGGTCGCCGAGCATTACCAGGAATATCCCTCCAACGTTTTGTTCGAACTGCTCAATGAGCCGAACGATCAGCTCAATGCGTCGCTGTGGAACCAGTATCTCGAGGAAGCGCTGGCAGTTGTCCGCGAGAGTAACCCGACGCGTGATGTGGTCATCGGTCCTGCGAGTTGGAATGCCTACGATTGGGTGTCCACGCTCGATGTGCCGAACGATGAGCATCTCATCGTCACCTTCCATTACTATTTACCGTTCGAGTTCACGCACCAGGGCGCGGAGTGGGCAGGGGAAGAAGCACAGAAATGGCTCGGCAGAACCTGGGAGGCGAGCGACTCGGCAAAGGCTGAGATTACCTCCCATTTTAATTTGGTTGCCGAATGGGCGAAGCGGCATAAGAACGTCCGTATCCTGCTCGGCGAGTTTGGCGCGTATTCCAGAGCGGATATGGACTCACGCGTCCGCTGGACGGCGTTTGCGCGCAGCGAAGCGGAGCGTCACGGCTTTGCCTGGGCGTATTGGGAATTTGCGTCGGGGTTTGGAATCTATGATCCGGAAGCGGGCGTTTGGAGAGAAGGCTTATTGAAAGCGCTGATCCCTTAGCGTGGTGTTAATTCTCCACCCAGCTTATGATACCGTGTCCGGCAACATAGCCACTGGCAAAACAGGCTGTAAGCAAATATCCACCGGTTGGCGCTTCCCAATCCAGCATTTCGCCGGCACAGAACACGCCAGGCATTGCGCGCAACATGAGATGCTCATCCAGTGACTCAAACGTTATACCGCCTGCTGAGCTAATGGCTTCCTCCAGTGGACGTGGTCGTATTAGTGGAACGGGCAAATGCTTGATGAAATAAGCGAGTCGTTCCGCCTTCTTAAGATCTTCTTTTGTGACGAACTCGCGTAGTAATCCCATTTTCACACCTTTGATGCCAACTGCCTTTTCGATGTGACTTGCCATCGTGCGCGAGCCGCGCGGCTTTGATAAATTTTCAACGAGCCAATCTTGTCTTCTATCCGGCGCGAGATCCAGGGTCATCACAGCGCTGCCTCTTGCCTCGATCTCTTCCCTCAGTAGGGCGGAGGCGGCGTAGATCAAACTTCCCTCTACTCCGTCTTTTGTCACGATGAATTCCCCCTGCTGATGAAACTCGCCGAAGGATAAGACCACTGACTTTACCGGAACCCCTTCGAACCGCCCCCGGAAGTGTGGACTCCAATTTACATCGAAGCCACAGTTGGCAGGCTTCAAGGGTTCGACTTCAGCACCTTTTTGTTTCAGCCAGGGAACCCACGCGCCATCGGAGCCGAGACGGGACCAACTACCGCCTCCGAGGGCAAAGACAACTGCCTCCGCCTGGACAGTTTTTTCCCCTGCGGGCGTTTCAAAATTAAGTGACTGGTTCGTACCCCAGCCTTTCCATTTGTGGCGAAGGTGAAAGGTCACGCCTGAATCGGTGAGCCGCCTCAGCCACGTTCGCAGCAGCGGACTGGCTCTCATCCCCACGGGGAAGATACGCCCTGATGTGCCTACAAACGTCTCGATACCGAGTTCTTGCACCCATTGGACTAATTCCTTCGGACCGAATCGTCTCAGCATGGGTTCGATCTGTGCCCGGCGTTCGCCGTATCGAGAAGCAAATCGTTCAAAAGGCTCGGCGTGGGTGATGTTCAAGCCGCTCTTGCCCGCCATCAGAAATTTCCGTCCCAGGGATGGCATCGAATCATACAAGTCCACTTTTATGCCGCGTGTGCTGATGACCTCTGCCGCCATCAAGCCCGCGGGACCGCCGCCGATGACGATTATTGATCTATTCATACTGTGATTATACGGAGAAAGCTTCCATCGAAGTCGACTGCAATCTTATCCAGCTTGCGGGGTTCTCTGGGCTCCGCCTGGACGACGTAAAATCATTTCTCGAAAATTCTTGCATAGATTCAGTTGAGAGGATTCTTGTTCTCCATCCAATCCCTCACTTGTGTGGGTGTGACCGGTTCCTCCGTCAGCCTCCGGACATAATGATCGCGATCTCCGTGCCGAAATAGTTCCTCAAACAAGTCGTATCCGACATGATACGTAAAAATATAAGATCGATAGAGCGGGTTTGATAGGAAACTAATCATATGCTTGGCCTCCTGTTCGGTGGAGAGTCCGTATTCCTGCAAGTACTGACTGATCTCCTCCTCGCTTTTACCCTGGTCATGTAACATGAATGCCGCATTTCCGGCAATGCCGTTCAACTTGCGTCCAGCCTTGCCAATAGCAAGAATACGTTTGGGATCGATATGGCTCAAGCCGGAAGCTGGGAGCAATTCCTCACGAAACCAGTCCTCAAGTTCTTCCTCAGGCATTACCGTCTTTAATGCAGTGGTGGCAATCCCTTCTGCCATCACAGCGGATGGAGCATTGATCAAATTGACCGTAAACTCATAGAATTTCAATGATTGGACGAGTAATCTTTCTTTGATCACAAGGTCTGTGTGATGGCCTGGATAGCCCTCGTGTGCTATTAAAGCTGGAAGAAAGTTAACGCGAAAAGGTAAATCTGTATTGATATCGATGCGCGAGCGAAAATTCCCCAGGTACCAGTTATAGGCAGACCAGGGCTGGTTGGAAACAAATTCTATAGTGAAGCTCTCCTCATCAGGAAGGTTAAACTTTTGCTTTGTAATTGTGCGCAGCCTTTTTTCGATGATGGGAAGGAGTTCCTTCACTTTCTCCACCGGGATCTCGATCGACCGCTCCCACGCCAGGGTTCGCTCCTTAAGGGAATCTCCCGCTGGTAGAGCCTCATCCAGTAATTTTTGCGCTTCCTCAAAATTTGCTTCGTCTTTCCAGGTAGGGCGCACATCATAGATCGCCTCCACTTCATCCGCCAGGGAAACATGCTCTCCGTCGAGAAGTCGTAAGCTCATCTGCATGGCTGTTACGTGTCGTGCCAGGTAATCCTTGCGCTGTGGTGTGAGTCCATCTGCCTGGGAAACATCTGTTGCAAGCCTGGTGGTCTGATCGGTCAGATTGGATAACGGTAATTCCCCAGCCTGTTCTGCCTGAACTTTCCACTCCTCAGGACCGAAATAGGCGTCCACATATCCAGGCATAAGTTCGTTGATTGCCAAAGTTAACCTGACGAATTGTTCACCCAAATCCTTATCGTCATTGACCATTTCATCCTCCTTATAAAGTCTGTTGGCAAAAGAACGAGCGGACAGCCGCACCGTCCGCTCTATTTACGGTTCTACACCGACCACGCCTCCCAGCGCGTTCATTTTCAACGTCCAGCTGCTGCCAACCGTGAACTGCTGGAACTCGGAGACGCTGTCTGGCGAGTATGTCTCTTGTCCTCCGTCTGCTGTTGAGAATGTAACCGTCAGCTCTTCGGATTCCTGTCCGAGCCGTTGACCGCTGGCAATACTGGGGTCTTCGTAAATGGGACGCAGATCATTGCCGTCCAGGGTGTACGTCTGGATGGTCGTCCATTCGTCCACGGTGTAGGAGCAATATTGCTGCGTTTCGGTATGGCATTCCTCCACCACTTCCGAATAGCCGTTGCCTTTGTCAATGGTATTCTGCTCGCACACGTCATGGCTGTCATCGTAGCAGGAGACATCATAGGCGCCGGAAGGCGCGCTGCCCGGCTCGTTGTTATAGTCCACGGCGCGGATCTCCTGGAGCGGAACAGACGTTTGCCAGTGCACGTCCACAACGGTTGCCTGCACCGATCGGGAGGGGAAGAGGAATAAGGCAACAATGGCGATACAGCAGAGGGCGAGGGCTGCCACGATACCGCCGATCAGCAGCCAGTTGATTTTTTTGGGAGCGGTCAATTTCCCTGGTACGGTACCGGCTCTTGCTTGCGGAGCAAACGCGGGAGCGACAATTTTAGGTAAGGGCGACCCGCAGTTCGAGCAGACCGCGTTGCCCGCTGGATTCTCGATGCCACAGTTATCGCATTTGATGATCTTTGGCTGCTGTGGAGGCGGCACTTCCATGAGGCGACCGGATTCGCGCGCCTTGCCCTCCAACAAATCGCCGCCGCACTGCGAGCAGGTCTTGGCTGTCGCGGGGTTGCGCGTGCCGCAAAATGGACAATGAATGTCTGCCCCTGCCTGTGCAGTGCGGATGGATTCTTCATCCTTTACAAATTTTTGCTCTGCGGGGAGCTCGAACTTTACACCTTCCGGCTGGGGTGCGCCGCAATTTACACAGGTTTTTGCACTGCCCTTATTGCGCGTATCGCAATTGGGACAGGCCCATTCATTTTGAATATAACCAAGAGTTCGTCTGCGTGCCATAAAAAGTGCTCCTTTTCCTCGCGAGCAATTATAAAAGATGACTTCTGCATCATGACTCTATTTACGTACCTGTAACATTTCGATTAGAATCCGTGCCATTTGCGGACCTCTTCGATGCGCGACTCACAGTCTGGTTCCTGGTGTGGATTGGAATCCTTTGTTTCAGTCTTTCCTTTCCCGATCGCTGCGGCGAAGACCGCTTCTGCTCCGTTGGCGACGTTGACAGGGTCATAGCCGCCTTCGAGCACAAAGACGATTTTTCCGTTACAGTGTTCTTCGGCAAGTGCCATGACTTTCTTTGCGAGCATGAGATATCCGGCTGTCGATAATCCAAGCATCGTGATGGGATCGCTCCAGTGCGCGTCGAACCCGACCGAGATCAAGATCATTTGTGGCTGGAACGACCCTACAAACGGGAAAAAGATTTGCTCTGCCACCTGCTCATAGACACGATTGCCTGCACGCGCAGGCAGCGGCACATTGACGATCCGTTTCCGGGCTCGAGGTGCCTCGTCGATCCCGCCGGTACCGGGATAAAACCCGGGTCCGTACTGGTGCACGGACAAAAAGCCCACGCGCTCGTCGTCTAGAAATGCTGCCTGGGTTCCGTTCCCGTGATGCGCGTCGTAATCAAGGATTGCCACGCGTTCTACTCCCTGGGTGAGTGCGTCTCTTGCCGCGACAGCCACGTTGTTAAAGATGCAAAACCCCATGGCGCGATCTGGCTCGGCGTGATGCCCAGGGGGACGAACAATCGCAAAGGCATTTTTTGCCTCTCCATGCAAAACCGCGCGGGCGCAGGTGATGACTCCGCCAGCCGCTAACAGCGCATCCTGAAATGAGGATGGAGTGACATATGTTGGCGCGTAATCAATGATACCGGGTGCCTGTTCTCTACAGACTTCTTCCAGCGCAGAAACTAATTCAGGTTGATGAATGTAAGCGATCTCTTCACGTGTTGCAGGTTGTGGCTCTAGGCGTTCTGCCTCGAACGAGTTGAGCTTTGGCTCCAGCACCTCCAACCGTCCGGGTCGTTCCGGATGATCCGGAAATACGTGATCGGGCGAAGAGACAAAGGTATAAACGGTTTTCATCATTTGATTATATCGCCCAACCAATCCTCCCCCAAATTCTGCTTTTGAACTTGGGGAGGGGCACTGCACAGCAGGACAGGGGGTAAGAAACCGCCGCCTCGCTAGCATGGGGGGGACATGCTAACCGCAGGCGGCGGATAGACACCTAATACCAGTAAAGGGAGGGCAGGTGTCGATGCATTCACTATAACGCTGAAAAGAATATGCGACATTAAATCCCAATTAGAAATCGGATACGAGGTATCCGAAATCATCCCCCAAATTTCTTATTGTGATTTCTTTCTTCGAAGAGTTTCAGCCAATCTTCTACTTCTTTCGGAGAAAGGCTTCTCTCTGCATTCGGCTTTGGGGCGGAATGGCGCGCCTGCTTCAGGACGGCAGCGAATACATCGGAGGATGTGACCTCCGCATGTACCGCGTGAGCTTCCGCTTGCACCTGTCGGTCGGACGAGATCACGGTCCAGTTGCGAGCGCCCTTGCCCAGTCGCTGCAATCGCCTACGGATGGCGTTGTCGGCGCTATCTCCCAGCCGCACAAAATGTGCAGTCACGGCACCCAGCTTTCGCGTCCCGGCTTGACCGGCGGGCGCGCCGTCGAAGAAGACCTCCAGCTGTTTACGTTCCACTCTGCAAAATTCCTGCAAGATAGAGATCAATTCCATTTCGTCATCGACCGAGTCCAGGCGCAGTCCCAGCTTGGGGATGAGATTGTGTCCGTCGATCAAATAAGGCATGTCTAATTGTACCTGTTGTGCCAGGTAGGGTAGGGTATGCTCGTTTTGCCACTTAATACGATATAGTTCGTATATGACATAGATGTTCACTGCGCTGACACATGGATGGCGTGTTTTATAATAGTAGATTGACCGCTCGAAAGAATTTCTGCATATGAGAAGAGATAGGAGAGAAAATGGCTGACAAAAGAGATCGTAAGGTGGTCGTGTCTCAGCAGGGAGGCATGACACGTGATGTTGTGAATCGCTTGAAACTGATCTTCAAGCTGATGGGAGACTCGCGTGTAAGCCCACTGGCCAAATTAATTCCGGTTGGCGCGCTTGTGTATCTTGTCTCGCCGATTGATATCATTATGGGAATCCCGGGCCTCGCTGCGCTGGATGATGCTGCTGTCCTCTGGCTGGGTTCAAACCTGTTCATCGAGCTATGCCCTCCCGATGTGGTACAGGAACACATGGATGTGCTGGGGGGTAACCTAGTAGACGACTCAGGCGAGATCGTGGATGTAGATGCAACGGATCTGAACGAAAACAGATAAATGAGACGCTTGATCCTTTTTTTGGTATTCGCTGTTGCAGCCTGCAACGGAGTCAATACTCGTACCCAAACGCCTGTGTCTGTCACTCCGACCGTTCATTCTTCCACACAAACCTCTTCTCCCTCTACAGCAATTTCAACTACAGACACCTCCCGTCCGCTCCCTGCGACAGAAACGCCTGTGAGCGCGACCACGTTCCCGGACCCAAACGCCTACACCTGGCAGCCGTTGAACGTTTCTGACCTTCTGCGCCCGGTGGATCTGCAAGCCGATGGCTCGGGACGGTTATTCGTGATCGAAAAAGTGGGGCGGATCCGGATCCTTGAAAACGACCAGCTGCTGGAGGCTCCTTTCCTCGATATTACAGACCGCGTCGGAAGCCGCGGCAATGAACAGGGGTTGCTGGGTCTGGCATTCCATCCTCAGTATCCAGAGAACGGCCGTTTCTTTGTTAATTACACGGATACGGGAGGCGACACGGTGATTGCGCGTTTTCAAGTAACGAGCGATCCCAATCTAGCCGATCCAAATAGCGAAGTAAAGTTACTTGGTTATGATCAGCCTTTCCCCAACCATAACGGTGGTGTGCTGGCTTTTGGACCAGATGGCTATTTATATATTGGAAGCGGGGATGGGGGGGCTGCCGGCGATCCGTTTGCCAACGGACAGAATACCAGTGTTCTGCTCGGCAAGATTCTCCGTATTGACGTTGACTCGGTGGAGCCGTATGCCGTTCCGCCGGATAACCCGTTCGGAAATGAGGTCTGGGCGTACGGGCTGCGCAATCCATGGCGCCTCTCATTCGATCGAGCCACAGGCGACTTGTACGTTGGGGATGTCGGGCAGGGCGAGTGGGAGGAGATCGATTTCCTCCCTGCTGGCGCTGCTGGAGGCGCTAACTTCGGTTGGGATCATCGCGAAGGCGCGCACGATTACGAGGGCGGCGGTCCCGAAGGGATGCTCGACCCGATAGCGGAATACAACCACTCGGAAGGGGGATGCTCGGTCACAGGGGGATATGTCTATCGCGGCTCGATGCCCGAATGGAACGGAATTTATCTGTACGGCGATTACTGCACAGGTCTGATCTGGGGTTTGCTCCAGATCGATGGCGGTCCCCAAACACAGATGCTCTTTGATATGGATGTCACTATCACGTCCTTTGGGCAGGATGAAAACGGAGAAGTGTATCTTATCAGCGATAACGGAGGGATTTACCGTCTCGTTCGATCCCAGTAGTATCGACTTCTCTGGCAGACGGTGCCAGGGAAGCCCCACTGCAAAAGTGAGTTGTCATGTCAAAACGAAGGCGTACGGGTATGCGCTTCGTTCACCCTTCTCTATGTCTGTTTATTTTTATTCTTGTAGCTTGCGGGGGACAAGCGACTTCCACACAAGTTGCACTCCAGCCTCCTGCATCAGCGACCACAACCAATGTGGTTCTACCCGTTATCACACAAACAATCACGGTAAGCCCAATTGTTTCTCAGGCGCCATCTTGTGAGGATTGGCAATCCTGGCCGATTATTCCTGGCGTGAGTGAGGCTGCACGCGAGATCTATCAACGCGGCCAGGGAAGTGGTAATAATGCCCGCGCGTTTTCCAAGATCGGTGATGGCGAAATCTCTACGGCATGGTTTTTGACGGCGTTTGATCTCGGAGAAGCGTATTATGACCTTGGTCCGTATTCGGGCTTGCAGCCTGTAATGGATCAGTTTCACGATTCGTTTGATCGGGTTGGGATGGCAGCCCGGCGCGGCTTCAACACGCATAAGATTCTTGACCCAGCGATGAGCGATTCCACCATCTGTCAATCCAACGAATCCCCCTTGACCTGTGAATTGCGCCTCCACCGACCCGCGCTTGCCATCCTTTCCCTGGGGACAAATCAGGTTTGGGAGCCGGATGAGTTTGAAGCAGAGATGAGGCAAATTCTTGAGATTCTCCTTTCCCAAAACGTCGTGCCGATTCTCTCTACCAAGGGAGATAACCTTGAGGGCGATCATCGTATTAACCGGACGATTGCCTGTCTTGCTGAAGAACATGATTTGCCGCTATGGAATTTTTGGTCTGCTATCCAGCCACTGCCGAATCATGGACTCCAACCTGATCTTGAACATCTGACGTATTCTGGGAAAACGGATTTCGACGACGCGGATGCCATGCAGTCCGCCTGGACGGTTCGTAACCTGACCGCGCTTCAGGTGCTGGATGCTGTCTGGAGAGGTATCGCCATGCCGCCTTGAGCGGGGCTTGACACAAGCTTCATTTTAGAGATAATTACGTTAATCAAATAAAAGCTGTGACAGAGGAAAGTAGACTGGCAGAAGCCGCCAGAGATGTGCAGAAAAACCGCTGAAAACTGCACTCGACCGAAATCAGTTGAAGTTCCCTCTCGAGCTGTTCGTGTGAAGACGTGTCAGGTTCCAGGTGCCACGTTGGTAGTATGAAACGCAATCCCAGCGTTACAGGGGAGGCTGATATTCGTCAGCGCAGAGAGAGTCGTCGTATCGATGACTAATTTGGGTGGTACCGCGGAATGCTTATTGCCTTCCGTCCCATTGTGGACGGAAGGTTTTTGTTTTGTAGATATGTCACGCGAGCCGAAGGCGAAGCAATCTCCTGTCCGTTGGGAATCACCCATCGATACGCATCGTCCGTTTAAGCGGAGATTGCTTCGGTCGTAGCGCTTTGGGCGCCGCTCCCTCGCAACGACAGAAAGAAAATGTGGAGGTACGAATGCTTGACAGATTGAACGAGATCGAAACGACTGCTCTGGAATCACTCGACGCCGTGCACGATCCCGACGCGCTGGAAGCCTGGCGCGTGGGAAACGTGGGGCGCAGCTCGCCGTTGATGCGGGTCTTTGGAGAGCTGGGGAAATTATCGAAGGAGGAGCGACCGGTGGTCGGTGCTGCGGCGAACCGCGTCAAGGTGGCACTCGAAGCGGCACTGACGGAACGCGCCGAAGCGATCAAAGCCGCGATGCTGGCGAAGTCGCTTGAGGAAGAGCAGCTCGATGTAACACTGCCCGGACGCGAGGTCCAGAGGGGACGGCTGCATCCCTCCACGCAGCAGCTGCGGCGTGTGCTCGATATCCTCGCTGATATGGGATTTCAGGTCTATACCTCGCGTGAAGTCGAAGAGGATGAAGTCAATTTCCAGTTGTTGAACTTCCCGCTAAACCATCCTGCGCGCGATATGCAGGATACGTTCTTCATCGAGGCGGGCGAGCGCGGCGACAACCCCATTGTCCTGCGCACGCATACCTCGCCCGGACAAATCCATGCGATGCGAGATGCCGTGCGCTCGGCGATGGACCCGAAGAATCCGCCGCCGATCCGTATCGCGCTGCCCGGGATGTGCTTCCGCTACGAGCAGATCACAGCGCGGTCCGAGATCCAGTTCAACCAGGTGGAAGGACTCGTGGTGGGCAAAAATATCACCTTCGCCGATTTGAAGGGAACGTTGATCGACTTCGCCCGGCGGATGTTTGGTCAGGATGTGCGTACGCGGTTCCGCGCTTCCTACTTCCCGTTCACCGAGCCTTCCGCCGAAATGGACGTGGAATGTTTCGTCTGCGGCGGCAAGGGATGCCAGGTCTGCAAGAACTCCGGCTGGCTGGAGATCTTGGGCTGCGGTATGGTGCATCCCGTTGTGCTGCAAAATGGCGGGTACGACCCCGAACGTTATTCCGGCTTCGCCTGGGGCATGGGACCGGAACGCCAGCTCATGCTGCGCTATAAGATCGACGATATTCGATATTTCTGGGGCAACGACCTCAGGTTCTTGGAACAGTTCTAAACAGAGATTAGAGACTGGAGATTAGATACCTCTCCAATCTCTAGTCTTTGGTCAGAAGGAGTTGTGAATGAAGGTACCTATATCATGGCTAAACGACTACATTGACCTGGATGGTTTATCTGTAGAAGAGATCGCTCGCAAGCTCACACTTGCCGGGCTGGAAGTGGATGAAATCAAATATGCCGGGCTGCCGATGCCATCTTATAAGGAAGGCGAGCCGCACGAGTTCAAGACCAGCGGCATCGGCTGGGATCGCGACAGGATCGTGGTGGCAGAAATCCGTAAGGTGAATCCGCATCCCAACGCAGACCGCCTGACCCTGCTCGATCTCTACGATGGGCAGCAAGACCAGACGGTGTTAACCGGCGCGCCGAATATCTTTCATTTGAAAGGCACAGGCAGACTCGAGAAGCCGATCAAGGTGGCATATGCCAAAGAAGGCTCAGTCATTTACGATGGGCACGCCGCCGGACTGGTGCTGACGACCCTCAAGCGCGCGAAAATACGAGGGGTCGAATCGTATTCCATGGTCGCTTCGGAGAAAGAGCTTGGCATTTCGGAAGAGCATGAGGGCATCATCGTTCTTGACGACGCTGCACCCGTCGGTATGCCGCTTGCCGATTACATGGGCGATGCTGTGTTGGACATCAGCATCGTGCCGAACATGGCGCGCAATGCAAATGTCCTTGGTATAGCGCGCGAGCTCTCCGCCGCAACCGGACGACCGTTTAAGAAACCAAAGATCGAATACAGCACCGAAGGTCAGCCTGTGAATGATGTGGTTTCCATTGAGATTCAGGAACCGCAGCTTAACCCGCGTTTCGTACTTGGGCTCATCCGTGATGTGGAGATCAAGCCTAGCCCATACCAGATCCAGCGCCGCCTGCGTTTAGCGGGGATTCGCCCAATCAACAACATCGTGGACGCGACCAATTACGCCATGCTCGATATCGGCGAGCCGCTACATGCATTCGACTATGATTCGTTGAAGGAACGGGCAGGAGACAAAGATGTAAAGATCGTCACGCGCTCTGCCAAGGACGGTGAGAAACTTACCACGCTGGACGGCAATACGCGCACGCTCACTTCATCGAATGTCCTGGTCTGCGATGAAAAAGGACCGGTGTCCCTGGCGGGCGTGATGGGCGGCGCGGAAACAGAGGTCTATGACGCGTCTAAGGAAGTGCTGGATGCTACCAGCTCGGAAGCAAAACACGGCGAACTGCCGCGTGGCAAAGCCAGCGTGCGCGGGACGAGCACAACCAATGTGTTGCTCGAGGGCGCGGCATGGAACTTCATCAACATCCGCAAGACGGCAAAGCAGCATAACCTGCCGTCGGAAGCTTCGTTCCGTTTCTCGCGCGGCGTGCACCCGGCGCTGGCAGAACAGGGCGTGCGCAGGGGGCTGCAGCTGATGGCAGAATGGTCCGGCGGCAAGATCGCGCCCGGTCTCGTGGACGCTTATCCACTCAAACCCCTGGACCCAATCATTACGATCCGGTCCAGAGACGTCAAACGCTGGCTTGGGATCGATCTGACGGAGGAGGAAATCGCCGGGCTGCTGACCCGCCTGGAATTTGAATGCACCATCGAGAACGACTGTGTGGATGTCCGAACCCCTCCGCATCGTCTCGATATCGGACAGGGGATCGTAGGTCTTGCAGATATTATCGAAGAGGTAGCGCGCAGCTACGGCTATGACCGTATCCCCGAGACGCGCATGGCAGATGCGCTCCCGCCGCAGGTTGGCAACCCTGTCCACGAATGGGAGGAGCATGTGCGCGATCTCCTTGTCGAGCTGGGCTTGCAGGAGGTTGTCAGTTATCGCTTGACGTCGCCCGAACGGGAAAGTCGCCTTGTCGCTTACAACGAATATGCCACCCTGGCAAACCCGATCGCGCCGGAGCGTCGAGTGTTGCGCAGGAGCCTGCTTGCGTCTGTGCTGGAAGCAGCAGAAAAGAACGCGCGTGCCGAATCGATTGCAATGTTCGAGGTGGGTCCCATCTTCGAGCCTGTCAAAAACGGACTGCCGAACGAGCCGCGCAGACTTTCGATGGTCCTGACCGGATTGCGCTATCCAACTGCGTGGGATGTGAAGGAATCTTCTCGATTCGATTTCTTCGACTTGAAAGGAAGGATCGAGCAGGTATTGGAAGGGCTCCGTTACACGGACGTTTCCTACTCTGCAATCGATTCCGTTAACTATTTGCATCCGGGCAAGGCGGCGCAGGTCAAGGTGAACGGACAACCTGTTGGTGTTTTCGGTGAGCTACACCCACTAACGAAGGAAAAGTATGAGTTTGGTGAAGCGCCCGTTATTGTGGCAGACTTCGATCTGGACGCGCTGCGCAAGGCAACCCCAACCTATGAAGTCGTCCCTGTGGCGGATGTGCCGCCTGTGCTCGAGGACATCGCCGTGATCGTAGATGAGTCGGTGCCTGCGGAGCGCGTCGCCAGCCTCATCAAACAGACGGGTGGAAAGACTGTCACGCAGGTCCGCCTCTTCGATGTCTATCGCGATGAAAAGATCGGAGCCGGTAAGAAGTCCCTGGCGTACAGTCTCACGTATCAGTCCGATAAAACGATGACCGACGCCGACGCCGCAGCCATCCGCAATAAAATCATCAAGCGTTTGGAACATGAAGTTGGCGCGAAGCTGAGAAGCTAGCTCAACAATCCTTGCGCATCCTGTATGTGAACTATATACTCATCAAAATTCATTTCTTTGGAGAAAACGAGCATGAACAATAGAAACTCCGGTATGATCGCCACTGTTGCTGCGGTTGTGCTTTGCGGCTGTCCTGGGCTGTTCATCTGTTTATTTGGTGCCCTTACCGCGGCTGGTCAAGGGACATTCAATGACGCCCCTTTGGATCCCACTGTGGGATTTGTTCTGGTTTGCCTTTCGCTCATCCTGCTCCTCATTCCAGCGGCAGTCGGGTTCTTCACGCTGCGGAAGAAAGCGGGACCAGAAACGGTTGACGACGTGCCGCCTCCCCCACCGCTAAGCTGAAACAAAACAGCGGTGGCATCAAATGCCACCGCTGTTTTGTTTCAGTGGAACGTTACCTCACCGCGATCGTGAGCGTCATCGTGCAGAAGGTATTGTCTCCTCTGCGCATGACCCAGGTGGTGTTATAGGTGCCCGGGTCTTTGGGTGCTTGCATATCCACGCCTACGTCGATGGAGTTACCGACTCTTACATTTTCATCCAAGTCGTAGCCCGAAACTTTGTGGATTTTGTCGCCGCTCGAATAGATGATATCGATGCTGTTTCGGTCCCAGTTTCGCTGTCCATTGTTGCGAACTGTCCAGACGGCATCGAAATCGTCGCGCGGGTTGAAGCGAGTTCCATTGGCAGGGGAAACCCGGGTGACCTGACAGGAAAAGTTTTCATTACTGGTCCCGCTCCCGCCACTGCTTGTGAATGTGGGAATCACCAGCGGCGTAGGGCTGGAGAGGATAAAGATCACCGTCGCGGTTGCGGTCGGCGAGGGCGTGTCCGTGACGACAGTTGGTGTGATGGTGGGGCTTGGCGTCTGGGAGGGCAGGGATGCGGCCGTCTGTGTGCTCGCCGCGTTCACCGTTTGTGCAATAAACGTATTGACCGCTCCCGGGTCCATCGTCGGCACTGACGGGGTTACGAGCGATGGAGCACATGCCATAATAAGCGCCAGCGCTGTGACCCAGATCAACAACTTTGTTTTACGCGTTGCTGCCATAGTTACCTCTTCCAGATCCGATTTGAATTCGGAGTGTAGACTCAAGCCTTTACTTTTCCACGATGATCGCTACGTAGGGATAGCACAATTGACCTTCCACCACGAACGTCATGATATAGGTGCCTTCCTTGGTGGGAGCGACGGCATCAAAGTCAACGGCAAACTGAGCACCAGGTTTCAGCTCGGGAAGCTCCACTCGAGTCCGGTTGGTCATCTGCGTGCCGCTGTTGTATTTCAGGTCTAACCCGGCAACCATGGTCTTGGTACCGGTGTTTACAATCGTCCATTTGATATCAAACGGAGCGCCAGGGCGGTAGCTTGTATTGTCGAGTGGTCGTCGGCGGATCGTATCGCAGGAGTATTCACGCTGGGTGCTCCCACCACCTCCGCCGCCACCTGAGGAGGTCGGGAGTGCGATTGCCGTTGTAGTTGGCAGAGGAGTTGCGGTTTCAAGTGGCGTTGGAGAAGCGACTACACCTTCTTCGGTCTGGGTGGGAAGGGTTGTATTCGTCGCTTCCACGGTCGGGCTGACTGCGGCTTGTGTCTGTGCGTTCCCCGCGGCAACGGTCAGCGCCACGGAGGTCGCAACCTGATTCGCCACCTCTGTGGGGTTTTGTGTGGGTGGTGCAGGTTGGCAAGCCGAGAGTAATATGATGACTGCCATGGCTCCCAGCAGAATTTTTTCCTTCGATACACTCATACATTTCTCCTTTGGATGCTGATCTTATTTTTCGTCCGGTTGGGTCGTACCAGAGCCGATCCCCAGCGGCTGCCACTTCTTTTCATCTTTCAGACGATGCTGGATGCCGTGACGATCGTGTGTTTCGTCGAAGCCCTCAGGTTTGATGAACATCTGCTCACCATCCAGCAGACCGGAGATGCCAGTTTGACCGGGCTCGGATCGTTTTTCGCCTTTGAACTTTGCCGCGTCGCTCGGAAGATAATCGGTTGGCTCCTCGTACGTGGTCACATATCCTTCGTAATTTCGCAAGATGACCTTATGATCAGACATGCTTAGCAGGTAATTTGGCATCACGGGAATCTTGCCGCCGCCGCCCGGCGCGTCCACAATGTATTGTGGCACGGCATAGCCGGATGTGTGCCCGCGCAAGCCTTCCATAATCTCGATGCCTTTCGCCACGGGTGTGCGGAAGTGCCCGGCGCCTTCGACCAGGTCGCATTGATAAAGATAGTAGGGGCGCACACGGATGCGGACCAGGTCTTGCACAAGCTTGCGCTGGATATGAACGTTATCGTTAATACCAGCCAGTAGCACCGCCTGGTTCCCAAGCGGAATGCCTGCTCTTGTAAGACGGTCGCAGGCTTGTTCGAGTTCCAGCGAAATTTCGTTGGAGTGGTTGACGTGAATATTCAGCCAGAGTGGGTGGTACTTTGCCAGTGTATCGCAGAGTTCCTGCGTAATACGCATCGGCATAAAGACGGGCACACGCGAGCCGATTCGGATGATCTCGATGTGCGGGATTTCGCGTAAGCGCCTGAGGATTTCTTCCAGGATTTTGGGCGCCAGCACGAGCGGGTCACCGCCGGAAAGCAGCACGTCGCGTACTTGAGGCGTGCGTTTGAGATATTCGATCTGCAATTCAAATTCCTGGCGCGAGAAGGTCTGCCCGGGGTCACCGACGATGCGCGAGCGCGTGCAGTAGCGGCAATACGAGGCGCACTGCGTTGTGACGAGCATCAGCACCCGGTCCGGGTAGCGGTGGACGAGTCCGGGTACGGGAGAGTGCCGGTCTTCCGCGAGAGAGTCTTCCATCATCGCCGTAAAGGATTGCATCTCTTCCGAGAGGGGAATGACCTGCTTGCGGATGGGGTCATCCGGGTCATTCGGGTCGATCAACGAAATGAAGTAAGGCGTGATGTCCACGCGGAACAAGCCGCTGGTGTTGAGCGCTTTGCGCTCGGACTCATTTAGCGGAAGAACTTTTTCGATCTCTTCGACGTTGTTCAGACGATGGCTCAACTGCCAGCGCCAGTCGTTCCACTTTTCATCGGGAACGTCAGCATAGATTGGGGCACGTTTGGACACAAACGGGGTAGGCATGAATTTTATTCCTCCGAATATTATTAATACTTAATGAAAATGCAAAGATTTCCCGAAAACAGGGGCATGCATCCCTGTTTCCGAGTCTATCTTGATAGCGATTGTGGTGCTTAGAGCACAACCGCGTAGGGGAATTATGTCTTGCGGAGGGTCGTGATCCGGTCGAAAAAAGCCAGCAAGCTTTAATATCATAATGGTATTGTAAGAGCAAACAAAAGAGGGGTCAATGACTGTATGAGCACCGGACCATGAAGTGTTGTACACTTTATGGAAAGGGAACCAGTTTCCTGCTACAGGTGTAATTGTCTAAGAATGAAGGACCTCTCCGGAGAGGCGAAGTGGACGAATCCACGTTAGTTCGCCATGCCATCAATGGTGACGCGGCGGCTTGGGAACCACTGGTACTTGCGCACCAGGAGGCTGTGTTTCGGCTGTGTTACCTGCTCCTCGGCGACCCTGACGACGCAGAAGATGTTGCCCAGGAAACCTTCCTGCGCGCCTGGAATTATCTCAAGCGTTTTGATGCCACCCGCTCCCTGCGCCCCTGGTTACTGAGCATTGCCTCGAACCTGGCGAGCAACCGCCGCCGCTCCGCAGGACGCTATCTGGCGGCGTTGACGCATGCGTTCCGCAACGAACCCATCACTTCGGTTAATGTAGAGCAAAAAAGCACGCAGCAGATGGAAGCGAATGATCTCTGGAAAGCGGTTCAAACCTTAACTATGCCTGATCAACAAATCATTTACCTGCGCTATTTTCTCGAGCTGTCCGTGACGGAGACGGCTCAATCTTTAGGCGTGGCGGAGGGGACCGTCAAATCGCGCTTGAGCCGTGCGCTTGACCGGCTGCGTAGAATTATCCAACAGGATTTTCCTGTTCTCGCCGAAGGGCACGAAGGACGTAAGGCATGAACCAGCAAAGCAGTCCCATGAACGAGTTGCATCAGGAACTCTTCGAACAACAGCTGGTTTCCATCACAAAAGGACTGGATTATCCGCGTACGCCAAATATTGCCGGACCGGTGATGAAGCGTCTGCGTGCGTCCGCGCGTCCTCGGGTCTTCTCGCGGCGTTTTGCTTGGTCGCTGACCGCGATCCTGGTTCTGTTCGCCAGCCTGATGCTCATCCCGCCTGCGCGTGCGGCGATCCTCGAGTTTATCAAGATCGGTATCGTGCGCATCTTCCGCGCCGAACCGACTCCGGTCACGCCACCGCAGCAGGAAGTTCTTCCCTTCCTAATTCCAATGGCTGCCACACCTACAGCGACTGCTGTTCCGCTGATTCCCATGCTGGAGCGGCTGGCCGGCGAACAGTCTCTGGAAAGCGCTCAGCAGCTTGTGGGTTACCCAATCCTCCTTCCTTCGTCCCCGCCTGACCTGGGTCCACCGGACCGCATCTTTGTTCAGGACGCGGAGGGGAACATGACAATCCTGGTCTGGATTGATCCGCAAAACCCTCGCCAGGTAGTGATGAGTCTGCATCTCATTCCGCCCGGAAGCTGGGCCGTTGAGAAGATGGATCCCGAACGTATTCAGGAGACCACGGTCAACGACCAACGCGCGATATGGGCTGTGGGCCCGTATCCTGTAAGGTTTTCCAATGGCAATCTTGATTTTGTCCGGTTGATTGACGGACATGTATTGATCTGGACGGATGGAGGTGTCACCTATCGCCTGGAAACGGGGATGACCATGGGAGAAGCAGTCAGGGTGGCGGAATCGCTGCAACCTGTCCGCTAACCATTCAGGAACCGGATCGCCTGCAGCGGTGTACGGATATTGAATCGATCTGTAAGGAGATACCAATGTTTACTCGTATTCGCGCTGCCCTGGGGATTGCTTTCGTGGTGCTCTTCATTATGTCAATCAACGCGTTCGCTAAAGGCGGTTTTTCGTTTATTGTCATCACAGGCGCGGGCTTAGAAGATGAGATCCGTTCTATAGAACCAGCCTTGACGGAAGATTTCTTTGCCTTCGCCGATTTTTATCGCCATAAGACCAGCGAACCTGCGGATCCAGGCACAGGCTACGAGATCACGCGTTATTACATCGATGGCCAACGCGAGATCCCCTTTGATCATCTACATTATTACCGGGAGACTGGCTTTGTATACTATGACGGCATCGTGAACGGATCCTCGGAATATGATGGGGAATGGTACACAGCCAACCCTGAAATCCAAGCTGTGTTTGAAAGTGCGCTCTCTATCCACTCGATGGACAAGATTCAATCTAGTGCATCCACTGCGCAAACACAATCCGGCGTGCCGCTCCATCCCGTCTACCTTGCCCTGTTGGGGGCCTTGGGTGTAGCGTTAATTTCCTTGTTCACGTACCGGTTCCATAAATCCTTTTCCCAGTAAACGGAGGTTGAAATGCCCATGCTTTCACGAGCTTCTATTTCCGGGGGATTGGCTTTGCTGTTGATTTTGGTCTTTGCCTTCCCGGCATTCGCTGGAGGCTGGGCAGTGATCACATTGGATGAACTGCCATCCAATGTCGTCGTGGAGGAACCGCTCACGATCGGCTTTTCGGTTCGGCAGCACGGCGTCACACTCATGAATGGATTAGCGCCGACGGTCACGACTCAGTTGAGAGGTGAGCAAATTGTCGTCCCTGCAGAAGCCGATGGAAAGCCCGGGCATTACACGGCTACATTAACCTTCCCTAGGGAAGGAAATTGGGAATGGTCCATTCAGGCATTTACGATGGATCAGCCGATGCCGGCACTGACCGTGACTGCCTCAACGGTTGACTCTGAGAGTCAACCTACATCAAAGACGCCATCAAAACCTGCCTCGATTTCCCCGCTGTTAATGGTCAGTGTGTTGGCATTCGGTATTGCGCTGGTTGGCTTGTTCCTTGCCTTTCAACGAAAGAGTCGAGTGGCTGGGGCGCTGGCTGCACTTTGCCTCATGTTTGGGATTGGCACCTTTGTCACAGGGGCCGCTACTCCTGCGGTGGAGGCACAGGGCGAGAAGGCATTGGACGCATCGTCTTCACGGGTAGAGATGGGACGTCAACTCTTTCTGGCGAAAGGCTGTATTACATGTCATTACAACAGCCGGGCAGCGGACCGAAATGAATACTGGACGATTGAAATAGGCGCGCCCGATCTCTCTAACTATTCTGCTCATCCTGAAGTTTTGCTCATTCGATTGAAGGATCCAACAGCTGCGAAGTCTGATACCAGGATGCCAGATCTCAGCCTAAAGCAGATAGAGATCGAAGCGTTAATTGCATTTATCAATTCCAAATAACTGCAGTATCTCCTGAAGAACGAACAGTGAGCAGTCACTGTTCGTTTTTGTTTACTGCTTGTCTCATTAACAAGTTAATCCATCATGGGGGGTGCAGGTTGAAATTCCTCCACCGCTTTGGTAAAGTATGCGTCACCCCGTAAGTAGATTGCATGAGATACAATTGCATCAACGAGGAAAGTTATGGACCCTGACTCCACCCATGGACTTTGGGCTGATCTATCACGGACAGAATACACACCCGCTGACTCTGATTTCACTGTGATCGGCGTTCCTTACGATGGAGCAGCCTGCGCGCGCAAAGGAGCGGCGCTGGGTCCGGAACGGATTCGGTTCTGGTCCACACACCTTACCCCTTTCAGCGAAGACCGCACGCGGCTGGGCGGCATACGTATCTGTGACGGGGGCGACATTTCCGTCGCGGATCAGGCGCGGGACTTTGACAGAATCCGCGAAATGATCGCAGCTTTACCCAACACGCCCA
This sequence comes from Anaerolineales bacterium, assembly GCA_035699125.1. Lineage (GTDB taxonomy): Bacteria > Chloroflexota > Anaerolineae > Anaerolineales > Villigracilaceae > Defluviilinea. The sequence continues at coordinate 73,593 of DASSBC010000042.1, forward strand.
TTATCCTGGGCGGGGACCACTCGATCAGTATTCCCGTCTTCCAGGCGCAGCGGGAGCGATATAAGGATCAGCACATGGGCGTGCTGTGGGTGGATGCACACCCTGATTTGTGTGACATCTTTACGGGTTCCAGGCTTTCCCATGCCTGTGTGCTGCGCCGCGCTCTCGAGTTTGGCATCGAGCCGCAGGATGTTTGTCTGGTAGGCGTGCGTTCATGGGAAGACCAGGAAATCGACCTGATCGAAAACAGCGGACTCCATGTATACACCGCGGCAATGGTCGCCGAACGCGGGATGCGAAGCGTTGCTTCCAGCGTGTATAGTAAGTTAAGCAGATGCGACGCTGTCCATATTTCGCTGGACATTGATTGCCTCGACCCGGCGTTCGCGCCGGGTACCGGGATCCCCGACTCAGGAGGTCTCACGTCTCGCGAGGTGATCACGCTGATCAAGTCAATGCAGGGGCTTCCTCTTGTTGGGTTAGACGTGGTGGAAGTGTCTCCGCCTATTGACCCGTCAGAGGCAACGGTGTTCGCAGCGCTGAAGATCATTATGGAATACGTTGCGTTGTTCGCTCGCGAAAAGAATAATAGGTGATGTCACCTTAAGTGATAGGATGATTTCATGCACATAGATCTGGATAAACTGGAAATAACCCATAACCCGGCAAATGACAGGTTCGAACTGTGGATCGATGGGCACCTCTCCAAGCTGGATTACATTCAGGAGGGGAAGAACTTCGTGATCACCCATGTGGGTGTTTACCCGGAGCATAGAGGACAAAGTGTTGCGGCAAAGATTGTGGATGCCAGCTTGCAATATGCCAAAGAAAACGCACTGCGAGTGATTCCGATGTGTTCCTATGCAGCGGCGTACATGCGCAGAAATCCCAAACACATGGAGTTAACCGAGCAGGAACGAGCCGAGTGACGCCGCTAGAGATTCGTTTTCGCCTGGCGCAGCGTGTCGACCTTCCATCGATTGTGCGTATGCTGGCAGATGACGCCCTGGGCAGCCAGCGCGAGCGTTATGAAGATCCTTTACCCGAGTCTTACTATTCCGCCTTTGAACAAATTCATAGCGACCCGAATCACGAGCTGATCGTCGCGGAACGGAATGGGGAAGTGATCGGCACACTTCACCTGATGTATTTGCCATCGATTAGTTATCAGGGTGGGCTAAGGGCGCAGATCGAATCGGTTCGAGTGGATAAACGCTTCCAAGGGCAGGGCATCGGCAGTGTGATGATGAATTGGACTGTGGAACGGGCAGGGCAACGCGGGGCTCATATTGTCCAATTGACAACCCACAAAACCCGTGGGGATGCACATCGTTTCTATGAACGACTGGGGTTTAAGGGGACACACCTAGGTATGAAGCTGAGTTTGCAGTAGATCTTAACTTTCTTATATCTCCCTTCCATAGTCTCCTTCGCGTTAAAAACTAACACGCCCATACGGACGTGTTAGTTGGTGGCGGGGAGGACAGGATTCGAACCTGCGACCGAGGATTTCGCCCCGGTAACCGCTTAGCAGGCGGCCCCAATCGACCACTCTGGCACCTCCCCATTTTGATTTCCGATTTATGATTGACGATTTTCGATTGCCAATCTGAAATCAAAAAATCGTCAATCGACAATCGCCTGGCGGAGGGAGTGGGATTCGAACCCACGTTGGTGTGACCCAAACATGTTTTCAAGACATGCGCCTTCAGCCGCTCGGCCATCCCTCCACAAGCCCCGGCACGTTTGGGGCGGATGCGATTTTACCATAACATTGAGCTTAGACGTCCGATCCCGGTCTTTTTACGTTTTACTAATAGTGTTGTGCTACACTTTATTGCCGTTTCGTACAAGCCGAATCCATATATTTATCAAGAGACATTATAATCTTTCTTATAAGGTAAACATGCTGAAAAACTTCGTAAAAATATTTGGGGGCGACCCCAACAAGAAAACGATCGAGCAATTCCGCGGCATTGCCCAGCAAATCAACTCACTTGAGCCACAATTCGAGGCATTAAGTGAGGATGCATTGCGCGCCAAAACGGATGAATTCCGGGCGCGCATCGCGGAGTCTGTTGGGAATGTGGAGGGTCTGGAAGAAAAGGAACAATTCCGGGTATACCAGGATGCATTGGAAGAAATCCTGCCCGAAGCCTTTGCGGTAGTTCGAGAAGCCTCCAAGCGGACGATTGGACTTCGCCACTTTGATGTGCAGATGATCGGTGGCATCGCCCTGCACCGTGGCTCCATTGCGGAAATGCGCACGGGAGAAGGGAAAACGTTGGTCGCCACCCTGCCCATTTACCTCAATGCATTAATCGGACGAGGCATCCATCTCGTGACGGTCAATGATTATCTCGCACGACGTGATGCCCGCTGGATGGCGCCCATCTATCACATGCTGGGATTGTCAGTGGGAGTGCTGCAGATGGCAGCCGCTACCGAGAACGGTAAGAAAGCATTTATCATCGATTTTGAACGCGAGTCGCCACACGAAGACCAGCGCCATCTGCGCATGGTGGACCGGCACCTGGCGTATGAGGCAGATGTTACATACGGTACGAATGCCGAGTTTGGCTTCGATTACCTGCGCGACAACATGACCATGCGTCTGAGCGACCGCGTCCAGCGCGGCCATCACTATGCGATCGTGGACGAGGTCGATAACGTATTGATCGACGAAGCGCGCACCCCGCTCATTATCTCCGGTCCCGCCTCGGGTGACCTGGAATGGTATGGCAAGATGGCGCAGGTGGTCAAACAGCTGCGCCCGGAAGATTTTGAGTTAAACGAAAAGGATCGCAACGTTTCGATTACGGAAGTGGGGTTAGCGCGTGTTGAACAGCTGCTTGGCATGCCACTTATGGACCCCGACCGCCCGGAGGATGTCACGCCCGAGCAGGCACGTTTACGCGGTCATCTGGAGCAGGCTTTGCGCGCCCAGTTCGTCTTCCATCGCAACAAGGATTATCTTGTCCAGGGCGGTAAGGTTGTCATTGTAGATGAGTTTACGGGGCGGCTCATGCCCGGGCGCCGCTGGAGCGACGGCCTGCATCAGGCGGTGGAAGCCAAGGAGGGCGTAAAGATCGAGCCGGAGAACGTGACTTACGCGACGATCACCCTGCAAAATTACTTTCGCATGTATCAGAAGCTGGCTGGCATGACCGGCACCGCGCTGACTGAAGCGGAAGAGTTCAGCAAAATCTACAACCTGGAAGTTGTGCCTATCCCACCAAACCTTGAATATCAGGCATACGGTAACAATGCGCCGCTGACAGAAATCAAGGCGAAGGATGAAGATGGGTATTCTTACAGTTATTTTGCCAGGCGTGAAGATAAAGGCCAGATGCCTTTGTTTTATCGCCGCAAAGACTATCCAGATATCATCTATAAGACTTTCGAAGCGAAACTGCGCTCCATTGTAATGGAGATTGTGCGCGAACATGTGCGCGGGCGCCCTTTGCTCGTAGGTACGACCTCGGTCGAATCCTCAGAACAATTGTCGAACCGGCTCAAGGCAGAACCCGTCCGCCGTCTGATACAAGTTGCTCTCGTCCGCCGGGTGTGGATGGAGGCGAACAAGCGCGAAGAAGATGGGCGTCTCATTCCAGAGCTACAGCCATTCAACGAACCTCTTGAAAAGGTGACACCTGACTCCCTGCGCAAGTTCATTCAGCCGTTTGGGCTGACCAATATCAACCCGGAAGATCCCTCGAACCTGCCGGTTGTGCTTGAGATTCTGCGATTGGCTGAATCAGATATCAACCGGCTGAAGTCGGTACTACAGGGTGGCGTTCCTCATCAGGTGCTGAATGCCCGCAAGCATACAGAAGAGTCCCAGATCATCGCGGGTGCGGGAGCGTTCGGTGCCGTGACCATAGCCACGAATATGGCAGGGCGCGGCGTGGATATCAAGCTTGGTGGTGAGCTAGCGGAAGAAGTCATTACCTCGGTCAATCGTGTGCTTGGCAAGGCGGGCTATGAGAATCCATTTGATATCACGCAGGAAGAACGACGAGAGGCGTTAAAGAAAGTTGACCCTGCCAACTATGGTATTTATGATGCCGAGGTCAAGCTGTTCTTACAATATTTTGAAGACATGGAGCGCGTGAAGGAACTGGGCGGTTTACATGTGATTGGTTCCGAACGACATGAGGCGCGCCGCATCGACAACCAGCTGCGCGGGCGTGCGGCACGTCAGGGCGACCCGGGCTCTTCGCGCTTTTATCTCTCCCTTCAGGATGATTTGATGCGCCTGCAGGGAGGGTCGCAGGTCAGCAACTTGATGGAACGATTGCGCGTGGATGATTCCTTGCCGCTCGAAGTGCGATTGGTGGGGAATATCATTGAACAATCCCAGCACCGTATCGAGGGTGCAAACTTCGATGTGCGCAAACATCTGCTGGAATATGACGATGTGCTCAATAAGCAGCGCGGTCAGATCTATACCCAGCGCGATCGGATCTTCGTCAAGGAAGATTTGAGTGAAAACATTGACGAAATGCTGGAACAGGAAGTCACTCAGCGCGTGGAAACTGGCTTGACAGATGAAGACGGACCCTGGAAGTTGATCGCCTGGCTCGAGCAGGTCCAGCCGCCATTTATGAGCGGTGAGCGGCTCTTCCCCAGCTTCGGCTTGTCTTTGCTCCTGAAGGAACTAAATCAGTCGACAGATCTCCGGCAGGCGACTTTGGATCTGATCGCCCGCGCCATTGACGCGGAAAATGCACATCACTTGCGCGCGATCGAGAGCTTGATCGATACAACCGAGCAGAGTCTGGAAACCCAGCTCTCCAGCCGCGAAGATATTCTCGGTGCCTACTTCGAAGGCCTGCGCGACATGGAGGATGCGGAGCGCCCGCGCCCGCAAAAAATGCTGGAGGAGATCAACGGTCTGACCGGCATGCAGCTCCGGCTCAACGGGGAGCAATTACGCCGATTGGGAGAAGATCCGGAAGAAATACGGGACGATATGCGCAACCTGGTCTCAACGAGCCTGACAGTGTTGTATGTCTCGCGCATCATCTCCGCAATCCAAAATCGGTTTGGGGAAGCGCTCGCAGAAAAGTTCGAGATCTCCGACTGGGACGACGCAGCAGATAAGATCACCGAGGCTGCGGAGGATGCATTGACGCGCCGCCGCGAACGTTTGGTTGGTGAGAACGGTCAGATCCGGAATGATATCCATAATCTCATGCCGCGCGAGATTAATGATACGACCAAGCTTCAAATGCTGCTTTCGCTTTCGCAGGGCGCACGGACGGATTTCGATCAGAAGACCCATCGTCAGGTTAAGAGAGTTTTCGTCCGTTTCAGCTATGTCTTTTTGATCGCCCAACTGCTGGAGGACCAGCCCGCAGATCAAGTGATCGAGGATGTGCTGACACACCTCGACGAAGCAGAGGAAGCCCTGCGTTTTGCCTGGGGACAGCGTGAGTATGCCCGTCTTTCCGCCAATGCCCAGCGGCTCGCAGACTTTGGTGTGGCTGCCAAAATGGCTTTCGGGGAGGAACGACTCAATGAGCCGATATCCAGCCTCGGGGAGTCGGACCGGGAAGCTCTGGTTGAGGCGGTGGGGCGATATGCGTTGAACGAGGTCCACCGTCAACTGCTGTTGAGTGCAACGACCGAGCTGTGGGTAGATTATTTGACGCGCATTGAAGCACTGCGCGTTTCCATAGGTCTGGAGGCTTACGCCCAGCGTGACCCGCTGGTACAATATAAAGCGAAAGCCTCTGAGATGTTTGCACAATTGGTCGAAGATATTCGAGGTCTGGTCATCAGTCGCGTATTTGCGTACCAGCCCAGGCCCGTAGAGATCACGCCCGTGGAAGTTTCCGGCGCGCCAACGGCTGCAACGCAGGCTTCACAAACACCAGCAGATCACGGTAAGAAAAAGAAACGGCGGCGACACTAATAAGCAGGGTAGTCTGCGCTCTCCGGTAAGACGTTGGAGAACGACTTCTACACCTTTCAGAAGTATGTCTACTGTAGAACGCGTCACGGCTTCTCTTAATACCTATCGAGCTCTCCCGAAAGTGGAGCTACATCGACATCTGGAAGGTTCCCTGCGGCTGGATACCATGGTGGACATTGCACGCCAGCACGGGATCACCATCCCTGCCGATGTCCTCCGATTAAGCACGCTGGTTCAAATTCAGGAAGAAGATAAACTCACCTTCCAGAATTTTCTCTCCAAGTTCAATACGCTGCGCTTATTCTATCGCTCGCCGGATGCTATCCATCGCATCACGCGCGAAGCCATCGAAGACGCTGCCAAAGATAACGTCCGCTATATGGAGCTGCGCTTCACACCGGTTGCCTTGAGCCGTGCAGAACGCTTTCCACTCCATGATGTAGTCGACTGGGTAATTAGTAGCACCAAGGAAGCGTCTAAGAAGCATGGCGTCATCGTGCGACTGATTGCTTCGATGAACCGCCATGAGAGTACAGAGCTCGCCGAGCAGGTCGTCTGGCTGGCTGTGGAACATCTCAAGGATGGACTGGTCGCCATAGATCTGGCAGGCAACGAGGCGGAGTTCAAGACCGAGCCTTTTTACGGTGTGGTTAAGGAAGCACGCCAGTCTGGTCTGCATGTGACAATCCACGCCGGGGAGTGGGGCCCCGCGACCAACGTCAAAGAAGCAATCGAACAACTGGGCGCTGAACGGGTTGGTCATGGGGTACGGGTGCTGGAAGACGAAAGTATCGTGGCGCTGGCGCGCGAGCGTGGGACAGCTTTTGAGGTCTGCGTAACGAGCAATTATCAATCCGGCGTGATCGGCTCTCTGGATACTCATCCACTGATGAAAATGCTCGAAGCAGGCTTGAACGTCACAATCAATACCGACGACCCTAGCATCTCACGCATCACCTTGAGTCACGAATACCATACCGCCTGCGAAGACCTGCGTATGACCCAAACCACGCTCCGGGAGCGGATTGTGGCTGCGGCAAAAGCCTGCTTCCTGCCTGAAGATGAGAAAGAGGAGCTTGCCACAGGGCTTTATAAGGATCTGAGATTGTAAACATCACCACAAATATCAAGGATATCAAAGGCGCTCCTTTGTGTTCTTCGCATTGTGGTGTGAGTGTAGGGTAATGACCCTACGAGTTTTCACACACCAAAGGAGACACGATGAACGATTTTTTCAATGCACGTGATGTATTAAAAGTCGGGGACAGGGAGTACGTGATCTATCGATTAGATGCGCTAGAAAAAGCGGGTTTAACAGATCTCAAAAAACTTCCGTATTCGATCCGGATCGTCCTTGAGGCGGCTCTTCGCCAATGTAATGACAAAGAGATTACTCAGACAGATGTAAAGAACATCGCAGCCTGGACGCCGAAAAGCTTGCGGCCGGGCATCCCGTTTTTGCCGGCGCGTGTGATCATGCAGGATTTCACCGGTGTCCCGGCAGTGGTGGATCTGGCGTCGATGCGCTCTGCCGTCGCGCGCCTCGGAGGGGATCCGAAAAAGATCAACCCGCTGGTGCCCGTAGACCTTGTCATTGACCATTCCATCCAGGTGGATTTTTTTGCCACGGCGGATGCACTCAGGCGAAACACCGAGGTGGAATTCCAGCGCAACCGTGAACGCTATGAATTTCTCAAGTGGGGACAAAAGGCATTTAGTAACTTCCGCGTAGTCCCCCCGATGACAGGCATTGTCCATCAGGTCAATCTTGAATATCTTGCGGACGTCGTCATGACCAAACAGGATGGCGAGGAAACCCTTGCCTTCCCCGATACGTTAGTTGGCACGGATTCGCACACAACGATGATTAATGGTCTCGGTGTCGTAGGCTGGGGTGTAGGAGGCATCGAAGCCGAGGCTGTCATGCTGGGGCAGCCCATGGATATGCTTTTGCCGGATATCATTGGGTTCAAACTTTATGGCAAATTGCGCGAGGGCGTGACCGCGACAGATCTGGTCCTTACGATTACCCAAATGCTTCGCAACAAGGGTGTGGTCGATAAATTTGTCGAGTTCTATGGCGATGGACTCAATGGCATATCGCTGACAGACCGCGCTACGATTGCGAATATGGCTCCTGAGTATGGCGCGACCATCGGTTATTTTCCGGTGGATGCTGAAACTCTTCGATACATGCGCCTGACGGGTCGCTCTGAAGAAGTGGTCGCGCGCACCGAAGCTTATACGCGCACGCAAGGCCTCTTCCGCGAGGAATCGGCGCCTGACCCTGAATTCACCGATACTCTCGAATTGGATCTCGCTTCGGTCGTGCCTTCTCTGGCGGGACCCAAGCGGCCGCAGGACCGCGTAGCGCTTTCTGATATGAAAACTGCTTTTCAAAGCGTGTTGACAGCGCCTGTCAAGGAACGCGGCTATGAGCTCTCTCCAGAGGCGCTGGCACGCGAAGCGACGTTCGGCACGAATGGCGGGACCCAAAAGATGAAGCATGGCGCTGTGGTGATTGCGGCCATTACCTCCTGTACGAATACTTCCAACCCGTCTGTGTTGCTTGCTGCTGGACTTGTGGCGAAGAAAGCGATTGAAAAAGGTTTGAACGTTAAGCCGTATGTAAAAACATCACTGGCGCCTGGGTCGCGTGTCGTGACCGAGTATCTCCAGCAGGCAGGACTGCTCGACCCACTTTCCAAACTTGGCTTTAATGTGATTGCTTATGGTTGCACGACCTGTATCGGAAACTCCGGTCCGCTTCCGGGAGAAGTTGCCAAAGCGGTCACAGGCTCGGACCTGGTTGCTGCGGCAGTGCTATCAGGTAACCGCAACTTCGAGGGACGCGTCCATCCGCTGGTGAAGGCAAACTATCTTGCCTCACCACCACTGGTAGTGGCGTATGCACTTGCTGGAACTGTGGATATCGACATGAACAACGAGTCTCTGGGGATTGGTTCGGATGGTCAGCCGGTCTATCTGAAAGACCTGTGGCCGACACAGCAGGAAATCAACGAAGCAATCGCTGCCAGTGTCAAAGCGGAAATGTTCAAGGAAAAATATTCCGACGTCTTTAGCGGCTCCGAAATATGGCAGGCGATTGAGATCAAGGAAGCAGATCTCTTCGACTGGAGGGAAGACTCTACCTATATCCATCATCCGCCCTACTTCCAGAGCCTGACACTGGATGTGCCTGCGATTGAAAATATCAAGGGCGCGCGCGTCCTGGGTGTTTTCGGCGATTCGATCACTACCGATCATATTTCTCCTGCGGGCAACATTGCCACGAATTCTCCTGCCGGCATCTTCTTGCAGGAACGCGGCGTGCAGCCCAAGGACTTCAACCAGTACGGAACGCGGCGGGGCAATGATCTGGTGATGGCGCGCGGTACATTTGCAAACATTCGCTTGAAGAATCTGATGGTCGCACCGAAGGAAGGCAACTGGACCAAATACCAACCCTCCGGCGAGGAAATGTCTATCTTTGACGCCGCGATGAAATATAAAGCGGAAGGCATACCCACCGTTGTGCTGGCAGGTAAGGAATATGGAACGGGTTCCAGCCGGGACTGGGCAGCCAAAGGCCCGATGCTGCAAGGGGTGAAAGCTGTCATAGCAGAATCCTTCGAGCGCATTCACCGGTCCAATCTTGTTGGGATGGGAATCCTCCCCTTGAAGTTTGTGGAAGGGCAAAACGTTGAAGCGTTGGGGCTCACTGGCGAAGAAGTCATTGATATTGAAGGCTTAAGCGACACCATGACCCCAAAAGCTGTTGTCCGAGTACGGGCGACCAAACCGGATGGCGCGGTCCTTGAATTCAACGTGATCGCATTAATGAACACCGACGTGGAAGTGAACTACTACCGTAATGGAGGCATTCTCCACACGGTGCTCAGGAATTTGGTCAAGTAATTTACATGACTTAAAATGAAAAGAGTCTCGTCGCTCAACGACGAGACTCTTTTCATACCTGCATAATAGACTTATGGTTGCCCTAGTTCTCCAAAAAACTCATCCTGTAAGCGCTTCGTTTCCATATCCTCTTTGATTGCACGGATGGATCTTGCCAGTCCGCGGGCACGCGCATCCAGCCAGAAATTTCCCTTTTCCGCTGTCGCAGGAATTCCATCCCCCCGATAGTGAGAGGGATGATCAGCATACCACCAGATCCCTACATCAATATTCAGATCGCGTAATGCTTGAAGCCTGCCCAATGGCATACCTTCATCATCTGAGGGAATGGTATCGCGCTGTACCAAGTCAGGGCGGATTGCCAAAATGGCGCTGGTCTCCTTCTCGCCTGCATGACCGTCCACAGCCGTCTCCCATTGTGCTCGGATCGCCGCTTCGTCTTCGGGACTGTAGAACTGTTCCGCAATGTAAAGGACATAATCGCGCGGGCTTGCCAGCTGGATTTGTGCCAGATAATGAATCAGATGATCGTTGCCTCCATGGGCATTGACGATCACGATCTTCTTGAGTCCGTTGCGTGCAATTTCACGGAAGGTGTTTTCGAGCAAACGAATCGTCAAATCGGGTTCGATGCCGATGCAGCCAGGGTAATGCCGCGCTTCGAGAATTTGCGTGAATATAAAATCAGGAAAGACAATAGCAGGTTCGAGAGCCGCAGCCCGGTTGCAAACCTCCCGCCCGATGAGCATATCGGTGGCAAGAGGCAGGTGATGCCCATGCCGCTCGATACAGGATAATGGCAAAAGACATACACCGTCTGCTTCTTGCACTGCCTCTGAAAATAGATCGCCGGTCAATTCATCCCAACGCATGATTTAACTCTCCTTTTTGATGGGCATTCTCTGACTATAGGATAGCGGGCATTGATCCGGTAGAAGCTTGCATGGGTCGATACCCAATGACTCTTTTCTTTATGATGTGAAAAGGCTGCCTGTTGTGATCACCAGGGTTAAGATTGAAAGAATAATGAGGATCGCAGCCGCAAGCCACCATCCCATAAAGGCAAGCAACATGGCTAGCACGGTCACCGCGACGATAAACAGTATGGAACGTGATCGCCATACAAACCATTCATATTTGTATAACAAGTATGTACCAGCCGCCATGAATAGAAGGCTCAATGCCGTTCCCAGTATCAAAAGCAGCGTGCCGTTGGAAACGGGAAGCATAAGGATTCCACAGGTCGTCTGGCGGTCAGGCAGGGGAAATGCCGAATAAACCAGGGTGCTTACAAAAATAAACATGCCAAGGTCAACGTTCTCCGGGCCGACGGTTCTTTGCAGGGTCATCTGTTCCCCAGGCGCCAGTTGAATGTGTTCCAGCTTCGTGTCGAATTCAATCGGGGTACTGATCTCAGTCCGCACGCTTGGTGAGATGGTTCGATCCGTCGGGTTGGAAACTTTTATGGAAACCACGCTACTTTCATTCCTGCCCACAAATATCGGACAGCTTACTCCTCCGAAGGAAGCCTGTGCGCGTCTTAAGAATCCGTATGCGGTTGACTCATAATCCGCCCAGACTGCAAGGAGGGCGAGCAGCAAACCGATCAATATGCCACTCAAAGTTAACAACACGGACAAAAGTGGCTTGCGTTGGAACTTTTTATCTGCTTTCATTTTTCTATGACTAAGCCAATCGTCCCAGGATCTTTCTTACAGCCCACAAGGTTTCACGGCAACGTTCTCGAGCACTGATAGGAACTGCGCCCTCTATAGTTTCTTGTGCCGAACCTGGAGAGGAGTCAAACTTACCCTAAGATTTCCAGCAGACCCGCGGGATATAGAATAGCCTTGCCTGCGCCGAATTCATTGATGTTCTTCCATACAGCGCGGATATCTTCTCCATTTGCTTCTTTTCCCGCGATCACCTGCTGCTCATATAACGATGACTCTCTCAATACCCCATCGTAGATCATCACGATCTCATGGCCCTTATTTCCATTAAAGGAAAAGATATTCTCCAGGGAACCCAAATACTTCAAACTTCCGCTATCGATCTCCGCATTGATCTCCTCCCGTATTTCGCGCGAAATCGTCTCTGCACTGTTCTCACCGAATTCGATTCCCCCTCCTAAGGGGCGGTAAAAATATTCGTGTTTGATGGAGTCATATCCCTCTGCGACAAGGATACGGTCCCCATACCGAAACACACAGATGGCAAGCGGGCGAATTTGATTCATAAGTTTCAAACGTAGGTCGGACACCTGCACCCACCGCAGGTGCGGTGTTGACAATCCGACCTATCGATTAAACGGTAATTAATTCCAACTGCTTTTGTGCGTGTACGCCCGCAAGGCTTGCCTGCATCGACCAGGGACCTGTCCAGGTGACGGTGACGGGCAGGATTTTGCCTTTCAGGTTCTCATCCGACTCCACGAAGACGAGTTTATTCGTGGGGGTGCGGCCTTTCCAACGGTTTTTTACTTTGTCTTCGAACAATACTTCCACAGTTTCCCCGAGATATTTCTTGTTGATCTCGGCAACAATCTGTTCCTGTAATTCTTCCAACAGGCGGAAGCGGCGCATCTTTTCTTCGTCGCTCACGTTATCGAGCATACGGCGGGTGGCGACCGTCCCCTCACGCGAGGAATACCGCGCTAGATGCGCGACATCCAGCTTGAGGTCCGCCAGGACACGATAGGTCTCCATGAACTGTTCGTCCGTCTCTCCGGGGAATCCGACGATGATGTCTGTGGCGATGGAGCAGCCTGGGATCTTCGCCCGAATTTTTTCAATAAGATCGCGATACTCCTTTTGAGTGTAGCCGCGCTTCATGCTGGCAAGCACTTCATCATCGCCTGCCTGAATCGGGACCTCGATGTGCGGCATCACCTTGGGAAGCTCAGCGATGGCATTCATCAAGTCCTCGCCAAAGTAATTGGGGTGCGACGTCAGGAAACGGATACGCTCTATACCGTCTACGTCGTGGATGACGCGTAACAGACCCGCCAGGTTTGGTCCGTCTGGGATATCCTTGCCATAACGGTCCACGATCTGACCGAGGAGCGTCACTTCCTTTACGCCCTGCCCAGCCAGCGAGCGGATCTCGGCGACGATATCGCCCACGAGCCGGCTGCGCTCAACCCCACGCCGGTAGGGGATGATACAAAACGTGCAGGCATGCGAACAGCCATAGACGACCGGCACATGCGCGCTGACAAGATTCCCGCGTTCGTGCTGCGGCAGGATGAGCTCATCATCCATCATCAGGAAGCGGCGCGTCGTTTCGGAGTTTTCCAGAGAGCGAATCTCACCCTGGCTTAAGAACGAGACAAGCGGACCCGGATCAGAGGGTGGAGAGAACACATCCACATAGGGAAGTTTCTGGCGCAGTTTCTCCGCGCCGCGCACGCCCACCAGGCACCCCATCAGGTTAATCACGAGGTTGGGATTCTGTCGCTTTAACGGAAGCAGAGACGAGAGTCGCCCAATCGCTTTGTCCTCTGCAGATTGACGCACCACGCATGTATTTAAAACGATAACATCCGCTTCCTCGGCTTTATCGGTAAATGTGTATCCAAGATGTTCCAGAGACGAGCCAACTCGTTGCGAGTCGGCAACATTCATCTGGCATCCTTCGGTCCAGATATAATATTTCATCCTGCTCCTTGCAAAAGATTCGAGCCTGTATTTATGCACACAGGGCTTCGCAGATGGCAAATTATACCAAGCCTGTTGCGATTCGGAACGGAGAGCTATACCAGATATCTACAGGTTCTGGATGAAGAACAGTTAAAGCAAAGAGACCCCAACAATTGTTGGGATCTCTTTGCTAGCCAAACCCCCACCTGTGGATCCACCCTTAATCATCCTGGTTTGCACCAGAATAGATTCTAACTTGAAGTTAATCCAATTCTACAGATTCCTGTCTTAAGAGTCTAGCAATTTACTTTACAATAGACTCAAAGAAATCTTTGAATCTATTGTAGACTCATATGAACCGCAGGCAATTTGGTGAGCTAGTGGCGGCATTGCGCCAAGATCTGGGCTGGACACAGTCTCAACTTGCTGAATATGCGGAGTTGGATGACGCTGTTATCAGCCAGATCGAGCGTGGGGTGAAGAAACATTTTGATCCCGAAATCCTCTTCAAGTTGTTGAATATTTTCCAATTAACGACTCTCGAGAGGCGTGAGTTTTTGCTGGCTGCCAGTGGACTCGATCAAAAGCAAATCGTTCGCCAGCCCTCTGCAACAACGTCGACGGATGTATTCGATGCCCGAAGGGTGCTTGAGAAAATGATCGAATTGACGGGTCAGGTGCGCCTTCCGGCGTTCCTGGCGGATGTGTATGGAGACGTAATCGCGGCAAATAACGTGATCTTGTCATTTTTCAGGATTCCAGCCGAGTTGCTTGAAGAGGCGGACAAGATTCCAGGGGGGTACAATACAACCCGATTTAACTTTGGTAAGGAGTTAATGGCGCGCAGCCATGTCATCGATAACTGGGATCAGTTTGCACTCAATTCGATGCGCACGTTTCGCGAGAATAGCCTGCGTTATCGAGCCCAGCCGTACTTTAAGTATCTGATGAACATCTTTCGGAATCGAAATGAGTACCCCCTCTTTGAACGGTATTGGAAGATGGTGTCCTCGAATGAGCAGGATAAAGAGATCACGACAGATCAGTTTGCCTATCACCATGTTGAATTTGAGCAGATCAAATATATGTCGTCCTCCATGGTTTCCATTACCTCTTTTGGGGAGCTATTCCTGACGCAATATCTTCCGCTTGATCGAAGTACCAGCGAGGTTTTCGAAGGGCTGGCACAGCAGGCTGGACAAGGTGTCACAACGTTTGCTTCCTGGCCAGAAAAGCCCATGCCCTGAAAGGATCCCATAAACATTGCCATCGAACATTGAAATTAAAGCACGCGTCAAAAATTTTGAAGAAATACGCCAAAGAGCGGAGAGATTGAGTGATACTCCGGTGGAAGTCATTTCGCAGGAAGATGTATTTTTTAACACGCCACAGGGGCGGCTCAAATTGCGTATATTCTCGAGAGATCAGGGGCAGCTCATTTATTACATACGCCCCAATCAGGAGGGACCGAAGCGGTCAGATTACCATATCTTCCACACTGCAGACCCCGCCAGCCTCCGGCGTGTCCTTGAGCTTGCGTATGGAATACGCGGTGTTGTTCGTAAGACACGTTATCTATATCTGGTCGAGCAGACGCGCGTTCACCTGGACGATGTGGAGGATTTGGGACAATTCATAGAACTGGAGGTCGTCATGCAGGGAGGGCAGAGCGACGCAGAAGGACAGGCAATCGCCGAAGATCTGATGGCGAGTTTAGGAGTCGAAAAAAGTGATCTGCTCGAAGGCGCCTATATGGATCTGCTGGAGGCTGCCTCGAAATGACATGGGAAGATTAACAGATAATATGATAAAATACCCCGCCGAGCGTAGTACCCTTCGCTCGAGCAAAATTCTCCAGAACGTCACGAAAGGGCTTAAACCATGAAAGTATTGCTTCTCAAAGATGTTTATAAACTAGGGCGTGCAGGTGATATAAAGAAAGTCGCCGATGGCTACGGACGCAATTTTCTGCTCCCGCAGAAACTGGCGGTGCTCGCCACGCCGGGCGCGCTCAAGCAAGTCGAAAAGATTCGCTCGCAGGCAGAGATCCGACGTACAGAACAGAATTCTGAGCTCAAGGGTCTTGCGGACCAGATCAATGGGATCACGGTGGTCTTCGCTGCGAAAGCTGGTGAAACGGGTAAACTCTACGGATCCATTACCACGCAGGATGTAGCAACCGCCATCCAGGAGAAGGTCCGCTTCGAAGTCAAGAAACAGCAAATTGACATGCAGCCGATCCGCAACCTCGGCGAGTTCACCGCCCACGTCCGCCTCACCATGGATCTGGTGCCCGATGTCAAAATCATTGTTCATCGCGAAGGCGAAGCCCTCGATGATGGAACTTCGGCGCAAGCCGAACCCGAGCAAGTGCAGGAAGAGCAGGCACCCGCTGCAGAACCCACAGCCGAAGCTGAAGCAACAGAAGCCTAACCGCATCCCTACACACATCGCATCACCAGTTCATTCCCGTACGCTGGGGTGCTGGTGATGTTTGTTTTTCCATAGAATTGCCCTGCTAACTATGACGCAAACGATCGGTCAGCGACTCAAAGCCGAGCGTGAAGACCAACGGCTTACACTGGAAAAAGTGTTTGAAGCCACACGAATTCGTGTGCAGTATCTGCAGGCATTGGAGGCAGATGATCTTTCGGTGATGCCATCGCCTGTGCAGGCGCGCGGTTATCTGCGCAACTACGCAGAATTTCTTGGTTTTGATGTTGGGCAGGTGCTTGAGGAATTGCGGGAGGTAAACGGACAGCCGTCATCGGAGGAGGTCATTGGACCGGTGGATATTTCTTCGCCTCCTGTAACGGAGATAGACAACGTTGATCTTCAACCTGCGCCCTCCATGGCGGAACCTATGGATGTTGTTTCAGATAAGCCGCCCTTGATGGAGGAACTGACAGTTCCCATCAAGCCGAAGTCCGTCCGCCGTAAAAAAAACGATTCGGAGCCTGTATCGGCGACGGTTGAACCGCCAACCAGGCGACGCAGCCGTAAAAAAGACGAGCTGGACGTTATTCCGCTTCCGGAAGAACCCCTCGAAGAGGGAGAAACAGCGGCAGCCACTGCGTTGCATCCTCTGGCAGAACCTGAGCGAGAGGCTGGAATGGCTCTGGAGCCCAGTGCTCCGGTCGAAACGACCCCTGGAGAGGGGGGCGACGAAGCGCCTCTCGCAGACGTCAGTGATAGCCTCTGGCAGAGTTGGTTGAATCGTGTGGGTTCCATGTTGTCTGCGCGCGGGCGACGCCGAACTTTAACCCCAAACGTGTCTTCGCTTCCTGAAAGCGAGCCCGTCTTTGCGGCGACGGAGATCCCTATTGCGCGTGAGGAACTGGGGGATAGTCCTGAGGCGTACAAGCTAATTCTCAAGGAGATTGGCAAGGAACTCCGTCAGCGCCGTGAATTGTTGAGCCTGCACTTTGATGAAGTTGAGCGGAACACGCACGTGAAGGCGCATTATCTCGAGGCACTCGAACGCGGCGCGCTCGATGAATTGCCGTCCACCGTACAAACGCGTGGGATGTTATCCAACTATGCGACCTTTCTCGACCTGGATGTGGATGCGCTGCTCCTGCGCTTTGCCGATGCGCTCCAGGCTCGCCATCGGGAGCGGAATCCTCAACGGCCGGCGCGTAAGCCAGGCCAACCTATCCTGACGAATATGCCTCCTATGCGGAGTTTCATTGCAGGGGATATGATCTTTGGGGTTGGGATGGCAGTTTTGCTGGTTGGGTTTGCTATCTGGGGAGTCAACCGTGTGATGACCGTGCAGAGCCAGCAAGAATTGGAACCTACTTCGCCCTCCATTTCGGATGTACTCCTTTCCTATCCAAACCAGTCTTCCTTGCCTGCCACAGCGACCTTCGTATCGATAGTCGACTCATTTCCGGGTGAAGCGACCGTGACCGTCGAGATCCCCACACAGAACGTCAACGCGGATGTGCAGCTCAACCTGGTCGCCGTGGAGCGCGCGTACATGCGCGTCCTTGTAGATGGCGAGGTGGCGTTCGATGGACGCGTGGTGCCCGGGAACGCGTATCCGTTTGAGGCGGAGAATCAAATCGAAGTCTTGGTAGGGAGTGGGGCAGCTATCCGTATTGTTTATAATGGACGGGACCTGGGGCTTATGGGAACCTTTGGTCAGGTGGTGAATAACATCTATCTGGCGTCTGAGGTTATTACACCCACGGGAATGCCCACTTCAACGCCGACGGTAACGCCTACGCCCACACGAACGGCGCCAGCAACCGCCAGCTTGCAGTCCACAGATACTGCTACGGTTGCCCCTTCGGCGACTCCTGTGCCATAATAGCTTAAAAGACTCTAATGGGTTTTACTTAAAGAAAAAGTTTATGATTGATCCTGAAGAAACCCTTTAGGGTCTTAAAGGAAATTTATTGGTGTCGAAAAATACGTTTCATATGGTTTCACTGGGTTGTGCTAAAAACACCGTTGATTCGGACTCCATGGCGCAACTGCTTCTCCGGGACGGTTACCGCGCCGTGGAAGACCCTTCACGCGCCAATGTGTTGATCGTAAATACCTGCGGATTTATTGGTCCCGCAAAAGAAGAATCGATCAACGTTCTGCGCGAGCTTGCCGATGGCAAGCGCAAAAACCAGATCCTGATTGCGGCGGGTTGTCTTACACAACGCTATGGCTCTGAGGTGGCTGTCAAAGTCCCCGGTATTGACGGTGTGCTGGGCACCCGGCGCTGGATGGATATCGTGCAGGTTGTACGTGAGCTGCGTAGGGGTTCGCACCCTGAGCCACTCTATCATTTGCCCGATGAGGCAAAAACAGTCGGCAGGGATGAACAGGAGGCGCTGCGCGTTTCTGTCGCCGGCGCCAGCGCGTATCTCAAGATCGCGGATGGGTGCCGCCGCCCTTGTGCCTTTTGTGCTATCCCGCTCATCAAAGGGACGGCTGTTTCCCGCCCGATCGACTCAATCATTCACGAGGCGCGCCAGTTACGCGACGCAGGTGTGCGTGAGCTGATCCTGATCGCCCAGGACACTACTGACTATGGACATGACCTCGGAATCAAAGATGGGCTTGCCGTACTGCTCGAACAGATCACCGACTCGGTGCCAGATATGGATTGGATTCGGGTGATGTATGCCTATCCGGGGTACGTCACCGATCGGCTGATCGAAGTGATGGCGACCCGCAAGCAGGTCCTGCCGTATCTCGACATGCCATTGCAGCATGCGCATCCTAAGACCTTATACCGCATGCGCCGCCCCTCGAACATCGACTGGGTGCACCGCACGCTTGGCAAAATGCGTGCCGCGATCCCAAACCTTTCCATCCGCACCACGTTCATTGTTGGATATCCGGGTGAAACGGAAGAGGAATATCAAGCGCTGGTGGATTTTGTCCAAGAGATCCGCTTTGACCGTGTGGGAACCTTTCAATTCTCGTTCGAGCCGGGCACAACCAGTGAGCCGCTGGGTGATCCTATCCCTGCTGAGGTCAAGCAGGCGCGCTACGAGCGCTTAATGGAACTGCAGCAAGGTATTTCGCTGCAAGTCAATCAGTCTTATGTAGGCAAGACACTGGATGTGCTGGTCGAAGGCCGCGACAGAGGGATTGCCATCGGTCGCTCCTACCGTGACGCGCCCGAGATCGACGGCATGGTCTTCATCGAAGGCGAGGCACAGATCGGCGAGATCGTCCCGGTGAAGATCACCGGCGCCATGGCTTATGACCTGACAGGCGTGCCGGAGAAACAATCCATCCCGCTGCAGGTGGTTTAGAAAACTAATCCATAGAAAACAGCCCATTCCGAGATGAATGGGCTGTCTTGATTCTGTGAATTTATGCCGCGCGTGCGAAGGAGGTTGCAAGCAAGATTAAGATAGACAATCCAAAGTTGATTCGAAGCAAAAGAATCTCACGCCGCCGCAAAGCGTCCAACTCCTCTGCATTATCGCTTTTCTTGGATTTGACAATGGCGCGCTGGATGGCGGGAATCACTTCCCAGGTCTGGATGGCACTGACAACCACCATGCCGATTCCTAAAAGATGCTTGGTCAGGATCGCCAGAGACCATTGCGTGCTAACTGAGAGAAAACCGTCGTAGTGCTCATTGACGCTCATCTGAAACAGCCCCGTGAGAACCAGCAAGCTCATGCTGAACCATGCGATAGGCTCCAGCCGCTTTTGCATCGCTTCGATGAAGATGAGCTGTGTCTCCGGAGAGAGCGAACGGCGCATAGCAGGAAGAATCAACAGTGAAATCGCGGCGAGACTTCCAATCCAGGTAACAGTCGCCAGCATATGCAGCCAATAGGTAAGCGCCAGCGCCCAGGAAGGGGGAGTTGTGAGCATTGTGAAAGCTACTGAAATTTCAGTTTAACACTCGATTACATCATGGATAGGATGTGGGTCCCGTTGGTGTAATCGTGATTTGCAACGTTGGCGTAATCGTCGGAGTTGCGGGGAAGCATTCTCTGAATGCACGCTCATACCCTTCCTGTGCCTGTGCATCCAGCCCACCGGTTGTCTGTGCAGTTTCGTAATGTGTGACCGCGTCGCAATATTGTCCCTGTTCCACCAGCTGATCCCCATAGCGCATGGATGCAACGTGAATGCGTTCATTCACGGTCATGGTCCCGTCCCATAAGCCATAGCCGGCGATCTGATTGAAGTAGAACAGTGCCTGCGCCCAGTCCAATTCCCAGAAGGATGCGCCAATCAAATAATATCGGGCGCCTTCGCGTAAGCCGTTCGCATCGCGGTCTAATGTGCCGAAGCGCTCCGCCAGCGTGAAGTGATAAATGCCTCCCTCCAAATTTCCCTGTTTGGTAATAAGATCGTAGCCATAATTCCGCAATGCAAAATAATACATCCCGTCTACCTGGCCAGTCTTGTAGGTGGGATCCAGCTTGCGGATCTGGTCGAGGGTACCGAGAGCGCCAGGCCAATCCCCGGCGGCGATCTGTTGCTGCGCCTGCGTAAAGGCTTGCTCGGCGCCGCTGAAGTCTGGCGTGGGAGTCAGCGAAGGTGTTATGGTGGGCGTGGGCTGGTTCATTAAAACCAGTACCTGTGTCAGTTTTTCCTGTACGCCCGGGAAGTTCGGGTCATGTGCGAGGATAAAGTCGAGCCGCTGTTTGGCATTCTCGTACCGTTGGAACTCGATATCGACGAGCGCGTATTGAAACTGCTCACCGAGCTGTTGTGAAATAGTAGAGGACTGATTGTTCTTTCGAATCGAAATTCCCGAGGCATATCCTGTAAGAATCGCAAGCACAAGGATGATGGTCAACCCAAGGGCGTTGAAAAGAAAGGCACGTCCGCGCCAGGGCTTGCGTATAGCGATGTTGGGTTCCGTGTTTCCAAGGTTTTCAGACATAGAGTTTAATTATATCCTAATGGCTTAAGCACCTTGCGAAGGTTTTGCGCGGAAAGAAAGCATAGCCCTGTTCCACCTTCGAAAGGGTTTCTCATAACTTCATCAACAGTTTGATCTCTGACCAGATGAAAGGAAGGGCGACCAGCCCGCCGACGACCATCCCGAGCAGTGCCGTCAGAACGGCGGACCCAGGCAAATAGACTGCCAGCAAATAGGCGGCCGCGCCTCCCAGGAGAGCTGCGGTTATTCCCTTGAGCACCGCACTCCAGACGCGCAACGGTTCATGAGTCCGCTTGCTGAGCCAGCGAAACAGCACGATCGCTTCGATCAAAAGCGCCACCTCCGCGAAGGCGATGACTGGCGCGCCGATTTCCCTAAAGTAGATAACACCCAGAATCCCGATCCCAACAAACAATGCCAGCCGGAGGATCACCGCGTATAAGGGGAACATCGGTTCCTTGCGGGCATAAAATGAGCGAGCTGCGATTTCCTGGATGGAATAACCGGTCAGAGTGAGGAGGTAGGCGCGCGTCGTCCATGTAACAAGCGTGGACGTCTCTGCGTCAAAACCAAACGCGGCGCGCACGAGGGGGTTGATCCCCGCCGCCATCACCGCCGCGACGGGAAGCGTCAGCGCGATCAAAATCCGCAGAGCTTTCTCGACCGCCAAGTGGAATTCGCGCCAATCCTGACGGGCGGCAAATTCTGCGAGAGTGGGGAGCATGGCAGTGGCAATCGCTGTCCCGAGCAGCGTTTCTGGCACCTGCATGATCATCCATCCATAAGCCAGTGACGTCACCGCTCCAACCTGGTCCAGCCGGGAAGCAATATTGTCGCGAGCAAGCACGATCAACTGAATCCCAAACATAGTCAATAAGCGCGGCCCCAGAAGTCTCAGCGCTTCGATCAGCCCACTGTGGCGCAGGTCGAGGGCGGGCGTCCATTTGAATCCAAAACGGAACAAAGCAGGCATCTGAACCAGCAGATGCAGCGCCGCGCCCAAAATCACGCCGTACACCAGCCCCTGAATCCCATAGCGCGGCACCAGGAAAATTGCACCGAAAATCTGACCAACGTTATACATTGTCGGCGCGAGGGCAGGCAGGAGGAAATGCTGGTTGGCTTGCAGGCTTGCCATGACGAGTCCACTGATCGAAAAGATGACCAGCCCGATGAGGTTAATCCGCATGAGATCTGCAAGTAGTTTTCGCTGCTCGGCGTCGAAACCCGGCGCAATGCCCAGCTCCGCATTTACGATTGGCTCTGCGAAAACAGCCACCAGGATGGCGATGGAGCCCGTCAGGACAAATGCAAGGTTTGCGACACGCGAAAATAAATCCCAGGCGGCGGCGCGGCCTTTTGTCGTGAGATATTCGCTCATCAAGGGGATGAATGCCAGGGCAAGTGCACCGCCGGAGATCAAGGCGAACAAGACATCTGGCAGGTTGTTTGCGGCGTTGAACGTATCCAGTAACTCAACGTTTTGGGCAAACTGGCGCGAGATGATGCCCACGCGCACGAAGGCGAGGATCTTATCGATGAAGAAAAAGAATGCAATCAGCAATGATGTGCGCGCCAGAAAGGATAATTTCGTCATGAATGTAGTTCCATCGTCCGACGATTAAGTGTATAAGGCCGAATGCTGGGGAAACCTGATGTAAACCTTATGGGAGGGTTTGGTCATGTCAATGGATAGCACGTCGAACCGGCAGACGATTAAGCGTGCGGACAGCGTGTCTCTTCTAGGGCACATACGGAGGTGTGTTCATCACCACAAATTTACCATCCGCTTTTCGGGTGACGGTAAACTCAAATTGCGAAACAGGCGGCATTTCCGTTTCGCTCGCCCCACAGCAGGGTCCCAGTACGAACTGGCTGCCATCCGGGTTGCTGAATTCTACTTCAAAGACATAGGCGTCGCCGGCCAATTCCTTGAATGTTCCGGAACGCACCTCCAGGCATTGCAGCAACTGGTTGTCACAAACCCATGTCCACAGTGCCACTTTGTCGTTTGGGTCGATCTCAGGATTAAATACTTGTAATTGTTCGTAATCTCCTCCGTAGAGGGGAGTGGCATCTGCATAATTCCTGGTATGCAGAAGGGTTAGGAAATCAATGAGCACCTGATACGCCTCACTCACCGTGGAGGGCAAGGTAGTCAGTTCCGGTTGTGTGGGGGTGAGCACCACCGGTGGTGCAGCACAACCCACAAGGAAAATTACTAAGAGTAAGAGTGTGAAAGATCGTGTCAAAGCGTTGCCTTTATGATACCGCCATCCACAGCCAGCATCACACCGTGGATGAAGGAGGCGGCGGGAGATACCAGAAATACTGCCGCATTGGCAAATTCCTGAGGCTGTCCGATGCGTCCGAGCGGGATTTCCGCAGTTAATTTATCAGTTTCTTCCTCTACAGTCGTATTGTTGTTCTTTGCACGAAATGCCATTAGTTGCCCGACTCGCTCGGTCTGGGTCCAGGCGGGCAGAATGGAATTAAAACGAATATTCTCCCTGCCAAGTTCCAAAGCCAGAGACTTTGTTAATCCGATGGTAGCGAGACGGATGCTATTCGAAAGGACGAGGTTGGGCAGCGGCTGTTTGACGGTATAGGACGTCACGGTCAGGACGCTCGCCGCCGAAGATTTACGCAGGTGTGGTAGGGCGGCGCGAATCAAACGGACATGGCTCATAAACGATAGATCGACAGCCTTTTGCCAGGTCTCGTCATCAAATAACTCGAAGGAGCCAGCCGGCGGACCACCGGCATTTGTAATGAGAATGTCGAGTCCGCCCATGGCATCCACAGCAGACTGGATAAGATGATTTGCTGTAACGGGATCGCTGACGTCACCGGCTAAGCCATGTGTCTGGGCGCTGGTGGCCTCATAGATCTTGTCCGCCGTCGCTTTTGCCTTCTCCGCGTCACGGCTATTGACGGCAACCTGACAGCCCTCGCGGGCAAGTGTGAGAGCGGTGGCAAAGCCAAGCCCGCGCGAGGAACCGGCGATGAAGGCGCGTTTGTCTTTAAGTCCGAGATCCATAGTTGTTTCTCCTTATGGCTGGTAAACAAGTATACACATGCGCACCTGTTTACTTGTTTACTCGTTTACATAATAATCTCCACCCTTTGCTCGATTACATCACCATCGGTCCAATTCCTTTCCATCCACTTCGCCACAGTTTGCAATGCCGATTCTACATGCCCGCGTTCGTTTCCCACCATCGCACACACAATGACCGCCGCCTGCCACTGATCCTGCAATCCCATCTCTGCTACCGATACATTGAACTCACGATGCAGCCGCGCGATCAACGGTTTGATGCGACCGCGTTTTTCTTTTAAGGAAGCGCAAGCAGGTAAATGTAGGTGAATCGTGAGGGTGCCAATCATGATCCTTGTAATAGCGACTTTCGTTATCATCACAATTTCAGTTTAATTCATGAGTTCGCCTTACAATTTACGAATTACTCATTAGCCTTTACAATCCCTCGCATGACTGAAACCGCCTACAACCAAGCCCTCGACTACCTATACTCCTTTGTCGATTATAGCCTCAAACATATCTCTGAGCTTGCCAAGGCAGAGTTCGACCTCGGTCGCATGTTCGCGCTGGTGGACGAACTTGGGAATCCGCAAAAAAGCTATCCAATCATCCACGTGGCGGGGACGAAAGGCAAAGGTTCGGTCGCGGCGCTTTGCGCCTCCGCGTTAAAGGCAGCAGGATATAGAACGGGCTTATACACCTCTCCGCACCTGTGGGATTACGTAGAGCGGGTTCAGATCAACGGCGAGCCTATCTCACATGAGCAGCTGATTGATTTGGTGGAGGAGATCAAAGCAGCGGTTGCGAAGATTCCAAAGCTGACCACCTTCGAGATCACGACTGCCCTCGGATTACTGGCGTTTGCAAAAAATGATGTTCAGGCGGCGGTGGTCGAAGTGGGCTTGGGCGGACGGCTCGATGCGACTAATATTGTCATGCCGACCGTTTCCGTCATCACTTCATTATCCTATGACCACATGGCAGTGTTAGGCAACACCCTTGCTGAAATCGCAGGTGAGAAGGCAGGCATCATTAAAGAGGGCATTCCCGTAGTCTCAGCTCCTCAGGAGGGGGAGGCACTCGAAGTTTTGAAGCGTGTAGCCAAAGAGAAAGACAGCCCGTTTATTTTGGTTGGAAGAGATGTAAAGTTTGAGCGATTAACCTCCTCGCTCGAGGGGCAGAGCCTCCGTCTTTCTTCTTTCAACCTTCCGCTTTCCAGCGAGTCGCCTACGTTTGACATCACTATCCCTCTCTTAGGTGCCCACCAGATCGAAAACGCTGCCATTGCTTACACTGCGCTCAAGGCGAGCGGCATCTCCATTTCGGATGAAGCCATCCAACAGGGGTTTGCGCGAGCAAGATGGCCAGCGCGTTTTGAGATCCTGCGCCGCGAGCCGCCTGTTGTGATCGATTCGGCGCACAACCGCGATTCAGCCCGGCGTTTGCGCGAAACGCTCGACGAATATTTTCCTGAAGTCCCCGTGATCCTGATCTTCTGCACCCTGGAAGATAAGGATATCGCAGGCATGCTGGAAGAGCTCAAGCCCCGGCTGGAGTGTGTGATCGCAACGCGGGCAGATCATCCACGCGCACCGTCCGAGGGGTGGATTGCAGAACAGGTGAAAAAAGCAGGTATCCCGGTGGAATCAGTTGCTCCCGTTGCCAGCGCATTGGAACGAGCCCTGGAAGTCGCCGGGAATCAAAAGCTTGTGTTGGCTGCCGGGAGTGTGGCATTCGCTGGAGAGGTCAGCGCAGCATGGCACAAGCGCTGAAATATAAGAACTTTATCGGCACGCACCGGAATTTTCCAAAAAGATGGTAGCATTGCCCTATCAGCTATTCGAAACATTAAATTAACATGTAGGGCACAGCGGAACCGGAGAGGACTTAAGTGACTGAATCTTCCGCTTTGTCCCTGGAACAATATGAAATGTCACCCATAAAAGACTGGAACGAAGAAGAAGATAATTTTGACCTCACTCTGTCCCAGCGGACAGAGGAGTTGTATCGTATCCCCAACCGCGACCCGGATGAGAACGGCATCATCGAAGCCGCTGTCCTGCCGCTGCGTGATCTGGTTGTGTTCCCACGCATGGTCTCGCCGATTTTTGTCGGTCGAGAAGGCTCCCTGCTCGCCGTGCAGGAGGCGCAGAACAAGGAACAGACCGTTATCGGACTCACTCAGCATGATCCCGATCTGGATCAACCGGGTCCGGAAGATTTTCTATTGCTCGGCGTGGAAATGGCGGTGGGACGGTTGCTGCAAATGCCGGATGGCTCACACTCAGCATTGGTCCAGGGGCGCCGGCGCGTCGAGGTGATTGAATTTATGCGTACAACGCCCTACCTGATGGTTCGGGCGCGCGTCATCTTTGAGCCGCCAGCAGCAGACCGGCAGACACAGGCGCTGATGCGATCCGTCCTGGATCTGTTCGAGCGCTGCGTGCAGCTGGATCGCTCTATCCCGGAGGAAGCACATTTATTTGCACTGAATATCTCCGAGCCAGGCTGGCTGGCAGACATGATCGCCACCTCGCTGGCGCTGAATGTCGAAGCCAAACAGAGCCTCCTGATGCTACCTGATCCACGCGGACGGTTGCAGGCACTGAACAAGATCCTCGCGCAGGAGGTGGATGTGCTCGAGCTGGAAGACGAGATCCACTCGCGCGTCCAAAGTGAGGTGGATAAAAGCCAGCGCGAGTATTATTTGCGCGAGCAGATGCGCCAGATCCAGAACGAGCTGGGCGAAGGTGATATCTTCACGCGCGACGCGAACGAGCTGAAGAAAAAGCTCGAAGCCGCGAACCTGCCTGAGGAGCCAAAGCTGGTCGCACTTAAAGAACTCGATCGGCTCAACCAGATGCCGCCGATGGCACCTGAAGTGGGAATCATCCGAACGTACATCGACTGGATCGTCGAGTTGCCGTGGGTAAATACAACGCCAGATAATTTGGATGTGAGGAACGCGGCAAAGACCTTGGACCGGGATCATTACGGGTTGAAGAAGGCGAAGGAACGCATTCTGGAGTACATCGCCGTCCGCTCCCTGAAACCGAAGAAAGAGCGACAGCCCATCTTATGTTTTGTCGGTCCGCCCGGCGTCGGCAAGACCTCGCTTGGGCGCTCGATCGCTGAGTCGCTGGGGCGCAAGTTCGTGCGCGTCTCATTGGGCGGTGTGCGCGATGAAGCGGAAATCCGCGGTCATCGCCGCACATATATCGGTGCGCTTCCCGGGCGCATCATTCAGACGATGAAACGCGCCGGGACAGCCAACCCGTTGTTCATGCTGGATGAGATCGATAAACTTTATTCCGATTTTCGCGGCGACCCTGCCTCGGCGATGCTCGAGGTGTTGGACCCCGAACAGAACAACGCTTTCAGCGATCATTACCTGGAGCTGCCATTCGACCTTTCGAAGGTGATGTTTGTGACGACCGCGAATACGCTTAGCACGATCCCGCCTGCCCTGCTTGACCGTATGGAAGTAATCGAGTTCCCCGGCTACATCGAAGAGGAAAAAGTCGAGATTGCCAATCGTTACCTGATTCCGCGCCAGATGTATGAGAATGGCGTCGATGAGCTTGGCATTACATTTGAACCGGCAGCCGTGCGACGTATCATTCGGGAGTACACCTATGAAGCGGGTGTGCGGAACCTCGAGCGGGAGATTGGGCGGGTATGCCGCAAGATCGCCCGGATGAAAGCCGAGGGAAGGAAGTTTCCCACCATCGTCACCCTTGATTCGATCGAGAAGTTCCTGGGTCCACAGCAGGTCTTTCAGACCGAAGCCGAGCGTAGCGATGAGGTGGGTGTAGTCACCAGCCTGGCATGGACCGAGAACGGCGGCGAGATCATGCCGGTGGAGGTCGCCATTTTGGAGGGGAAGGGTGGACTGCAAATGACTGGGCAAATGGGTGAAGTGATGCAGGAATCCGGGCAAGCCGCGCTCACCTATATCAAGTCACGTGCTGGGGTGCTGGGGATCGATCTGGATGTCTTTGAGCGCATGGATATCCATGTGCATATGCCGGAGGGTGGTATCCCGAAGGATGGACCTTCGGCAGGAATCACCATGGCGACCGCTATCATCTCCGCGCTGACGGGGCGACCGGTCTTCAAGCACGTCGGTATGACGGGCGAGATCACACTGCGCGGGCGCGTCCTGCCAATTGGCGGGGTGCGCGAAAAGGTACTGGCGGCGCATCGTGCAGGTCTAAAGACCGTTGTGTTGCCCGAAAAGAATATGAAGGACCTGAGCGATCTGCCAAAGACAGCCCGCTCCGAGCTGAAGATCCTCCCGGTCAAGCACATGGATGAAGTGATGCAGATTGCGCTGGCTTCCAAAGCGGTGATCGAGCCGCCCCGGCCGAGAAGGCAGCCGAAGGAAGACGGGCAGGACGAAGGCGAATAAGCACGAGTATGCAACCCCGGTGACTATCGAGACGCGATAGCTTCGATCCGGCGACGATCATGGCAAAATCCCTGCGCGGAAAAGTGGTTTTGATCACAGGTGCCTCTTCCGGGTTTGGAGCCGACGCGGCGCGTTTGTTCGCCAGGGAGGGATGTCGCGTCGTCCTTGCCGCGCGCCGGCGGGACAGATTGCAGTCCATCGCCGCCGAAATTCAAAGCGCAGGCGGAGAAGCATTCGTGGTTCCTGTGGATGTTAATCATGGTGCTGCGATTGAACAGATGGTACAGAAGGTGCTCGGTCACTACGGCAAGATCGATATCCTTCTTAACAATGCAGGCTTTGGCAGCGTGGACTGGTTTGAGAATCTCACACCGGAGCGGCATATCGAAATGCTGATTCAGGTCAACCTGACCGGCACGATACGGGTGACACGAGCCGTCCTTCCAGGAATGCTCAAGCGGCGCGATGGTCACATCATCAATATGTCTTCTGTTGCGGGCCTGATCGCCTCACCCTTGATCACAACCTATGCAGCCAGCAAATACGGTGTGCGCGCCTTTACCGATGCGCTTCGCCGCGAAGTCTCGCCGTTTGGTATCAAAGTGTCCGGGATTTATCCCGGTCCCGCGAGAACGGAATTTGGAAAACAGATCGAGCAGACCAGGGCTCGGGAAAAGATTCATGGGCGGCTTGACGTACATGTATCATCCACGTATGTGGCGCGGCATATTGTGGGTATTGCGAAACGCCCGCAGCGCAGCCTGGTCGTCCCATGGTGGTTTCGCGTGATCACAACCTTTGATACACTGTTCCCGGTTGCAGTCGATTGGATTTTGTATTACTTTGTAAAGAAAAATCATCATTTGGATTAAACTTGTTCTGTCGGCATTAAATGGCTGACAGAACAAGTTTAAGGAGCTTCTCATGACTCAATCCCGCTTCGATCAACTCAACGCTTCCCTCCAGACCTCGGATTTGGATGCCGTGATCCTCAACCCTGGACCAACGCTGACACATCTGACCGGTTTGCGCTTCCACTTAATGGAACGCCCCGTCGTGTTGATATTTGCAAAGGATCAGGATCCTGCCATCGTTCTGCCTGAGCTCGAGTTGCAGAAAGTGGCATCCCTGCCTTATACACTTCAAGTCTTTGCATATCCAGAGAATCCTTCTACGTGGGATGGTGTGTTTCGCAGAGCAGTACAGTCTCTGAACCTGGATGGGAAGCAGATCGGTGTGGAGCCGCGTCAGTTGCGTTTGCTGGAATTTCGGCACGTCAAAGCCGGCGCGCCCGAAGCGGAGTATCCCGATGCGAGCGAAATCCTTTCTTCGTTGCGTTTGAAGAAGGACCAAGCCGAAGTCGATGCAATGCGCCAGGCGGTAAAGATCGCGCAGGAAGCACTTGAAGCGACGATCCCTCTGATCAAAATAGGAATGACGGAAAAAGAGCTCTCTTCAGAATTAGTCGTCCAGCTGCTCCGGCACGGATCGGAACCGGAGATGCCTTTTGCCCCGATCGTTTCCGGCGGACCGAACTCAGCGAATCCACATGCCTCGCCGACCGAGCGAAAACTTCGGGCTGGTGACCTGCTCGTAGTGGATTGGGGCGCTACCTATGACAGTTATATCTCCGACCTGACGCGCACCTTTGCCGTGGGAGAAGTGGACGAGGAATACCGCAAGATTCACGAGATCGTGCAGGAGGCGAATGCCGCCGGTCGAGAAGCCGCGCATCCGGGCGTTCCCTGCGCAAGTGTTGACAAAGCTGCGCGCGATGTGATTGAGAAGTCGGGTTATGGCGCATACTTCACCCATCGCACCGGACACGGCATCGGGATGGAAGGACACGAAGAACCCTACATGCGCGGTGACAACATGCAATTGCTCGAACCAGGAATGGCGTTTACGGTGGAACCCGGTATTTATCTGCCGAATCGCAACGGCGTCCGCATCGAAGATAACGTGATCATCACCGCGACCGGCGCGGACGTATTATCGGATATGCCGCGTGAGATCAGAAACGTTGGATAATGCAGCGAAACAATATCGGAAGCCATGGTTGAATTCATGCTATCGATTCGCCGCGCTCTGCCGGAAGAATCCGCGATCCTGTCGCAAATCGCTTTCGCGGCTAAGAGTTACTGGGACTACCCCGAGCGCTGGATGGAGCTATGGAAACCTCAACTGACATTTACCCCGGCGTATTTTGAGGAACATGAAAGCTGGGTCGCGGAAATAAACGGGGCTCCGGTCGCTTTCTACACGTTGCTCGAACAGCATGAGCATGCCTGGATCGAAAACTTGTGGGTGTCCCCGGAACTGATCGGCAAAGGGGTAGGGAAGCGCTTGTTTTTACATGCGCTGAATCGATCGCGCCAGCGCGGCTTTCAGAAATTGCAGCTGGAAGCAGACCCGAATGCTGTTGGCTTTTACGAAAAAATGGGCATGCATAAGGTGTGGGAGAGACAGTACCAGCTAGAGGGTCAAACGCGGATTCTGCCCACGATGGAAATCAAGCTGTAGGCGTTTGTAGTTTATGTATATTTTGTCCTTAATTCCTCCGCGGCTTCATTCAATTCCTTTGCATTTGCCTGGATCTTTTTGATTGCAGTCACCGCATCGTCCACGCCCTTTTGTCCGGCGCGGAAGACGGCTTCATCCAGCCAGACTGCTTCGTGCTCACAGGCGCGTTCTGCAGCCGGCAGTTTCATGTTTTTGAAATCGAAATATTCCGGGAAGGCATTCGGCACCGCCAGCTTCGACTTCTGCGGCTGGAACAGGCTGTAGTTATGCATGGCTTCATAACCCGTCCAGCTTTCCACGCCCTCGGCGTCCAGCGCACCGACGAGCAGGTCATGTTCCATTCCAAACTCATCCGGTTGGATGGCAAAGATATAACGGTAGAACGATCGAGTGGTATGACGCGGGTCGCGCCGCAAAAGTCGGATGCCCGGGATTTCGCTCAAGGCTTCGTCCATATAATCTGCCATTGCCTCGCGCTCTTTTGCCTGCGCCGGGAAGCGCTCAATGCCCACCAGTGCCAGCGCTGCGGCGATCTCGCTCAGGCGGAAATTTCCGCCGACCTGGTGTTCCTGTGAGGAATCCTCAGGACCGCCACCCAAGGCGTGTGGGCGTCCGCAGTCGATGATCGAAGCGGCTTTGGCAGCCAGCTCCGGCGTGCGGCATAACAGAATGCCGCCCTCGCCCGTAGTGAGGGTTTTCGAGGATTGGAGCGAGAAGGAGCCGAAGTGACCGTTCGTCCCGGCACCGCGACCGTTCCATTTCGCGCCGTGGGCGTGGGCGCAATCCTCGATCACGATCAGGTTATATTTCTCGGCAAGCGCCATGATCGCATCCATATCCGCCATATTCGAACCGAGATGGACGGGGATGACGGCTTTCGTTTTCGATGTAATCGCTTTTTCAATTGCCTTCGGATCGATGCAATAATTATCCGGATCAATATCCACGATCACAGGAATGGCTCCCGCTGCCATCGGCGCTGAAGCGGTTGCCTGGAACGTATAGCCGGGCACGATCACCTCATCGCCCCAGCCGATCCCCGCGGCGCGCAAGGCGACTTCCATGGTCACGGTTCCATTCGCCATTGGCACGGCGTACCCGCCGCCCTGCATCTCCGCGAACTTTTTTGCCAATTCGGCAGTCTTCGGTCCCGGGTAGGGATAGCCGCCCCAGCGACCGGACTTGATCACCTCGGTCACCGCGTCGATATCGCGCTGATCCCAAACCGGCCATTCGGGATAGGGTTCGGTGCGTGTTTTCGATCCACCTAAAATCGCTAACTCAGACATGTGTATTCTCCTTCATGTTTACCGAACAAGTTCTTTTGCTGTTCGGATGATGTTTTGTCGTATGGCATACCCGTCAAAGCCTGTCTGTTCCATCCCCAGGATGACTGCCCCGACAACGGGCGGTCCATCCAGCCGGATCAGCCTGGCGTTTGGACAATGATTGAGCACAAGCCTATGCATCGGTTTCATAATCAGTTCCCCTGCTTCGAAGACACTGCCCGATTGAATGATCTCGACGTCCTCGTCCTGCATGTCGATCTGACGTGCCACGGATACAGCCAGCCATCCCAGTTCCTCGCCTGCCCATTCCACTACATCACAGGCTGCTGCATCTTCCTGGCGAGCGGCTTCCAGCACACTCACGGCGAGAGAAGCGGTCAGGCGATAGGAGCCGCTTGAGAAGCCCTCCATGAGATCCATTTCATCTCTTGCTCCAGTGGCTTGCATATAGATCTGTGTCAGTGTGGTCGGAGGGATTCGTTGAATCCAGGCGTAATTTACCATTTGGAGCCCGCGCGCTGCAATCTCGTAGGCGCCGCCAAATTCACCGAACGCGATGCCATTGCCGACGATGCGGCCTTCTTTCCCATTCCTGCCGCGCCCGCGGCAATTGTTGGATGACCCGGCAGTGACGTTGACACCGATGCCGCGTGTGGCGCCAGCCAGCAAACCATTCATCCCATCATTGACCACCTCCACGGGACACGCCAAGCCCAGGGAGGTGATCACTTGCAAATGCGGATCCCGATCGGACGGAAAATCGCACCCGGCGACGCCGAATCCGGCTGCCGTGATAGATGCCGCGCTCACGCCTGATGTTTCGCACGCCTGTGAAAGCGATTCGCGCAGCACCGTGGTCAAGCCATCATAGCCCACGCCCTGATGGTTGCCGCCGCCCGATCTTCCGAACCCGATGCATTGCCCTGTTTCATCCACAATCAACGCATGGGTTTTGGACGAGCCTACATCAATCCCCAGGAAATATCTCATCCTTGCCTCATTGCGTCTCGTATAGGGCGGTACCCTATTAACCGAATCCCTTCGCCCTCGACGAACGTCTTCAGCGCATCGCTCATGAACACATTGTAATTCGCGACGCGGCTCTCCCAATCTGGCGCGATGGCGCGTAATTCTGGTGTGTCCATCGAAGGATGCAAGATGAAATGAGTGATTCCTTCCGGCAGGTTCCCTAACAGTTCTTTTGCGATTTCCATTTGTGTTGACGGATTGGGTTCGTTCAGTGGCATGGAGAGAAGTCCATCCAACATGGGAATACCCATCGACTCGAGCGCTTGCATGATTGGCATATACATAACACGCTCCTGCTCTCCGACTCCCATCGTTTCGATTCCCTGCGCATCCAAACGCGGCAGCATGCTGGGGAGCAGCCGGCTTGACGCAGCTTGAACGTAAGACTGGATGAATGATGGATTCATAATCGTACCCATGTGCGAATCGACATGCGTGATGTCTATGCCTGCAGCCAGCGCACGTTCAATCTGTGTATTGACTTCCTTGTCAACGGCTTCGGGCTTGGCATTGTCGTAGACAGCTTGGTGCCATTGATGAAAGTAACCGGATTCGTCCAATAAGCCGGAATCTGTCTCTCTCGTGGAAACAGGTCCCCAGCGGTAATTGTCCCACTCGGCGTTCAGCGTGGCATGGACTCCCATATCGATGGCAGGGTTCTCGCGGCACATGCGAACCACTGCTGGGAACCACGGGCACGGCACCATAACGGCTCCTGCTGTAATCGTGCCGAATGCCCATAAATCCTGAAACGCCTGCACCGAGGCGTGACACATGCCGATATCGTCAGTGTGAATAATGGCAAGGCGATCAGTTTCTGCGTAACCGAGCTTTTTTAGGAATGGATTCGGTATCATTATTTATCCTTCTTGAAGGACGATTGACCATAGACAGTGGATCATCGTCCATCGCCTATGGTCATCAAAATCCACAGTGTAGCGCACTGGTATGTAATACTTTCAGCGGTTCACCACGCGTGAAAGACTTTCCTTCCGCCACTTGTCGCGATTTGCCATCCAAAGCCATGATGAGCTGTTCCATGCCCGGAGAGTCAAACTGCGCCTCATAGCAGCGCACGGCAGCAACCTTCTTCTCCCATGTGGAGGAGATATCCACGATCGTGTTGGGTTCGCGCGTGAAGTACAGTGCAATCCCCTCGATCGAGTGTGGTTCGTAGGCAGCATCGACCACCGGGTCCGAGGAAGGAATCTTCGTCAAGCCCGCGAACATGACAGCTTCCGCAGCAGCGAGTCCGGTTTGGATGTGATCGCGGTGTCCTTCGTACGTCAGCCAGGCGTCGGGTGCAAAGACGAAGTCCGGCTTAAGCATTCGAATATATTTCAGGAAATCGCGACGTAGATCGAAGTAGCCATATTCGCCAGCGTCCGGATAGCCAAGCCAGTATTGCTCCTTCACACCGACGATGTTTCCCGCCGCAAATTGGTCTTTCTTTAAAGCATTCGCTGCCTCTTCGTCAGAGAGGGAAACATCTACAACCCCCATGAGATCGTCGGTTGCCGTGAGATAGAAAAGCTCGGCACCATTTTTCGCCAATTGTGTGAGAACCCCTGCGGCGGCGATATCGTTATCGTCATAATGCGGCTGGATGCACAAGATACGTTTTGCATCCCAAAGATTAGGGATGGGGAGGATAGTTTCGATGGTCATCTGATTTCCACAACCTTTCCTGTGTGTGAGCTTTCATAGGCGGCATCGATAATCTTCATATTGGTCAAGCCTTCGGCAGCACCGGGTACTGGTGTTTTATTTTCCCGGACACATTCGATGAAATATGCCATCTGTGCGTCGTACATACTTTGCGGACAATGTTCGTCGCGCGGGAATTCGAGCCCTGAATCGATTACATCAACGCCCTGCTTTTCCATATCCGCGATTTCCAACCGGGTGGGGAACAACTGTCCAAACCCTTGTGTGCCGTATAACTGGGTGGCAGCTTCGGGTCCATCAGCGTGCGGCTGCCACCAGCCTGACTCGATATAGGATGTGACGCCATGTTCCCATTCGACAAGAAGTACACCAGTGTCATCGACATCGAAATCCTTGTAATGCGTGCCAAGCTTTGCATACACCGATACCGGTTTCGGGTCATCCAGTAGAAACCGTGCCGTATCCAGTGCATGGATGCCCATATCTGCCAGCGCGCCACCGCCAGCAAAGTCCTTTTTTGTGAACCACCCGCTGGGTCCCCAATGTGTATGCACGCCGTATCCTTTTGTGCGCAAGATGCTTCCCAACTTTGGGGATTGTTCTTTAAGCCATAAGACATCCTGATCGAAACGCCAGCAATGCGCCACCATTAGCGTTGCGCCAGATTCCTCAGACGCCTCACACATCTGCTCTGCCTCCCGTGCATTCATTGCCATGGGCTTCTCGACCATGACGTGCACACCTGCCTGGAGGGCAGCAATCGCTTGCGAGGCATGCAGGTAGTTCGGCGTGCCAATGACCAGCGCATCCAGGCGGTCTTCTTCCAGCATGGTTTCCATGCTTTGATATTGGCGAGAGATTCCAAATTCTCTTGCAAAGGCCTCCATCGAATCGGCTTTGTGGTTGACCACTGCCGACAGCTCCGCGCCGCAGTTCTGTAGAGCACGGGCATGGATTGTGCTGATGTATCCCGTCCCAGCCGATCCAATCTTCATTTCTTTTCCACCAGACGAATGGTCATGATCTGAAACGGTCGTACATCCAACAGGATGGAATCGTTCTCCACGCTCAATTCCGTTTCATTTTCCTCAAGAAGATTCGTTTCCCAGGCTGCTTCCACCGCGAATCCAACGCGCAATTGAACTGGTCCGCGTTTCCGCTGGCTTTCATACAGGCGGACGATGATGCCATCGCCATCCTCAGCTCGTTTGACGGTTTCGATGATGACGTTGGGGGAGGAGGAAGAGATTAGAGA
This sequence comes from Anaerolineales bacterium, assembly GCA_035699125.1. GTDB lineage: Bacteria > Chloroflexota > Anaerolineae > Anaerolineales > Villigracilaceae > Defluviilinea. Next base: position 109,653 of record DASSBC010000042.1, read on the forward strand.
CTGGAGACTAGAGACTGAGCCTGCTGACGCTTTACTTTCAACCTTCGACTTGTAAAACAAGATTGGATCGTTTAATAAATATGCTTCGCGTTGCGTTTCTTCATTCCATGCTCCCATGTGCGGATACAAACTATATTTGAACTCGTGTTCGCCAAAGTCCGCCATTGGGTCCGGCTTGGTGGGGGAGCGGAGCAGAGTCAAACGAATGACATGGTCATGGATGTCATGCCCATATTTGCAATCGTTCAGAAGGCTGACCCCATAATCCCCTTCACTCAAATCCACCCATTTCTGGGCGCACGTCTCAAAACGAGCCCAATCCCAGCTCGTGTTGTGATGCGTTGCCCGTTGGACATTGCCCCACTGGATCTCGTAGGTTGCAAGCGGCGAGAGCACATTCACCGGGAAAGCGACCTTGAGAAGGATGTGGCGCTCGTTCCAGGTGATATGGGTATCGAAGTCCAAGCGCGGGGAATTGTGGCTCAGAGAAATACGCTGTGTGTATGCACTGTGCATGATCGTACGCTTGATTTCAATCGTTTGCCGTAATTCGCCATACTCAACCCATTCCATGGACGACGCAGGTTCTGCCGGCCACATTTTGTCATCGTAGAAAATTTCGATATCCCACGCATCCCAATGACTGGGGCGGTCCTCGAACGCCTGGAACTGGTTCGCAATGGCATTTGGTGCCAGCACTTCACGACCGGCTTGTTTGTCAAAGATGCGCGTGATATCGCCGTCGGCGTTGAATTCGACACGTATAAACGCGTTTTCCAGGGTAACTGTGGATGTTGGACGATCGAGGATTGACGATGATTGATTCTCTTCGGTCGCTTGTAAGGCAGTAACACTATATGGTGCTAGCTCACCGACGTCTGCCCAAACACCAGATTCCACAAGTTGCACAGGAACTGGTTTCCCGTCTCGTGTGAACTGTTGCGATGAGCCATTGGGAACGAAAATCAAGCCCGGTTGTGTGAACGAGGTCGCGTTGACGAGGAGCACATCTCCATCCAGTTGATCGGCAATCACCGCCAATGCATCATCTCGAAGCTGCGTTACATCCTGCGTGATCTGCGCATATTGCTGCTGTGACTCTTCATACACCGGACCGATACTCGAACCCGGGATGATATCGTGGAACTGGTTGAGACAAACGAGGCGCCAGGCATCTGTAAATTCTGTAATTGGATATTGGTAATTAGTAATTAATGATGCGTAACTTGCGATGAACTCTGCATCGTGGAGAAGGAACTCGCTTTTGCGGTTAGCGCGTTTGTTGCGCGATTGGGTTGTGTAGGTGCCGCGGTGATATTCGAGGTACAGCTCACCGTTCCAGGTCGGCATCATGCGCGACTCGATCTGCGGCGTAATGGACTCGAAAAATTCCTTCACACTGGATTGCTTTACCTGGGGTAGCGCCGGAAACTTCTTCATCACGTTGATATTCTCAAGCATCTCGCGCGTGGGACCGCCTCCACCATCACCGTAACCATATGCCATCAGCAAGTCCTTGTGCAGTTCCTTTTGTTGAAAGTTCTGCCAGGTGCCGAGTGCTTCCTTCGCATTTGCCATCGCATTGTAAGTGCTTGCAAAGGAGCTGTTAAATTCCGGGACCGTGCTGAAGTGCGTGAGAATCTTTGTGCCATCTATGCCCTGCCAGAGGAACGTATCGTAGGGCAGACGATTATATTGACTCCAACCGATCTTGATCGTCATAAAATATTTCAAACCTGCCTGATGAATCAGCTGGGGAAGCGCCCAGGCATAGCCAAAGACATCCGGCAGCCACAGAATGGGGCTCTCTGCATCTTTTCCGAAATGCTCACGGTAGAACGTGCGCCCCAGCAGGAATTGACGAGCGAGTGACTCTGCTCCGCTGAGATTGCAATCCGCCTCCACCCACATGCCCCCGATCAGCTCCCAGCGACCTTCCTTGACTCGGTCTTTGATAGACTCAAATAATGCAGGTTGGTCTTCCTTGATAAATTGGTAGAGTTGCGGCTGGCTCTGTGTGAAGTGATAGTCGGGAAATTTCTCCATCAGACGCATCACCGTGTGAAACGTCCGCTCGGATTTGCGGCGAGTTTGCCCGAGGGTCCAGAGCCAAGCGACGTCAATATGTGCGTGACCCGTGGCATGAACCACCACATCCATGGGCATGCCCAGATTTTCAAGCCCTGACTTCAATACTTTTGTAGCGGGCTCGACACTTTCATAAAACGTGTCACAGTCCAAAGGATCGCGAGTTTCGAGTGCGATAAACGCGTCGTTCAGTGCACTCAGCAACCCAGATCGCGTGGGGTGGTTGAGATCTAAACTTTGTGCCGTTTCCAGGGCAATGCGCGAGAGAGCAATAAAGTCTCGCGTGGGCTGGTGGATCTGTACCAGCGCGCACTGCCGCATATATAGTTTTGTGTATGGATCGCCTTTTGTCGAGCCGCCCATTCCTGTCCAGCCATGGAGTGCGAGCAGATGTGCACTCCCGTCCAGCCATTCTGCCTTTAGCTGAATCTCCTGGTGATGCTTGTCACAGGCAGCGTACGCAATCCCGTCGATATACGCCAGAGCTTCGGGATGGCTGAAATCGCCTGCTTCGCCCAAAGGTAAATGCAGCGCGGTCGGATGCCGGGGATCCCAATCCTCCGGCATGGTAAATGTAGTTCTCAAGATAAAGTTCTGGAGCCATGTGCCCCAGTATTCATTGGCGTTGATCTCCTGCCAGTTGGAATTGACGTCAATTCCAATCTGCGGCGGAGTGATGGCGTTTTCCAATTCCAGGTAGCGAAAGGAAGAGAGAGGTTTTCGTTTGATATAGACGAGCGGTGCGATCAGGTCCAGGCGGAATTTGATCTTTTCAGCAGTCCAGCGTTGTTTGTGATACATGTATTTTCCTTTGTCTTACTCATGCGCCGCGGGGAGCGAGGTGTGGTGTTTTGTAGGATGATAATTGATGGACGGATCACATTCACAAGGATCTGTATGGACAACGACCTCGACCATGGCAGGAAATTTGTGGAACAGTGCGTGGCGGACCTCTTCTGTGATGAAGTGACCCTCCAGAACAGAGAGTTGGCAATCCACGGTGACATGCATCTCGCCCCACAGGCGATGCCCCACCCAGCGGATCGCGGTGCTGTGCACGTCCTTCACACCATCGACGTGTGAGGCGATGTGTTGGAACTCCTCATACAGCTCCGGGTCAACCGCGTCCATGATGCGGTGCCATATCTCTCTGGCAGATTTCCAAACGATACCGAGAATGGCAACCCCGATACCCAGCCCGATGAGCGGGTCGAGGATGGGGTACCCCAGCCAGACCCCGATCGCGCCCGCCAGAACTGCGAGTGAGGTGAAACCGTCGGTGCGGGCATGATAACCGTCTGCGACAAGCGCCGCCGAGTTAATCTCTTTACCGACTTTGATGCGGAAGAGGGCCACCAGCTCGTTGCCCAGAAAACCAATGACGGCTGCTGCTGCGACCCAGCCTATATTATTGACTGGCTCGGGCTCGATGAATCGCCGAATGGAATGATAGATCGCCTCTCCGGCGCTGAAGGCAATCATCAGAACGATGATAACTCCCGCGATATCCTCCGCTCGCCCGTAGCCATAGGTGTAACGGGTGTTGCGGGCCCGGCGCGAGAGCCAGAAGGCAAGCCCAAGCGGAATAGCCGTGAGGGCATCCGAGAAGTTGTGGATCGTATCGGCGAGCAGCGCGATGCTGCCGCTAATGACTACGATGAAGACCTGGAAAATAGCTGTGATGATCAGAGCTGTGAATGAAATCTTCAGCGCCCATATGCCGCGGTCCGTGGCGAGATTGGGGTCGAGCGCCGCCTGCTGATGTCCGTGTGCGTGCGGCACGAATAAGTCCTGCAACCAGCGAATCGCGGGATTTTTCGAATGCGCGTGATCGTCGTGTTCATGTCCATGGTCGTGCTCGCGTTCATCGTGGTGTCCCATAAAGAGCCTCCGAAGAAGAGTGTCAGGTGCCAGATCCATGAGCAACACTGTTACTTTTTAAAACGTTCGCCTGACACGTATCGCACGAATAGAAGAATACCTGCTTCCTTGCTCCCTGTTCTGCTTCATCCTTTGATCCCGCTGAAAACCACTCCCTGCGTGAACACGCGCTGCGCAAGGAAATAGAGAAGAATAGGCGGCAGAATCATCACGACAGAAGCCGCCATGATGTAATTGGTGTTGACGGCATACAAGGCATTGAAGGTTTGCAGCCCGACCGCCAGCGTCCAATGTTCCGGGCTGTGTAAGTAGATGAGAGGCTCATAGAAATCATTCCAGGCGTAGAGAAAATGGAAAATGGAGACGGCGATGAGTGCAGGTCGTGCCTGAGGAAGAAGAATATACAGCAGGATTTGCAAAGGCGATGCCCCGTCGATCCTGGCAGCATCGTCCAGTTCCAGAGGGATCGTCATAAAGAATTGACGAAGCAGGAACACATCATACGCATTTGCGAAGAATTGCGGGACGATCAGGGGCAGGAGCGTATCCACCCAGCCCAGCTTATTGAAGAATACATACGTAGGGAGCAAACGCACCTGATTGGGGAGCATAATGGTCGAGAGCAGCAGGATGAACAAAATATTCAGCCAGGGTGCGCGGAACCGGGAAAATCCGTAGGCAACCAAAGAACAGGAAAACAGCATACCCGCCATGCCCAGGAATGTGACCAGTAGCGTATTGACCAGCAACTTGCTGAACTTCATCTGCCGGAGTGCTTCGGGATAATTCTCCCAGTGGATTTCGAGATGCCGTAAGGGCGTTTGTTCCGCAATGACCAATTCATACGTTTGTGCCGGACTGGCTGGATCGACGAACAGCCCCTTGCCCTGCGGTCGGTTTTTGATCAGAGCCATTTCGCGAACCTGTCCGTTCAGGTTCACCTGATAAAGCGGTTCCGCTTGACCGTTGATCTCCACCGTGGTGCTCGCCATGGGGATGAGCCGTGGCGGGCTTTGCCGGAGCTGATCCCGATCCTTCACGGATGTGGAAAGCAAATAGAGGAAGGGCAGCATGATTACACCTGCGCCCGCAGCCAGGATCAGGGTGGTGATGGCTTTGAGGAGAAAGGACTGGCTTCTGACGCCGCCAACACGTGGCAACGAAACAGAGCGCGAAACCGATTTTGTAATCTGGCTCATGTTAGCGGCCTCTCAACTGACCTTCATAATAGACCCAGGTTTCGGAGGAGCGGAAAATCAACAGCGTAAACCCAAGCACGATCAGGAACAGCACCCACGCCATGGTGGAAGCATATCCCATATGAAAATACCGGAACGCGTTTTGGTAGAGATAGAGATTGTAAAATAGTGTGGCGCGGGCAGGGTTACCTGAACCATTCGTGAGTACATACACTTCGGTAAAATACTGAAACGTTCCGATCAACCCCAGAATGAGATTATAAAAAATGACGGGTGTCGTCATCGGCAAGGTCACATGACGGAAACGCTGCCAGGCGGTCGCCCCATCCACTTTAGCTGCATCATATAAATCTGTGGGGACACCCTGCAAGCCCGCCAAATAAATAATGATGTTGCCTCCCACACTCCATAGACTCATAATCACCAGCGCCGGGACAGCCCATTGCGGATCGGAGAGCCAGCCGGGACCCTGGATACCGATGCGTTCCAGCAGCGGGTTGAGTATGCCGAATTTGGGATCAAAGATACGCGCCCATAGCAGCGCGACCGCAACGCCTGCAATCACGGACGGGATAAAGTAGATCGTACGCCAAACGTTGATCCCTCTCACGTTTTGATTGAGCAATACCGCCACAAGATAGCTAAACACCAACCCGAGAGGCAGGGCGATCACAGCATATTTAAAAGTGACCCCCAGGGAATGCCAAAAAAGTTCATCGTGAATCAAAGTCGTGTAATTCGTGAGTCCGATCCAGCGCGGCGGATTGACGATGTCGTAGGATGTAAAGGAAAAGAACAGGGATGCCAGCATAGGTCCCACCGTGAAAATCAGGAAACCCAGAATCCAGGGCGTGATGAAGGCATAAGCCCAGAGCGATTCACGGCGAGCCAGGCTGAAGCGAGAAGGCTTAATCGTTGATTGCATCATCTTTTCCTTTCGAGAACGGAGCAGGAACCGGGTAGCACAAGCCGCATAGGGCTTGTGCTACCCGGACTTTACATTGATTTATGGATTGGCAGCCCAATAGTCATCTAATATTTTTTGTACTTCCGCGTTGGAATCGTCCAATATTTTTGCTGCGTCTTTTTCCTCGCCCGAATACATGATCGAAAGTCCATTGTTCAGGGCATCTTCGATCTTGCCCCATTCGGGAATCCACTCTTCATGATTGGGCTTATCGAGATAGTCAATGGATTTGAAGATGACGTCATAGTCAATGCCGGGATAATCCGTTTGGAGAGTCTCGAGGAAATTTTCCTGCACCGATTTACGTGCCGGGATGCATCCATAGATACGGCAGACATCGACGATGATCTCTGGCGAAGTCAGCCACTTCATCACTTCCCAGGCTTCCTGTTTATGTTCGGCATCCTTGGGGATGGTGAAATTGTCCGCGTCGATGCGGGCGATGCGCTCTCCTTTTGGATTATAGGGGAAGGGCGCGATATCTGCCGAGAACGAAAGATCATGCAACCCCTCTGCCAGGAACCAGGTGTAGCTGTAGAACATGGCGGTTGTGCCGGGTCCAAAGGGATCCACGCCTGCTGAATCGCGTCCTGCCTGAACTTCTGCGCTGCCAATGAAGTGATCCTTCCAGACGCCGTCACTCATCCATTGCAAGCCCTGTACCCATTCGGGAGAATTTGCAACAGCTGTTTTATAGTCAGAGGTCGTCGGGCGGCCCACATTCTCGGCGCCCCAATCTGCCAGGGTCGCGCGCATCCCATCCCACGAATCATCATAGCCGTATTGCACAATATTTTCGGGATCAAAATCCGGATCCGTCGCGTTTTTGCCGTTCGCGTCGAGCGTAAGCTGCATGGCAACTTCGCGCAGCTTATCCATATTCCAGGATGTGTCTTCGAAATCGTGCGTAGGATAGTCGAGACCCGCAGCGTCGAACAGGTCTTTGTTATAGTACAGATAGGATGGATATAACCCCAGCGGTAAGCCAGTGTTCTTGTCTGGATATTGATTCAGCTCCACGGCTGGACCGTAGAAATCGCTCAGGTCGAGCTTATCTGCCTCAATGTACGGCGTGATATCTTCCCATGTATCGAAGAATTCCGCGACGGTGGAAACGCCATTGGGTCCCACCAGTTGCGGTGCATTGCCGCCGGACAGCATTGCCAGGTAGCGTGTGGCATATTCTTCATGCGGCACGATCAAAAACTCGATTTCGATATCGTCGTGCGTGGAGTTGAATTTCTCTGCCAACTGGTTTTGTGCTTCCACCTGATCGGGATCCGTACCCGTTCCCATGCCGACGAAGATGACTACTTTGACCTTTTCCGCCGGTGCCTGAGTCGCCGCCACGTTTCCTCCGCAGCCGGACAGGAAGATGGAAACCAGCAGGATCAGCGTCAGGGCTTTGAACAGATTGTTTTTCATTTTCTCCTCCGGAAATAAAACAGTTGATTCGGGTTTACGTCAACGAGATTCATTGTAGGACGTTTCACCTCCTGCGGACGAAAACTCTTTTTGTGCAGCAGAGGCTGATACCTGGCAGCCGCACGACTCACGGATGACCAGTTCGGTGCGCATCAGGGTCAACGCGTCTGCGTGGTCGCCGTCCATCAGGCGCGTCAGCTGTCGCACGGCTTCGCGCCCCACCTGTTCGATCGGCGCGCGGACGGTTGTGAGAGCCGGGGAGAGGTAACGGGCAAAAGGGACATCGTCGAAACCGACGACGGATATATCGGGAGGGACGCGATGTCCCGCCAATTTGAGAGCGCGCATCGCGCCGATGGCGGCGTCGTCATCGCCGGCAAAGACCGCGTCAAAGTCGATTCCCGCTGCGAGAAGTCCCTGGATAGCGGCGAAGGCTTCTTCATCATCGAATCCGCCAGAGGCGATGAGATGCGAATCAAATTCGATGCTGTGTGCTTCGAGCGCTTCCCGATACCCGCGTTCCCGCCAGACGGAGTCCTCGTGTCCCTCAGGACCGCGCAGGTAAACAATCCGGCGCCGCCCATGCACCTCGATCAGATGGTTGATGAGCATGGCAGCGCCGTCCTTGTTCTCAATGGCGATGACGGGGATATCCAAAGAATCGGGAGGGATCTGATGTAACAGGACGATCGGGAAGTTGAAGCTGTGCAGGCGGTGCAGCTCTTCGGGCGCGAGGCTGTTGGTGAAGATCAATAGACCATCTGTGTTTTGCTCGCCCAGCTTTCGACGCGCCGTCTTCACCTGCTGCGTCGAATGGACGAGAAGGTCGTAGCCCGCCTCATGCGCAGCTGCTTCGATGCCCTTTAGCATCGGCGAGAAAAACGCCCCACTGATCTCAGGCAAAAGCAAACCGATGGTATTCGTCCGTTTGCTCGCCAAAACCCGTGCCGCGTGGCGAGGAACGAATTGCAGCTCTTCCATCGCCAGCCGTACCCGATCCGCCTTATCCTCCTGGACGGGCGTTGTACCGTTCAGCACACGGCTCACCGTGGCAATGGAAACATCCGCGTGGCGGGCGACATCGGCAATCGTGGGCGGGCGGCTTTTGGGCATTCTGCAGGGGATAGTTTGAAAACGTTTTCAGAAAGCGTTTTCAGAGTATACAGAAAATGCGGAGAAGAGTCAACAAGGAAATGTAGGAGCTTGTCTCATTTGGTGCCCGGGCGGGATTAAGTTGATAGGAAAAGATAGAACTGAGTGAGAGAAATAAAACTTCCAAGAGTATGATTGATTTGATGAAGAATCTCAAAACTGACGTCGTTGAGAAGACTCAAACAGAATCAACACCTGCCCTGGTGCGCAGTGACAGGGTCTCTACTGAATTTGAAGCTCTGTTCCTGGAACATTGGGCGCCCGTGTATCGCCTCCTATGCCGCCTGGTCGGAGACCCGGCAGAAGCAGAAGATCTCGCCCTGGAGACCTTTGTCCGCTTATATCAAAAAGGTCCGAAGGAGCAGGAGGGGCTTAATCGAGGCGGCTGGCTCCGTCGGGTCGCGACCAATCTCGGTTTGCATTCCATCCGCGGCTGGAAGCGCCGGGAACACTACGAGATGACGGCCGGAAAGTACGCGCTGGAGGAAGCTGCAGACAGTCCAGCAGAAATTATGGCACGCAACGAGGAGAATCGCCTGGCGCGACTCGCCCTGGCAAAAATGAGTGAGCGGCAGTCACAACTTCTTATCCTGCGTTACGCGGGCTCCTCGTATAAGGAGATCGCTAAAGCTCTCGACCTGGCGCCCACGTCGATTGGTCCTTTGCTTGTGCGTGCCGAGCGTGAATTTGAAAAACATTACCAGGCGCTCACTCAGGAGGAACGATGAGAAAACACCTCACAGATGGCGAATTACGTGCCGCCCTTGATGGCGAGCTGGATGCCGGACTGTTACAGCACCTCGAGGGCTGTAACAGTTGTCAGGCTCGCCAGCACCATCTACAGGCAGAAAGCATGAACGTTGCACGCCGACTTTCGTTTCTAGCTCGTACCAACGAGCAGGTTCCAGATCCTCAAAAGGCTTGGAATCGATTCTCTCAACGTATATTGATAAAAAAGGAGACTTCTATGTTCAAAAAAATGTTTGCGTTTCCGGTGATCCGTTTCGGAACCGCTGCCCTTGTGATACTGGCATTGATCCTGGCATTCCCGGGCACACGCGCTCTGGCAGGTGAGTTGTTGAACCTCTTCCGCGTACAGCAGGTGGCTGTCGTTTCGGTGGACTTTACCGGGCTGGAGCAATTAACCGGTGACGGCGTCCTGGGTAACCAGTTCACCGAGCTGATCTCGAATTCCGTGAACATCACGGACGAACCAGGCGACCCTGTCGAAGCGGCGGATGCAGCCCAGGCAAGCCAGCTATCTGGTTTCAACGTGCGCCTGCCGCAGTCTCTCACGCCCTCGCAGATTTACGTCATCGATAGCGCGGCGTTTGCGATGACCGTAGACCGGGCAAAGGCACAGGCGCTGCTTGAGGAAGCCGGGCGCGGCGATCTTGTCCTGCCCGAGTCGGTGGATGGCGCAGATATTTCGGTGACCATCCCATCCTCCGTTAGTGCAGCGTATGGCACCTGCCCGAAGCCTAAGACAGACGACTCGGAGCGTGAAGACACAGAGAGCCGCTATCCCGATTGTGTTATCCTTGCCCAGATCCCCAGCCCCAGCGTCAATGCACCGGCGGACCTGGACATCAATCAGCTTGCCCAGATCGGGCTGGAGTTCACCGGCATGACCGCCGAAGAAGCGGCTGCCTTCACGAGTACAGTCGATTGGACATCGACCCTGGTTGTGCCGATCCCGAGCAATGCAGCGGATTATGAACAGGTCACCGTAGATGGCGTCACCGGTACGCTCATCAAGCGTGAGTCCAGGGAAGGGGAACCTTCAACGTTCGCCCTATTCTGGGTCAAGGATGGGATCATCTATGCCATCAGTGGCCGAGGCAGCAATTCCGGGCAGGCGCTTGAGATGGCAAATTCACTGCCGTAGACAAACCAGGTCATTGCGAGGCTGCGCGTAGCGCCCCGACCAATCTCCCGTTCCTTGAAATCATCATCCCCGATGAGGAGATTGCTTCGGGAAAAGCCGCCTCGCAATGACATAAGAGAGACATAACCGTGTCTATCCCTGCGATCAAAACGGAAGAATTACGAAAAGTATTCGGCGACCGAGCCGCTGTGAAAGGCCTCACCCTGCAAGTGGAGCAGGGTGAGGTGTTCGGTTTCCTGGGACCCAACGGCGCCGGGAAAACGACCTCCATGAAAATGCTGTTGGGGCTGGTTGCACCAACATCCGGAAGCGCCTCATTACTTGGCGCTCCCATTGGCGATCTCCCGACACGCGCCCGGGTGGGGTTTCTGCCTGAGCACTTCCGCTTCCAGGATTGGCTGACCGCCCGCGAATTCCTTCTGCTGCACGGTCAATTACTGGGCATGGACGCCCGCGATCTGCAGACCCGCCGGGAGGAGCTGCTCGAGCGGGTGGGGCTTTCCCCCTTCGGGAATAAATTATTGCGCACGTTTTCCAAAGGCATGCTCCAGCGTGTAGGACTGGCACAGGCACTATTGAATCGCCCTGCCCTGGTCTTTCTGGATGAGCCAACCTCCGGTCTCGACCCGGTGGGGAGGCGGCTGGTACGCGACATCATCCGTGAATTGAAGGAAGGGGGCACCTGCGTCTTCCTGAACTCTCACCTGCTGAGCGAGATCGAAGTCACCTGCGACCGGGTGGCGTTTATCAGCCATGGCGAAGTGATACGTACGATCGAAATGGAGTCACTCGAAAGAAATATGTCGCGTGTCACTATTCGCGCTTCTGGTCTGACGCCGGAAGCGATCCATGGACTTGCACGCTGGGGCGAAAACATTCAGTCGAACGACGGGCAGCTGGTGATGACACTTCAACAGGAACAGGCTTTGCCCGAGATCACACGCTATCTGGTGGCGCAGAATGCGGAGGTGTATGCGATCACGCCCAATCGCATATCCCTGGAAGAGATCTTTATCGAAACAGTCGGAGAGGATGGCGGGTTATGAAAAGCATTTCCGTGCTGGCGCGTATGACGTTCCAGGAAGCCATCCGCCGGCGCATTGTTCTGACCGGGCTGGTGCTGGGGATTCTTTTTCTGATCCTCTTCTCCATTGGCGCTTACCTGATCTCTACGGAGATCCAAAGAGAGACCTTTGCAGAAGGGGGCGCTGCCTACCAGAATATCATGCGGACAGAAATGTCCAACTTTCTGCTGATGGCAGGCTTGTATGCCGTGACGTTTTTGTCCGTCGCCATGGGAGCGCTTCTCGGCGCCGATACGCTGGCAGGTGAGATCAATTCCGGGTCCATTCAGACGATCCTCACCAAACCGGTCCGTCGCTCGGATGTGGTCTTCGGGAAATGGCTGGGGTTTGCCGGGCTCCTTGGCTTATATGCCATATTGATGTCTGGAGGGGTGATCCTGATTGTGTTCCTCCAGTCCGATTATATTCCTCGAAACATGCTGACGGGGCTGTCGCTGATCTACCTGGAATCCCTGCTGGTCATGACGATCTCCCTGGCAGGTTCCAGTGCCATGCCGGCGCTCGCCACCGGGGGCATGGTGTTTGGTCTCTACGGGCTGGCATTCCTGGGCGGCTGGATCGAGCAAATCGGTACCTTAGCCAGCATTCCGGCGGCGGTACAGATCGGCATCGTCTCCAGTCTCATCGTTCCCACCGAGGCGCTCTGGCGGCGAGCTGCCTTTGAGATGCAGACCCCTCTGGCGAGCTCACTGGGGATGTCTCCGTTTGGAGCGTTTTCTGCCCCCAGTCTATTAATGGTCCTGTATGCCATCCTCTACCTTGTAGTCGTGTTTGCGATTGCCGTCAGCACATTTAATCGCCGGGATATTTAGACCCCCACCGCTTCGTGGTGCCTCCCCTTGCACGGGAGGCAGAGTGGGTCCCTTCATAACTGTACATCCACCCTTCAAACCTGAAAACTGAATATCGGTCGCCTGCCTGTAAAATTCTTCCTGCACACCTTTCTCTGACAGGAGTTTTCCATGACCGTCAAATTCAACATCGTCGAACGGGGCAGACCCGGCCACAGCGAAGCGCCGAAGAAGCATTATCCCTCCATCCAATCTACGGGCAGGGTGAGCCTGCGCCAGCTTGCCGAACGGGCAAGTGATATGTCTACCATGACCACAGCCGACATCATGGCTGCCATAGAACTCCTGCTCACCATCATTCCCGATGAGCTGGCGCATGGCAACATTGTGGAGCTTGGAGATTTCGGCAATTTCTGGCTGCGCTTCAGTGCCGAGGGTGTGGAAGACGTTTCCAGAGTACGTGGTGATTTGATCACGACCCTGCTCCCGCGCTTTAACCCGGGTAAACGCTTCAAATATGCGCTCGCCGGGGTGAAGTTCGAAAGACTTCGCCGCAAAGTTCGAAAGACATCGTGATCTGTTCCACAAAACATCACAATCTTTTTGTAAAAACATCATGATATTTTTCATAAGGTATGATGATGTTTTTGTTTAAATCAATAAGGAAAACAGGAGATTCCTTACTGGGAATTCTTGATTCCCTGGTTAGCTTTTCAAATTTCCTCACTGGGAAATGACAGATTTCCGGTGACTTTTCAGATTCCCCGGTTGAACACTCATTTTGCCGGTTCGCTGTTCGGGTTTCCTTCGTCAGAAGTCGTCCGCTCACTGAACGCCCTCGGCGACCGCTTGAGAACCGCCGGCAAGAGCACCGGGGAGCTCGTGCAGATGTGGAACGAAGCCAACCCCGAGGACCTGATCGAGTTCCAGCGGGCATAAGCCCCAGACTCTTTCCCTCTCTGTAAGACGGCTCGACCCCGCATGGGTCGAGCCGTCTCTTTGTTTGCGCTCTGCCCGTTTCCTCGCAATCCGACTGTCTGAATGCTGCGTGCCTGCCCGGGCGTTCTCTGCATGTCGTGGGGGGTGTTTCGATCCCGGGTGGACATGTTATACTTTCCTCACCGTTGCAAACCGTTAACCAACATGTTTCAAAGGAGGAAGTGATGGCTGCAAAATTCGTTCTCAAGGAAAGTGGGAAAGGCAAGTTCCGGTTCGCTCTCCAGGCGCCTAACGGACAAGTGATATTGACCAGCGAAACCTATGCAAGCAGGGACGGCGCTGTGAATGGGATCAAATCGGTGCGCCAGAATGCCGGCAAGGATAAGAACTTCGAGGTCCGCACGGGGAAGAGCGGCAAGCAATATTTTGTTCTCAAAGCCTCCAACGGTGAAGTGATCGGGCAGAGCCAAATGTATTCGAGCGCACGCAGCGTGCCCAAGGGAATGACATCGGTGAAGGCGAATGCCTCCGCGAAGACGGAAGACCTGACCGCTAAGAAGTAACCTAGTAACGAGTGGAATCAGATGGCTCGACCTGCAAAGCAAGGTCGAGCCGTATTTATTGTAACTGTAAGGTATTTAATAGCTGCCGAAGCTGGATGACCCTTGATTTCTACAGGCGAGGCATCTATACTAATTTCAGGATAAGAAATATAAAGGTACTTAAGCGACGTTACTTCGTATAAAACCCTCCACAGGAGTTTTATACGAACCTCCTTCGCATAAGACCTAGTTAGACGGAACGCTTTTTTCTTTTTTACTGGAAGTCGGTGGATCCATCGTGAGGTGCTTCCGTGCGCCCGCCTGCCTGGGTGTGAGTGTGATGTGTTGGCTCAAGTTTCAGACCTATCAGTCTGGTTGTTTCATGATGTTGTTTTGCTCGCGCGGTGTGTTGCATTTTGGCAGGCGTGAGCGTCATGTAATAGCGTTGT
>DASSBC010000043.1:0-26304 GCA_035699125.1 Anaerolineales bacterium
GGGGAAGTTGGGCACACAAGCCTGGGTGAGGAGCAATAAGATACTCAGAGATATAAGAATTGGAGTTGACTTTCGCAGGTTCATCGTATTTCCTTCCGGTCATCCAAGGCGACTTAGAAACCCAAAAACGCGGAACGGTCCTCTTATGGGATGGACGTTTTATAGGCGGGAATTGTTCCCATATTCCCTAAATTATAAGTTTGTAAAGATAGCTTGTTCCGTCATACAAGTTGCTGTATACTCTCTTTTCAGAGGTTCTAATATGACAGATTACAAAATTTTTGAAGGAAACTGTTTGGATATTCTGGAAAAAAATCTGATTTCACAATTTGTTGATTTAACCTTCCTTGATCCTCCCTTCAATCAAAATAAAGATTATGCATTTCACAATGACAAGTTGTCTTTTGAAGAATATTGGAAGATGATGAAGAATGTTTGCCGAGGTATTTTCGATATCACATCGAATGGCGGTGCTATTTATTTTATGCAACGCGAAAAGAACACCGAGGAAGTTTTGAGGTGTCTTAAAGAAAGTGGTTGGACTCTACAAAATTTGATTATTTGGAAGAAGAAGACATCGGCAGTCCCAGTTGCAGGTAAGTTTGGTAAGCACTATCAAATTCTCGCGTATGCGACCAAAGGCGAAAAAGCACGCGTTTTTAATCGTTTGCGTATTTCTCCTCCTTTGCCAGCAAATTACAAGTATGAGCGGGAAAATGGCGTGTATGTGACAGATATCTGGGACGATATTCGAGAGTTAACTTCGGGCTATTTTGCAGGTGATGAAGCAATCCGTTTAGAAAATGGTGAGCGCTTTCATAAACAGCAATCTCCTATTGCTTTGTTGTTGAGAATCATCTTATCTTCCTCGCAAATCAATGATACTGTTTTCGATCCATTTGCAGGGACAGGCACTACTCTCGTGACTGCTTCTCAAATACGGAGAAATAGTATTGGAATTGAGATAGATCCAAAGAATGTAGCTATGATCAAAAGCCGTATTGAAGAGATTCGCGAGGCGGATAGTGTCGAGAAGTATTACAAGGATTATATCTATACGGAAAATTTGGCTGAAATTTGGAACGAGGGATCGATATTACAACCATATACGCAGAGAATACAAAAACAACAATCTCTCTTGGATAAATAATGCATTCAATTTATCATTTCTGGAAGCATCTTATTGATAATAAAGTTTTGTTTTCCGAAATATCAAATCTAAGTGATTTCAACTTTGATAAAAGAATGCTTTCTTGTGCCAACAAAGGAATATTTCCTGACTTAGCCATCAAATTGAATAAAAGACGCTCTGTCTTTACGGGTGGAGAGTTAATCGAATTAAAGGATAGTAAGTCGTATAACGTAGCATCATTTAATTCGACAGTTCCCAGTGGAAAGAAAAACATCAGAAAAATCATCTCCTCAGAACGTGGTACGATTTTTCTTCAAATGCAAAGTGCAGGAGATGATGTGTTTTCGCTTGAAGAGCGGGAAGTTTATTATTTAGTACGAGGCCGAAAAAAAGGACGTCAGAAGATCTGTTTGGTACACGGTAGTTTCTTTGAAACAATAGCTATTAAAGAACTGATTCAAAAGTCATTCTCTCAGGTTTTGGATGAAAAGCTTGTAGGAAGTGATATTCCACAAGATGTTAAGGATGCTTTAGGCTCTATATTCTCTGATCAGGAAACCTTTAGCAAGGTCAGAAGTGTTGAAAATGCATCAGTGAAATTAAGATTTAGAGTGTTAACCGAGGTCAAACCTGAAGGGAACATCCTAAACTCCAAAATGTATCCGGAAATCAGAGATGACACGATTAATCTAGTTGTTCCGTATCAACTTGAAGAAGAACCAGCCGATATTGCTTCAAAGGTAAAGCTAGTGTTTGGACAAAGTGACATGGAACAGATCAGAGTATTCTCGATTAAACACCCGTTTAATGGTTGGTTTGTTGTATTTCAAACAGACTTATAACTCCCAAACCAAATACCCCCTCGCTAAAAACTTCTTCTGCAAATTGATCTTATATCCCTTCTGCGCCAACGACTCCGCAGAGTGGATAAACCATTGCCTCAACCCATAGGTTTTCATCGCAGCCGTCTCCGCCGCGGACTGCTTCCACGCCTCGAAGAACTCGTAAATCGGCTCCCCCGGCACCACATGATGGATGTAATTCTTCGGCAGCACCGCCTGAAAATCCGGGATATCGAACCCCATCCGGAAGTTCGTGCTGAAGACAAGCGCCTCTAATCTCCAACCTCCAGTCTCTAGTTTCCTCACCAAATTCGCCACCCAAATACTCCCAAACGGGTTCGACGTGCCCTCGATCATTAACCCGCCGGGCAAAACATACTGCGTGAGCCGTTCATAGGCGGGAGCGAAACCCTTTTCCTCGTACTGACGCAGGACATTGAATGCACGAATGAGGCGGACATGCTCGCCTTCTTTCAATGGCAGGTTGAAGCCGCCCAGCCGGAAAAACGTCTTGTCATCTGCGTATGGGAGTGCATTTTCCACGCGTTCCTTGTCGATCTCGACACCGAGAATGGGTAACTCTGGATTTATGCGCCGGAAACGCGCGGCACTTTCGAGCGTGGTGCGCGCGTCGAAGCCGTAGCCGAGGTCCACGAACAGGGCGCGGGCGAAGAGTCCATCGGTCCGTGTGAGGAGGGATGGGTCGTAAAGCAAGATGAAGTTGTCGACGCGGCGGAGACGGTTCGAGGCAGTCTTCCCGCGTGTCGGCTGTCCCTCTGGTTTTTTGGATAGTCGTAGGTGAGGCATAGACCTATTTTATCCACTAACCTCCCCAGATAGATATGTCGTTGCGAGCGCTCTTCCCTGGCGCCGACCAGGGAAGGTGTGCGAAGAAATCCATCGAAAAAATTGTCTTGTAAGAGGAGATTGCTTCGTCGGGGAGAACGCCCTTCTCGCAACGACATGACAAGAGGTTAAATCAAAAAGGCGACCCGAGAACGGGTCGCCCTTGATTGTTTACTTAGTCTGCCGCCGTAGCGTCGGATGAAATTTCCGTCCACTGCGAGGCACTTCCGCTTCCGTTGCCGTCGCCTTCTTCATTCGCAAAGCGACCGTGGATAAAGCCCGTCCCGGCGGGGATGAGCTTACCGATGATCACGTTCTCCTTCAAGCCGAAGAGCGGGTCGGTTGTAGAACCGATCGCCGCGCCGGCCAGCACCTTGATGGTGTGCTGGAACGAGGAGGCGGAGAGGAACGAGTCGGTGCTCAGGGAAGCCTTGGTCACACCCAGCAGCACTTCTGAGAACCGCGCCGGCTGTTTGCCTTCTGCCAGCAGCTGCTCGTTGAGCTTGCGCAGCTCAAGGCGGTCCACCGTATCACCGGGCAGGAACTTGGTATCGCCCGGGCGAGTGACCTGGACCTTGCTCATCATCTTGCGGATGATCACCTCAAAGTGCTTGTCATGGATGTTCTGCCCTTGCGAGCGATACACCTTCTGTACCTCGGTCATGAGGTACATCTGGCAGGCTTCGCGTCCCTGGATCTTCAAGACTCGATGCGGGTTGAGCGAGCCTTCTGTCAGTGGCTGACCGGCTTCCACCTTATCGCCGTTCCTGACGAGCAGGCGAGAGGTGTTCGGTATTTCATAGGTCGTTGCCTCTTTTTGATCGTACGAGACGACAACCTTTCGTTCCTTCTTCTCTACGCGGACGCGCCCGGCATGCTGAGCGACGATCTTTGCCTCATCCAGCGTTGCCAGCACGTCACCGGCTTTGACCTCTGCCTCATCCTTGACGGCGAACTTCCAGTCTTCGGGAAGGCTGTACTCGTCGCTGACAAGCTCACTGTGCTCGATGGTCACTTCGCGCAGGTCAGCATATTTTTCTGATTGGTCGATACGCAGCGTACCGCTGATTTCTGCAACGACGGCTTCACCTTTCGGCTGCTTGCGGGCTTCGAAAAGCTCTTCCACGCGCGGGAGACCTGTGGTGATGTCTGCACTTTGGGCAGCAACACCGCCGGTATGGAAGGTGCGCAGCGTCAGCTGTGTGCCCGGCTCACCAATGGATTGAGCAGCGACGATACCCACAGCAGAACCGAGGTCCACCATTGTGCCGCGTCCCAGGTCGAGACCATAGCACTTGGCGCAGATTCCATGCTGTAATTCGCAGGTCAGCGCCGAACGAACTTTGACTTCTGCCACGCCGGAAGCTGCAATCTTGCGGGCAAGGTCCTGATTGATAACATCGTTGTATTCGCCGATTACTTCACCCGTCTGCGGGTCGATGACGGTTTCAGCAAGCAGGCGACTGTAGAGACGGTTACTCATTGACTGACCGGCAACGTCATCACGGCGGCGGATATATACGCCGTCGCGCGTGCCGCAGTCATGTTCGTTGATGATGATGTCCTGGGCAATGTCCACGAGGCGGCGGGTGAGATAACCGGCATCTGCCGTACGCAGAGCGGTATCTGCCAGACCTTTGCGGGCGCCGTGCGTGGAGATGAAGTACTCCTGTGCCGTCAGACCTTCGCGAAAGTTCGAGCGGATCGGCATCGGAATGATGCGTCCGGACGGATCTGCCATGAGACCGCGCATACCCGCTAGCTGAGAAATGGTGGAGAAACCACCTTTCGTCGCGCCCGAAGACGCCATCGTGGAAAGATTGCCATCCGGGTCCATGTGTTTCCTGACAGCATCTGAAACCCGGTCAGTGGTGCCCTGCCAGATCTCGATCTCGCGTTCGTTCTTTTCCTGCTCGGTCAGCAGACCGCGGCGGAAATCGCGCTGGACCAATTCCACAGCTTTGAGCGATTCCTCGATGATCTCTTTGCGCTCCGGCGGGATGGAAATATCGGCAACTGCAAGCGTGGTGCCAGATCTCATAGCATATTCAAAGCCCAGGGTCTTGATTGCATCCGCAACGTCAGTCGTCGTTTCCTGACCGGAGATTTCATACACTTCAGCGATCAAATCTTTCACGCCGCCTTTATCCAGTTTTTCATTTACGAACTGAACTTCCAGAGGCAAAATACGATTGAAAAGCACGCGTCCAACGGTTGTGTCAATGATGCGGGTCACGGGTTCAGACAGGCGATCGCCCTTGTCGTCATACCAGGTTTCTGCGCGCAGCTTGATCTCCGAATGGACTTCCACCTGACCCAGCATATACGCCATTTCGACTTCGTCCATGTCGGCGAAGGCGCGCCCATCGCCCTTGTGATTGGCTTTCTGCTTCATCGTGAGGTAGTAGACACCGAGCACCATGTCCTTGGACGGGGAAATGATCGGCTCACCGTCGGCAGGCTTGAGCAGGTTCTTGGAAGCCAGCATCAGCTCGCGCGCTTCCTTGACCGCTTTCTGAGAAAGCGGGACGTGCACAGCCATCTGGTCGCCGTCGAAGTCCGCGTTGAAGGCGGTGGTGACCAGCGGGTGAAGCTGAATAGCTGAGCCTTCGATCAGGATCGGCTCAAACGCCTGGATGCCGAGACGGTGCAGGGTCGGCGCACGATTGAGGAGAACCGGTCGTTCGCCGATCACGCCTTCCAGTGCTTCCCAGACTTCGGGGCGGTTGCGCTCGATGAGACGGCGCGCGCCCTTGACGTTGGCGGCATAATTATTCTGCACAAGGCGTGCGATCACAAACGGACGGTACAACTCAAGAGCCATACTCTTGGGCAGACCGCACTGATACAACTTAAGTTGAGGACCCACCACGATCACGGAACGACCGGAGTAGTCCACGCGCTTGCCAAGCAGGTTGCGGCGGAAGCGTCCCTTCTTGCCTTTGAGCATATCACTCAATGACTTCAGCTCACGGCGACCGCGGCGGCTGAGTGCCTTACCGCGCTGTGAGTTGTCGATCAGGCTATCTACAGCCTCCTGCAACATGCGCTTCTCGTTGCGGATGATGACATCCGGCGCGCCGAGCTCGAGCAGTCTCTTCAGACGGTTGTTGCGGTTGATCACGCGGCGATAGAGGTCGTTCAAGTCAGAAGTCGCAAAGCGGCCACCATCGAGCTGCACCATCGGGCGCAGGTCGGGCGGGATCACAGGCAGGATGGTGAGAATCATCCACTCAGGGCGGTTGCCCGAGCGGCGGAATGCTTCCACGACCTTCAAGCGGGTGGTCGCCTTCTTGCGCTTCTGCTTGGACTTTGTGGTCCTAACTTCCTGCCATAGTTCCTTCCCCAGTGTGTCAAGATCCAGCCGTTCGAGAATGTCATAGAACGCCTCGGCGCCCATGTCTGCGCGGAAGACCTGTCCCCAGCGCTGCTTGAGCTCGCGATAGCGGCTTTCGCTGAGGAAAATGAAGGGACGCAGCTCCAGCAATTCGTCGCGCATTCGTGAGGACTGGTTGGACGAAGCGGAGGTCTGATCTTCGAGCTCAGAGCGGAGAGCCTCCATTTGCATCTCGGCATCGGCTCGGACGCGGCCCATTTCCATTTTGAGCTCTTCCATCTCGCGGGCGCGCTGGTCTTTCATTTCGCCTTCGATGGTTTCAAGATGTTTCTGGACGATTTTCTGTACCTGTGTGAGGTGTTTGGCAGCGACCTTGTCGCCTGCGTCCAGGATCTTCTCATTGGTCAATTCAAAGACCGCTGCCTTCTTGGCAGCTTCACCCATCTGACCCTGCAATAGCTTCTCGAGCTTCTGCCCTTCCTTGATCACGGGGTCCAGCTTTTCAGCGATGACCTCATCATAACCCTGCTCCAGGCTGGCGCTCTTCTGGCGCAAGTCATTCAATGTGTGATCGCGCTTGGTCTTGACCTCTGCAATCTTCGAGTTGACAGTTGTCGCCTGTTCGCGCTCTGAAACGGTGATCTCATCCTCAAGCCGTTTGAGGGCTTTATTGCGGGCTTCTTCATCCACATAGGTTACGATGTATTGTGCGAAGTACAACACGCGGTCAAGATTGCGGCGCGAGATATCGAGCAGCATTCCCAGATAAGAGGGAATACGGCGCGTATACCAGATATGGGCGACAGGCGTGGCGAGGGCGATATGCCCCATGCGCTCGCGGCGCACCGCTGCACGCGTCACTTCCACGCCGCACTTATCACAGATGATACCTTTATAACGGGGGTTCTTGTATTTTCCGCAGTAACATTGCCAGTCACGCTGCGGTCCAAAAATCGCTTCACAGAACAGACCATCTTTCTCGGGTCGCAGGCGGCGATAGTTAATGGTCTCGGGCTTCAACACCTCACCATATGACCACGAAAGGATGGTGCTTGGCGAGGCTAAACTAATACGAAGTGCGGTCAATCCCTTGGTTTCCACAGATCCTCTCCTTAAACGCTAGGAAGAATTACGACTCGAGCCAGTCTCTATACAGCGTGTACAAGAGACAAACAAATGCAAGCGCTTTGAGACTATTTTCTCAAGCGCTTGCGATATTTTGCTCGTTTTTTCTGTATACAACTCCTAAATTATACGCAGAATGGCAGTTCGAGTCAAGTCCGCACCGTAAGATTTATATTAGATTCTGTCAACAAGCCCCGGGCGAAAGCTAATAAGCCCTGGATATCGCTGAAATTGGTCACCATACCTACCGAAATACGCACCGCGCCGGAGGATTTGCCATCGATACAGTGACGGAAATCGTCAATTGTGAGGCGGTCTTCGTGCCCGGGCTGGGTGAAACAGACATCCAGTTCGACGCGGGAAATTTCAAGCGCGACTTCGCCTGCCCCCGGGTTACAGAAGCAGCCTGTGCGCAGCGAGATGTTAGCTTCATTGGCTTTTTGCTCGATGAAGCGATGGTCCAAGGGCTGGTTGTTCTCATCGTAAAAATTGACGGTCACCGCGCCGCCGCGTCCATCCATGTTCGTTGGACCGTAGACGCGCGCGAGAGGCACGCCATTGCTGTGCTTCATCGAGGTCAGGTTGTCCAGCAGCCAGCCCGTCAGAGCGTGGACGCGTTCGCCAATCACATCATAGCCGATCATTTCCAGATGCTTCAACCCGATCTCCACAGCCGGGATATTCAGATAGTCCAGCGTGCCATCTTCGAAGGCAGAGGCGCCATCTGCCAGGTAATACTTGTCGCCCTGCACAGACGCGACCGTGATCGTCCCGCCTGCAAACCAGGGACGGTGCAGGTTTGCCAGCGCTTCTTTGCGGGCAAGCAAAGCACCAACGCCCGTCGGGTAGCCAAACATTTTATAAAACGAGATCGTGACGAAATCCGGCTTGACTTCGCTGAGATCCAGTTTGCTAGTCGGGACAAATGCCGCAGCATCCAGCAGGACATCCCAACCATGACGGTGCGCTCGCTCAATCCAGCCCAGGGGATGTTTAACGGAGGAAAAATTGGATTGGGCAGGATAGGCAAAAAGATTGGAACCGTTTTTTGATGGACGTCTTAACTCCTGTTCCAGTTGGGCATCGTCCACACGCATGTCTGGCAGGGCGATCGGGATGTACGTCACCTCGGCTCCGCGTGCGTGCGCGAACTCCCGGATGCCGTTGACCGAGTTATGATTGTCAAACGTCAGAAGATAACGCCCCCTTGGAAAGGGATACGACTCGCCCACCAGCTTTAACGCGCCGCTGGCATTAGGCGTGAAGATGGCGAGATATTCCTCCGGGTCGGCGTTGAAAAATTTCAGCACATATTCACGCGCATGTTCCACCAGTTGAGTTGCTGCCTGTGACGTGGGGTTGCCGGAGTGTGGATTTCCAAACACATGCTCCGAGAGCATCTTGTTGTGGCGGCGCAATTGCGACTCAGCATATAGACCACCGCCGGTGTAATCTAAATAGATGTGCCGGCCCAGGTCGAGGCGTGCATATTCACTGGCGCGTAGCTCGTCGATCAAGCTTGTGGTCGGGTAGGTGGGATACGCTCGTAGAAATGAGACAAAGTCCGGGTCAGGGTTTGCCATGCGGTCCTCCAGGTCAATTTAACCATAAAAATCTATTCGCGCTGAGCGAAATGAGGAGTGCTCTTAGCGACGAACGAAGTCGAAGTCCAGGAATCAGTCCATTTTTTGTCAAGGAAGCTTTTTTGCCGCGAACGCGCTGCGACTACGGGATGATTATCCCTCGGCTCGGCGCGAATGTATAATACCCCTATGTCCCGTATTTGCATCGTGCCGCGTGTGGAAGGGCCTGGCGGCGTGACCTCCTTCCGGCTTAAGTTTGAAGATGGACTTCGCGCCCGCGGGGTGGATGTGACGAACGACTCTTCGCAGCCAGCAGATGCGATTCTCGTGCTGGCAGGGACACGGCATATCGTCGCTTTGCGAAATGCGCGGCGGCGCGGGATACGAATTGTCCAGCGACTGGATGGGATCAATTGGATTCATCGCATCCATTGGTCGGGACTGCGTTATACCCTCCGGGCGATCTATGGGAACCGAAATCTATCCATCATTCGCTCGCGCCTGGCGGACCATGTGATCTACCAGAGTCAGTTCGTCAAACACTGGTGGGAGGATTGGTATCGCCGCGCGCGCGCGCCCTCCACTTCAGTGATCCTCAATGGGGCGGATCTCAATCGTTATACACCGCATGGTTTGCACGAGCGACCTGCTGGGCATTTTCGTTTGCTTGTTGTAGAGGGAAGCCTGGCAGGTGGGTTAGACTATGGGCTCTTCAATGCAATGTCTCTTGCGGGTGCACTGGCGAAACGATTCAGAATTGAATTAATGATCGCGGGTCAAGTCGATGCGCGGACAAAAAACAAAATGAAATCGCAAACTGCGTTTCGCCTTCAATTCATGGACACAGTACCCCGCGAGCACATCCCGTGGTTAATGCGCTCCTCGCACCTGTTGTTTTCTGTGGAAGTGAACCCACCCTGTCCGAACTCCGTGATCGAAGCGTTATCCTGCGGATTGCCTGTCATCGGCTTTGATACCGGTTCCCTTTCGGAGCTTGTCCAGGGAGATGCAGGGCGGCTTGTCCCCTATGGCGCCAATCCCTGGAAGCTGGAGACTCCGGACATCCCTGCGCTGGCAGATGCGGCAGCAGAAGTTCTGGATGACCAGACTCGCTTTCGAGTCGCCGCGCGCGAGCGAGCAGAGACTGTATTTAATGTCGAGAAAATGGTAGATGAGTATCTCAAGCTGTTAATAGATTGAGCGTTGCGAAGACTTTCCCAAGGATGAAATCAACTCGGTCCAATCTTTGCAAGCTTGTGGAAGGAGGCAGTATGACAAATGAAGAAATCATCACATTTTTGAAAGTACATCTGCAATCCATTCAGGAAAACGATATTCAGACCTATCAGGAAACCACCGCCGAAGACCTAACTCTTTACGAGTGGTGGATCACCCCGCACCGCATCGACGGGCTTCCTTTTCATGAATTCATGATGACCTCAAATGCGGAACGCGGCACAGTCTTTGGTGCGGAGGGTAAAGCGAAATCCCAGACCCGGTTCGACCTATCGAACCTGCATATCCAAAACTATGGAGACACTGCGATCGCAAGCTACACCCTGTTGATCAGCACGGCGTCGCCAGAGGGCGTCAAAGTCGCCTCGCACAACGAAAGCCGGGTGCTGGTCAAACGCAGCGGCACATGGAAAGTTGTCCATGTGCATAAATCGCCGACGTGGCAGGCTCCCCATATTCCTGAATGAGTGCATCTTTCCCGATGTGCACCTCGTCCATGAACCGCTTCCCCGGCAGACTCGCCCTTCAGCAGCGCGTACTTCCAAAGTACCGCGCATCTTTTTTCGGCCTGCTCGCTTCTGCCTGTGACAAAGGTATGAGTCTGTTCACGGGCTTGCCGCGTCCCAGTGAAGGGATTACAACGACCGATCGACTACAGACTGCCGAATATCACCTGGGCAGGAACCTGCATCTTTTCGACGGCCCTTTCTATCTATGTTATCAACTTGGACTGCTTCGCTGGCTCGAACACTGGAATCCGGATGCGTTGATCGTAGAGGCAAACCCCCGCTATCTTTCCACACCAGCCGCAGTGAAATGGATGCGCCAACAGGGGCGACCCGTCATCGGCTGGGGACTGGGCTCCCCTCCTGTTCGCGGGTTTCGAAGATGGCGAAGAGTTTCCTTTCTCGAACAATTCGATGCGATGATCGCCTACAGCCGGCGCGGCGCGGACGAGTACACTGCGCTTGGTTTCCCGCGGGAAAAGATTTTCGTCGCGCATAACGCTGTCTCTCCGCCACCGGAATTCCCTCCCGACGATCGGCCATCGAGCATAGATCGCCCCACCATTCTTTTCGTTGGTCGCTTCCAGGCTCGCAAACGAGTAGATGCTTTACTGAAGGCTTGCGCGCAGCTCAACTTAAACCCACGCCTCATCCTGGTCGGGAACGGCCCAGAGCGTGAATCGCTCCAGTCTCTTGCAAAACGAATCTACCCAGGCGCGGAGTTTGTCGGAGTTAAGCAAGGCAATGAGTTAAGACCCTATTTCCTGGCAGCAGATCTCTTCGTCCTGCCCGGGACGGGTGGGCTTGCCGTCCAGGAGGCGATGAGTTATGGGCTGCCGGTGATCGTGGCACAGGGGGATGGCACGCAGGATGATCTTGTTCGAAAGGAGAATGGCTGGCAGGTGCCGCCGGATGATTTTGATGCGCTTCTCTCCACAATGAAAAACGCGCTATCGGATGTCGCGCGTCTGCGAAGCATGGGTGCGGAATCTTATCGGATTGTAAAAGAAGAGATCAATATCGAGAAAATGGTGGAAACATTTGTAAACGCTTTGAATCAGCTAGGCAGCAAATGAGTTCGTAGCCTCTTCCAGATTGTTGTAGATCGGAATATTCTGTAAAAATCCGGCAATGTTCAACACGTAATACACATTGGGATTTGGACACGCCAGTTTAAAGTACGGGGATTTATAGGGTTCCTCGCCGTGTCGATTTATGAGAGCCCGGTCGTGTTCGGGTGTGAACAGATTGAAAATATTGTGGATGGCGCGCAGACCGGCGCTGGTGAGTACATCTACGCCTGAAAGATCAAGCAGGAGATGCGTTGAACCATCTTCCTTCGCCTGGCTGGCGCGGTCGAGCAGTTCCGGTTCTGTATTTCCATGCAAGTGACCGCTCAAATGCAAAATGGTCACGGGCACATCCCCCTGAATCTGTGAGGAAGTGATATTCAGTTCGTTCATGTTCAACGCTCCTTTGGTTTCCCGACTTTCCAATTGTACCGCTTGTCTCAGGAATTCCTTAGCGACGGCAGAATGAACATCTATGGGGAATCGCTTGTGCGTTCACTCTTGCGCTCCACATTGACCCACATCCGTTCGCCGTCGGTGGTGACTTCGATCCAGCCATTCTGATCGGTGCGCAGGAGCTGGTAATCCTCAACCGACTCGAGGACTTCGCGATCGGGCATGCCGTTTTGATCGGCGGCGCTGACGCTGAGCAGAATCAGTTCCGGGTTGAGGGTCGCGATCCATTCGGGTGGGTTGGATGCGACATACCCCGAATCCGCCAGAGAAAGCAGACTCACCGGACCCACTTCTGCGCCATTGCGTAACTCATCCAGCGCTTCGAAACTTATCCCGATCGGCAGCACTGCCCGGAAGTTGCCCCATTCCACCAGCAATACCGCGCCACGCGGACCTGTTGTCAGCACCCGCAGGGTGGCGCCATCGCCTAGCTCCAGCACTTGTTCCGGCTCGGCGTTCAATACGTTGATGTCACTCACGGCAAAATACTCGTTCAACACACCCGAGGAGAACGAGGCTTGTGTATTTCCGCTCCATAAAACGGCGTCGGGTGGATAACGCTCGATCACGCGCGGGAGCGCCGCTACGTCGTCTTCGTCTGTCCCGGCGACGATCAGCCAGTCCAGCTTGCGATTGAAAGCAGGCAGACGCCGCCCCAGCTCATCGGCAAGAGTCGTGACGCTGGGTCCGCCGTTAATGAGGACATATTTACCGGTTGGTGTTTTGATCAGCACCGCGTCCGCAGAACCAACATCTAAAAATGTCATGTGCAGGTGTCCATCTGGAATCGTGGATGCCGCGCGCCAGACAAGCAACAAAGCCAGTAGCAGGACGATCACAGCGGTGCCTGCGGGAATTCTCGACCGGTCTTGTTTCATAACTTCGAACCACTCCTTGATTTGCGCGCCGCCAAAGGTCACTGCGAAAAGCACGACATAAAAGAGAATCACGAACCAAATGGATAGCTCCCCTAAAAATATCGTGCCGTGCGGAACGCGGTCGAATAGCTCCACTATGCGGATCGTATAGATGACAAAGGGCCAGGTGCCCCACGCCGCAATCTGCCCAAGCGGAAACCAGACGAGACTGAGCAGGACTGCCAGTCCGCCGAGGATCATTACGGCAGGCTGCGCCGGGAGAATAAATGGATTGGCAAGAAACGAAACCAGCGAGATCCGCTGGAAATGGTATGCCATGATCGGGATGGTCGTGACTTGCGCCGCCAGCGTCAGCAACACAAATTCAGAAAAAAGCGCAGCGAACTTCTCCCCCGTGGAGGTGGGAACATATCTTGTGATGATGCTGTTTGCAAACTGTGAAAAGGGATCTGCATACAGAATCAGACCCAGTGTCGCAAAGAACGAAAGTTGAAACCCTACGTCCCAGAGATAAAGCGGATTCCAAAGGCACATGAACATCGCGACGCCGAGCAATGTATTCAACGCTGCCTGACGTCGCCCCACCTGTTTTGCAAACAGGGCGAGGCTGCCCATGATTGCCGCACGAATCACTGCCGCGCTGCCGCCCACCAGGATGGTGTAAAAGACGATTCCAATGATCGCCAGAAGTGTGCCTCGACGCGAACCAACAAAACGGCTGAAAAGCGTTATAAATAACCCTGCAATGATGCTGATGTTAAACCCGGAAATAGCGATGATATGGGCTGTGCCTGTGTCCTTGAACGCTTGCTGTAATTCCTGCGTGAGGCCGGTATCCACACCCAGTAGAATTCCCGCCATCAAAGACGATTCCGGGTCGGGAAACAGGCGATAGATATTCGCAAGTGCCCTTTCCTTGAAATCATACAGCGCCATATATACCGGACTCCCGCCTCTGCCGGGCAGGACTGTCACTTCGGCACTGGACATATACGAATGGATATGTTGCGCAGCAAGATAATCGCGATAAGAGAAATCTTCATTCTCAGGCGGTGTCTTAAGACTGCCGCGCAGACGTAAGATCTCTCCATAATGGAAGGTGAGATTATTGGAAACGCGCGCCAGGAGCAGTCCATCGGCAGGCAGTTCGGCATCGCCCGTGTCCACACTGGTGACGTTTAGCCGCAGGTTGGTGTAATTGTCTCGGTAATCGGGCGGTTCCGCGACCGTGCCCGTAACCAGGATGTCATAATCACGATCATTGTAGAAGGCGATGTGGAATGCATCGAAGTTGGGGATGGAAGCTTGATAGCGCGCCGCGCCGAGGAACAAGGCTAAGAGAAGGACGAAGGCAAACGGAGAAAGGAAAAACGGTAACGAAGAGTGCCGCCGGGACAGGATTCGTGAAATAATGATCAGCAGGTCAGCCGTAATGAACAGGACTACCCAGATCCAAAGATGCACAGAAACCAGGCTGCCTAAAACAATCCCCGCTAGAAAGGCAAGTGAAAACCAAACCAGCGGAAGCCGTGTGGTCAGTTGTTGCTGTACCCGGCTGAAAGGGGAAGGGTTTGCCGCCTGCATAGGTCTCTGTCATCATAGCATAGAATTCCACGGGTAGGATACAATTTTCTCTTGTTATGAAGCGTTCTCTCCTCTTTCTGCTTTCGTTCTTATTCTTACTAGTAATCTTGTTTTCCATTGCCCTTTATATCCCCACTTCTCTTCCCGCTCACTCCGATTTCAGCGCTATCTACAACACGGACCTGGCGCTGGTTCATCGTATTCCCATTTACAACCTGGAACAGGTGGAAGCGCTTGCCGTGCAACATGCGGGAATTCCGCCGGAACATTTCTTCTTGGCGCGTTTTCCGTACCCGCCCTGGTATGCGTTGAGTACCATGTATCTGGGAATGATGCCTGCCAAAGCCGCGGCGACGTTGTGGTTCGAGCTGAACCTCGTAATGCTTTTTCTATCTATCTGGCTGCTGACGGATGGTTGGCCCGGACTGTGGAGGGTAATCGCATTTCCTCTTTCATTGTTCTTTTTGCCCGTTCTCGGAGCGCTTTCCGTTGGACAATATGACTTCCCCGTCTTACTAGGCACCTCTCTCTTAATATATTCCCTGCGCCGCGAACATATAACCCAAACCGTTCTTGGCATGGTCTTGCTGACCTTCAAGCCGCACGTCGGTGCTCTCATTTTACTGGCGGCATTGGCATGGGTAATCTATCACAAAAGAGAGTTTGGACGACGTCTGTTGCGACCAATACTTATAGTTGGTGCAATGCTGTTCCTGACCGGTTTCCTTGCCGACCCCGCCTGGATCGTTTCCTACCCGGCAATGTTATTGAACTATCAAAGTGAAGGCAATGTCTCTGCCTGTTCGGAGTGTGCTAGCTTGCCTGTATATCTGTCACGCGGGTTCTTCGACGGCTCCTTGACAAGCGCCGCATGGATTACGATGGTTCTCATGGTTCTTTTGATTGTCCTGCTGTACTTCACGCGTTCTCTTTTGAGGTCGCCAGCCTTCTTGTTGAGTACGGCATTGTTGATCACATTGCTGGTCAGCCCTTACCTCTATAACTATGATTTTCTTCTTCTGCTGGTCCCGTTTATGGTTTTAATAGTGCAGGGCAACCCTCTCGAAAAAATCACTCTGTCTTTGTGTTACCTGGTTCCCACATTTGCGCTGCTCCTGTATGGACGGGAGGGCAACATTTCATTGATTCTCGTATCTCTCGTCATGCTGGCACTTGTTTATCTGCGCACGAGAAATCCTGTCATTGACTTTACCCGCCGCGCAGCATAAAATATGAAGAAATAAAACGGTCAGCCAGCGGCGAAGTCGGTGTAAATCCGGCACTGTCGCGCAACTGTGAATTCGAACGTCGATCCTCGTATATTCGATTGGCATTCGGACAAGTCAGGTCGCCCGCTCTGATCGGTTCTGCCACACTCTCGCGGAAAGGAGGTGGAGGACGGTCAACTCTGATTGCCTCTCCAACCTCCCCAGCCCAGGCTGGGGATTTTGATTCCTTACTATCGATGGAGAAAACTATGTTACGAAAATTCTTATTAATCGCTTTATTGATCACCTTGCTGGCAGCCTGTGCGCCGCAAGCCACGCCCACCGCGGCTTCCGCGGATCTGACCTTCACCGATGGACTTGGTCGTGAGGTCGCTCTGAACGGCTTCCCACAGCGCATCGTCTCGCTTGCTCCCTCCAACACGGAGATTCTCTTCGCCATCGGCGCGGGGAATCAGGTTGTCGGGCGCGACGAGCTTTCCGATTTCCCGGAGGAAGCAAAAGCTGTCACCGATATCGGCTCCACGTTCGATGCGCTGAATACGGAGTTGATCGTTTCCCTGGAGCCGGATCTGATTCTGGCGGCGGAGATCAACACACCCGAGCAGGTAAAACAGCTTGAAGATCTCGGCTTGGCGGTGTATTACCTGAAAAATCCAACAACTCTCGAAGAAATGTATGGCAACCTCGAACTCCTCGCGCAGATGACCGGTCATGAAGAGGAAGCCGCCACCTTGGTCGCGTCTCTCAAGGCGCGCGTCGCGGCGGTGGATGAAAAGATCGCTCCGCTCAGCTCCCGCTTCAGCGTCTTTTATGAACTGGATGCCACGGATCCATCCAAGCCTTATACAGCGGGAAAGGGCACTTTCATCACGCAGCTGATCGACCGTGCCGGCGGCTACAATATTGCCTCCGACCTGGAAGGCTACCCTCAATTGAGTCTCGAACAGGTCGTGGCAGCGGACCCGGCATTCATCATTTTGGGCAATGCTCGTTATGGTATAACGCCCGAGTCGGTTGCGCAGCGCCCTGGCTGGGAAAACCTGAGCGCGGTGAAAAATGGACAGATCCTCCCGTTCAATGATGACCTCGTCAGCCGCCCGGGTCCACGTCTGGTGGATGCGCTGGAAGAACTGGCGAAACTGCTGCGACCGGAGTTGTTTGAGTAAAGAGTAAACGCGTACACAGGTATACATGTATACCTGTGTACTTGTATTCCTCCCTCCATGCGCAACCCCTTCATTCTCACCCTGCTCGCATTAATTCTTATGCTCATCGTCAGCCTGGCGATTGGGTCTGTCTTTATTCCGCCGGCTGAACTGTGGCGCCTGGTCAATGGGACATCGGACAACGACACGTTTCGGACGATCCTCTGGAACATCCGTCTGCCGCGCACGGCGCTGATCGCTTTGATCGGCGCGGCGCTGGCGGGCAGCGGCGCGGCGTATCAGGGATTGTTCCGCAACCCGTTGGCGGACCCGTATTTGATCGGCGTGGCGTCGGGCGCGGGGCTGGGTGCCATCCTTGCCATGTCTATAGAATGGCCATACACGCAGTTGGGCCTCATGACAGTCCCGATGGCAGCGTTTGCTGCCAGCCTGCTGACGGTGTATCTCGTGTACTCATTCGCTCAGATCGGCAGAACCGTACCCACGACAAACCTGATCCTGGCTGGGGTCGCGGTTTCGTCTTTTGCTGTTTCCATGACCTCATTCCTGATGCTGCGTTCCAGCGGGGAAGTCCGCCGCGCCATCGGCTGGATGCTGGGTGGTGTGAGCCTGGTTGGCTGGGATGTCACCCTGGCGCTGATACCATACCTCGCGATCGGCATGACGGCGCTCATTCTGACCGGATACTCGCTCAACCTGCTGCAGTTTGGCGACGAGCAGGCGACCCAGATGGGCTTGAATGTCCGTCGTGCGAAGTTCATTATCATCGTCGCGGCATCGCTCGTTACTGCCGCGGCAGTTTCCTTTGCGGGCATCATCGGTTTTGTCGGGCTGATCGTGCCGCACATTGTGCGCATCTGGTGGGGCGTGGACTATCGCCGCATTATTCCTCTTAGCATTCTGGGAGGCGCGTCCGTCTTGCTGGTTGCCGATGTGCTCTCGCGAATTATTATTACGCCGGAGGAACTTCCGGTCGGGATCGTCACGGCAATCGCGGGCGCGCCGTTTTTCCTGTGGGTGCTGCGACGTGCGAAGAATCAGGGATACTGGTGAAGCCATGAATCTCGAAGATACTATCAAAGCCATCCAGCCACTCGATGAAGCCGCGATGAGTTTCGCGCGTGCCCGGCAGGATACATTGACCAAGCCGCGCGGTAGCCTGGGGCGGCTGGAGGAACTATCGATTCGGCTGGCGGGGATGAAAGCGGATCCACTTCCTTCGGTGGAGCGCAAAGCAGTGATCGTCATGGCGGCGGATCATGGTGTGACGCTGGAAGGTGTGAGCGCGTATCCTGCCGACGTGACCCGCCAGATGGTCTTGAATTTTCTGCGCGGCGGCGCGGCGATCAATGTGCTGGCGCACCAGGCGCGTGCGCGTGTGACCATCGTGGATATCGGTGTCAGGACAGAGTTTGAGTCCCTGCCCGGGCTGCTGCGGCGCAAGGTGATGTGTGGAACGCGGAATCTGGCGCGGGGTCCGGCGATGAGTCGCGAAGAAGCGGAACAAGCCATTCAAGTAGGGATAGAAGTGCTGAAGGAAGAAGTCTCGCGCGGGCTCGATATCATCGCGGTTGGCGATATGGGGATTGGCAATACCACGCCCTCCTCTGCTATTGCCGCTGTAATAATGGGTCTGCCTGCAGCGCAGCTGGTTGGGCGCGGGACGGGGATCGATGACGATAGCCTGGAACGCAAGCGGAGGGTGATCGAGCAGGCGGTGGCAGTGAACCAGCCAAACGCGAATGATGCGATGGATGTTCTGCATAAAGTCGGTGGACTGGAAATTGCTGGACTGGCGGGTGTGATGATTGCCGCCGCGAGCCTGCGCATCCCGATTGTCCTGGATGGCTTTATCTCAACATCTGCTGCTATGATCGCTGTAGGGCTGGCTCCCAGGGTGCGCGAATACTTAATCGCGGCACACCAGTCTGTGGAGATCGGTCATCGAGCGATGCTTCAGCATTTGAACCTCGTGCCTCTGCTGGATCTGAAAATGCGCCTCGGGGAGGGGACGGGCGCCGCGCTGGCGTTTCACCTGGTCGAAGCCTCCACGCGCATCTTAAGAGAAATGGCAACCTTCAAAGAAGCAGGTGTAAGTGATAAGGAATGATTGCTTAAACACAAAGGACACCACGGTCACTAAGGTTGTGGTTTGAGAAGCTTACGCATCGCCTTTGGTCTGATGACGACTCTTCCCATTCGCCTCCCCGAGGACTGGTCGGCGGGCGACAGCGGACGCGCTTCTGTTTGGTATCCACTAGTTGGACTCGTCATTGGTGCAACCACGTGGCTTGCCTGGGAAGGTGCAAACAAAGTGTTCTCTCCATTGGTGGCGAGTATCCTTACGCTGATCGTCTGGGTCCTTCTTACAGGCGGTTTACATCTTGACGGTCTGGCGGATTGCTGCGATGGCTTGTTTATGACCGCAACGACGGAACGCAGGCTGGAGGTCATGAAGGATCCGCATGTGGGTGCATTCGGCGTGATTGGATTGGTTCTCGTTCTAATGCTCAAAGCCGCGGCGCTCAGTGCGATTCCAAATCCTGGTATCCTGCTTGCCGCAAGCCTTGCGCGCTGGTGCATCCTTCCGGCGGCGATGTTGCCTCTTGCGCGTCCTTCAGGCATGGGCGCGGGCTTTGCAGCAGGGTTTCGTCGATCCTTTATCGTCTGGGGCGCGATCATTCCGCTGGCAATTGCCATCCTGCTTGGCGCGCGCGGGGTTCTATCCGTTGTCGTGGGACTAGGCGCCGCGGCATTCGTTCTTTGGCTGGCGAAGGCACGTATTAGTGGCATAACGGGCGATGTCCTTGGTATGGTCGTTGAGATTGTAGAGACAGTTGTACTGATAGCTTTTTTGATTGGAACATAATGGAGGCTGATAAAACATCACACATCACTCTGATCCTGGGCGGCGCGCGCAGTGGTAAATCCTCTTACGCGCAACGCCTGGCAGAAGCGACTGGCGAACCAGTCACCTTTCTTGCCACGGCGCAGGCACTGGACGAAGAGATGCAACAGCGGATTCAAAAGCATCAGCTCGAGCGCCCCGTCGATTGGGAGACGCTTGAAATTCCCTGTGATATCGCAATGCATGTGCCGGAAATCAAATCGCAGGTGGTTATTCTGGATTGTGTTACCTTACTTGTCAGTAACTTACTGATGCAATTTGTGAAGGAGGACCGTGTGGATGAAAAGCCTTTTCTCACAGCTGTCCAAAAGGAAACAGAAACATTGATCGCAGCCATCCGTGACCAGGACCAGGAATGGTATATCATCTCGAATGAAGTAGGATTGGGTTTGGTCCCGCCATATCAGATGGGACGTATCTACCGCGACGCGCTTGGTTGGGCAAACCAGCGCCTGGCGCGTGAAGCGGACAACGTTATATTCATGGTGGCAGGTATTCCAACCACGATTAAGTAGAGACTATGCAAATCACAATTCATGAAATTACCCAAGACAACCAACTAGACTTTGGTCGTTGCGATAGTTCTCTTGTTGTGAATTCAAAATTAGTGGTAAATGCAGAAGGCGGAAGAATTAATTACACAATAGTAGATGTTCCTTCTCATACAAAAGAATACCGTATGTATCGCACTGATTTTGCAGAATATAAAGATGATCCCACAAAAATTGTTTTCCTGGCTTATATAAACGATGAAATTGCTGGGCAAGTGAAAGTCACAGAACACTGGAATCGCTACGCGCTCATCGATGATTTTGCCGTTGACAGAAAGTATCGTAGGCAGGGTGTAGGTCGAGCCCTCATCTATCAATGTATCAAGTGGGCAAGGAAGAGAAAGTTCCCTGGCATCACTTTAGAAACACAAAATATTAATGTTCCAGCGTGCAAACTCTATGAAAGCTGTGGATTCGAGCTACGCGGCTTCGATACATATTTATACAAAGCCATCGATCCAATCACAGATGAAGTTGCGCTATATTGGTATTTGATTTTCTAACATGTTAAAAATCCAAAACCTCTCCGTCTTCTATGGCTTGCGCCGCGTCCTGCATGATATTTCCTTCGATGTGCAAAGCGGCGAAGTTCTCGCGCTGATTGGACCGAACGGCGCGGGCAAATCCACGCTGATCCGCGCGGTGAGTGGTGTGATTCCCTATAGTGGTCAGATTCATACGAACGGAGAGGATCTCGCCGCGCTCTCGACTATCCAGCGTGCGAAATCTATCGCCACGGTCCCACAGGCGGTTGCCCTGCCTCCTGCCTATACAGTCTGGGAAACCGTGCTTTTTGGGCGGACGCCCCATCTTGGTTTTCTGGGTCAGCCTTCGCAAAAAGATGAAGAGATCGCCCGTCAGTCGTTGCAGCGCGTCAGTGCGTTGCCTTTCATCGACCGGCGCGTGGGCGAGCTTTCCGGCGGCGAGCAGCAGCGGATTCTGCTGGCGCGCGCATTATGCCAGTCGACACCGATCCTGCTGCTCGACGAACCAACCGCACATCTGGATTTACAATATCAGGTGGGGATTCTCGAACTGGTCCATGAACTCGCACACCGAGACCATCTTGCCGTGCTCGTCGCATTGCATGACCTTAACCTGGCTGCCCATTATGCCGACCGTATCGCGCTCATGGTCGCCGGGAACATCAAAGCGATGGGAGCACCCAAAGACGTGTTGCAAGCTGATCTGATTCAGGAAGCTTATTGTTTACCAGTGAAAGTTGTAAGTCACCCGTTTCTGGATTTGCCTCTAGTGCTGCCGGAGACAAGGCATAACGATAACTCCTCCTGAGACGTTTTTGCCTGCGACCGAGAATTCTCAATCAATGATTAAGGAAAAACATCCGAGCAGTTGATCGCACTCGGATGTTTTAAGTCGTTGATGGGGATTCTTAAAGGTCGTAATCGCCTGACGCCTCCGGCTGATACAGGATTTTCTCCACCTTGAGCCGCCGTTTGCCTGCCGGGACCTCCCACTCGAACACATCGCCCACCCGGTACCCCAGCATGGCTGTCCCAATGGGCGCCAGAATAGACACCTTGCCCTGAGTCGTATCCGCATTTTCAGGATAGACCAGTGTATAGGTTTCTTCTTCGCCGGTATCCAGGTCGGTCAGCGCTACCGTGGAATTCATCGTGATGACGTCACCCGGGATATCCTGCGGGACAACGATCTGGGCGCGCTCTAATTCGCCGCGCACTTGATCCAGGTAAATGCTTTTCCGATATTCCCCGGACTGTGCCTCCAGGATTAGATCGATTAAACGCTTTCGATCCAGTTCTGTGATTTGAATGATTCTTTCGCTCATTAATATCTCCTAGATAGTCTCAACCCCAGCGCCAAGTCGTTCCTTCTTTCGTGTCTTCCAGTGTAATACCAAGTTCCTTCAACTGGTTGCGAATCAAATCGGAGAGCTGCCACAGCTTTTGTTTGCGCACTTCGCTGCGAACTTCCACAAGCAGGTCAATAAATTTGTCCGTCTTGCCATCGGAGCCTTGTTTTTCCTGCAAACGCAAACCCAGTACACTGGTCAGATCACGCAAGGTATCCTGCGCTGGCTGAAGTTGTTCAGTGGTCGCGCCACTATCACGCGCGGTATTGACTGCTTTGACGAGCTCATACAGCGTGGCAAGAGCCAGCGGCGTGTTAAAGTCATCATCCATCGCGTCGACGAAGGATTGCTGTGTCGTTTCCGTCTGGTTGGCGAGCGCCGAGGCGGCTTCCGGGTTGAGTCCCTTTGCCGAAGCAGGTGCTGCCCGGAAGGCAGACTTGATCCGCTCGAGAGATTTCTCGGCGGCGTCCTGCGTCTCTTCATTGAAGATCAGCGGGGCGCGGTAGTTCCCGCTCAACACGAGCATACGCATCACATCTGCATCGCGTTTCGTGAGGAAATCCTTGATCGAGACAATATTCCCCAGCGACTTGGACATCTTCTCGCCGCCAAGTTGTAACATGCCATTGTGGATCCAGTAGCGTGCAAACGGCTTGCCTGTGTAGGATTCGGTCTGGGCGATCTCGTTCTCATGGTGCGGAAAAATGAGGTCGTTGCCGCCACCATGGATGTCGATCTGCTCGCCGAGCTCGGCAAGGTTCATTGCCGAGCATTCGATATGCCAGCCGGGGCGCCCCTGTCCCCAGGGACTCTCCCAGAAGACCTCACCGGGCTTGGCAGCTTTCCACAGGGCGAAGTCCATCGGGTGTTCCTTGGCTTCGCCGACCTCGATACGCGCCCCTGCCTGCATGTCGTCCAGCTTTCGCCCGGAAAGCTTGCCGTAATCCTGGTCTTTTGTCACACGGAAATAGACATCGCCGTTCCCTGGCGCGTAGGCATATCCTTTTTCGATCAGCCCCTCGATAAACTGGATGATGAGCGGCATGGTCCTGCTGACCTGCGGGTTGGATGTGGCGGGCAGCACGTTTAAGTTGTCCAGATCTTTGGTGTAATCCTCGATGTAGCGCTGCGAGAGCTTGAGTGGGTCTTCACCGAGCTGGTTGGCGCGGTTAATGATCTTATCGTCTACATCGGTGTAGTTCATGACGTGCTGTACCTTGAAGCCGCGATATTCCAAATAACGGCGGATCACGTCAAACACCAGCGCCGACATGGCATGACCCACATGCGCGTCGTTGTAGACTGTGACGCCACAGACATACATCTTGACCAGGTTCGGCTCAAGGGTTCGAAAGTCTTCTTTCTTGCGAGTAAGAGTATTGTAGAGACGGATCATTGGTTTCTCTTTGCTAAACACAAAGAACACGAAGACCACAAAGGAATCGAAAGCAAAACCTTCGTGTGCCCTTCGTGTTTAAGTTTACTTCTTCTTCCTACCGTTATCTTCTTCCACGCGGGCAAAGATCATGCGCCCGGCGGCGGTCTGCAAGACCTTGGTAACCACCACATCCTTGTATTCGCCGATGTAGTCATGCCCGTTTTCCACCACCACCATGGTGCCGTCATCCATGTAGCCCACACCCTGACCAAACTCCTTGCCTTCCTGGAAGATGTTCAGGGTCATGTGCTCGCTCGGCAGCACCACAGACTTGATGGCGTTCGCCAGCTCGTTGATGTTCAGGATGGTCACACCCTGCAGCTCGGCGACCCGGTTCAGGTTGTAGTCATTCGTCAGGATCGGACACTTCAACTGCCGCGCCAGCACTACCAGCTTATCGTCCACTTCACGTACGCCTTCGGCATTGATATCGCTGATACGCACCAGGATGTTCGGCAATTTCTGCAGCTCTGCGAGCACTTCCATGCCGCGCCGTCCGCGCTGACGGCGTAAGCCATCGGGGGAATCGGCGATGTATTGCAGCTCGTTCAGCACGAAGCGCGGAATCAACAGGGTGCCGGGCAGGAAGCCGGTCTTGGCAATGTCTGCCACACGCCCATCGATGATCACGCTGGTATCCAGTAAGATTGTCCGGTTCAGGTTTGTCCAGGAGGAAGAGGAGCCGCCGCCCTCGCTGTTGTTGCGCCCACTCAGCGTGCTCACCAGCCCCATCAAGTCTCCCTGGCGCATCACAAACAGCGACACGCCAAAGTAAGCAAATGCCAGCACCCCGATAAACGGCAGAACCTGCCCGAAGGGCGGCGGGAGTTGGGAAAAGGGGAAGGCGAGCAGAGCCGCCGTGAGCAAGCCGATGATCAGACCCGTAAGACCGGCAAAGAGCGTCTCTGCCGAAAGCTGCGCCAGCCGGGTGCGGATCCAGCGCGCTGGACGGGTGGTGACGTAGGGCGTGAGCACCAGGCCTGCCAGAGCCCCCACCAGACCGAAAACCACTCGATAAAGCATGACCTGTCCGGGTTGAAACGGCTCGATCCTCGCTGCCCATCCCCCGAATGACCACCCCAGCATTCCGACGATCACCATACCAATCATGCGAAAAACAAATTCCACACTTAAACCCATACACGAACTCCTTAAAAAGCCCTAATAATAGGAACATCATAGCATGGCTGATGAGCCAAGTCAACTGGATTGGCGTCTGCACCGGCAGACTTGTTATAATGAAAGACGCTCCTCACACTGAAGCGTCGCGCGCCCGAATGAGAAAACTATGACCCTTAACGATACCCTCGACCGCCCCTTACGTGACCTGCGGATCTCCGTCACCGACCGCTGCAATTTCCGCTGTGTCTACTGCATGCCCAAGGAGGTCTTTGGGTCTGATTACCAGTTCCTGCACCGCGACCAGATCCTGACCTTCGAGGAGATTACCCGGGTTGCCAGGCTGTTTGCCGGCCACGGCGTCGGCAAGATCCGCCTGACGGGTGGAGAGCCGCTCGTCCGCCGAGATCTGCCTCGCCTGGTGACGATGCTCAGCGAGATCCCTGATCTCGATCTCACCCTGACGACGAACGGGTCCCTGCTAAAGCGGTTTGCGCGTCCCCTCAAGGACGCCGGACTCCGGCGCGTGACCGTCAGCCTCGATTCGCTGGACGACGAGACCTTCAAAAAGATGAACGATGTGGACTTCCCGGTGAGCAACGTGCTGGAGGGGATGGACGCCGCAGCGGAAGCCGGGCTGGGACCGATCAAGGTCAACATGGTGGTCAAGCGCGGTCTGAATGAGGACAGTATCCTGCCGATGGCGCGCTTCTTCCGCGAGAAGGGTTACATCCTGCGCTTCATCGAATACATGGACGTGGGTCACACCAACGGCTGGCGCATGGACGACGTGCTGCCTGCGGCAGAGATCGTCCGTACCATTTCGGCGGAGATGCCGCTCGAGCCCGCCGACCCAAACTACACCGGCGAGGTAGCGGAGCGCTGGCGCTACAAAGACGGGGGCGGCGAGATCGGCGTGATCGCCTCGGTGACGCAAGCCTTCTGCCGCACTTGCACCCGCGCTCGTCTCTCTGCCGAAGGCAAGCTCTATACCTGCCTGTTCGGCATCAAGGGGCATGACTTTCGCGCCCTGTTACGCGGCGGCGCCAGCGACGAAGAGATTTCCCAGAAGATCGCGCAAGTCTGGGGCAAACGCACGGACCGCTACTCGGAGATCCGCTCGGAGAATACGATCGCCTTACCGAAGGTGGAAATGTCGCATATCGGGGGATAGGGGAATCCATCGCAAACAAAGCATGTAACAATGCGAATTTGATATAGGATTACCTTGGAATGACAAAATTTGTCAGTTGTTTGCTGTTCCGGCTGACAGGGTATGAATCGTGAGGCAATTATGACAATTTCCACCCAGCCTATTATATGGACACCGCCAGCCCAGTCTCTAGTTAGGCGCACATACAAAGAGATATGATGTCGTTGCTCTCTGGGTTACGATCTTTAGCACTTGATTCGTAGAATGAATTACAAATGGAGAAAAAATGAACCAGCAGTTTGCAAAGAAAG
>DASSBC010000044.1:0-99161 GCA_035699125.1 Anaerolineales bacterium
ATAAAAAAGCAAGGTACATGTAACCTACTCCTTATTAATCTTAGGCTAACGTTCTGTTTAATCGCGCTGATATAATGCGGCCCATGTCATCGCTCCGCATCGCGCTCCCAAAGTTATGGACTCGCGACAGCAGTCTCCTTCTGGGTGGTTTTTTCTTCACGATCCTCCTCATCATTTACATTTGGTGGCCTCTCGCCGTGGAGTATTTCGCTTATGTGGACTGGAACGGGCAGTGGTGGCGTTACATCGACTGGCTGCTGATTGGCATTTTCGGGTTTATGTCGGTTACCATCATTGCTCGGGCAAATCTTAAAACAGATCTGCTCATCGTCTTCGTCGGCATCTGCGGCGGGCTGGCGATCGAATCCTGGGGGACACAGACAAACTTATGGCATTATTACACCGCCGAGCGCCCTCCACTCTGGATCATTCCCGCCTGGCCGATTGCATCTCTTTCGATAGATCGGATTACGCGGGTACTGTTTTTTTTAACCGCGAAGGTCACGACGGAACACAAAGGAGAAAAAGTTTTCAAAGCTCTCTATTGGCTCACCTTTGTTCCCTTTCTGGCTCTCATGTTGGTTTTTGTTGCTCCAACATTCGATAAATCCTTTACCTGGCTCGCCTTGATTCTCTGTATCCTCCTCGTTTTCACGCCTATGGATTATCGTTTTGCCCTGCTTACCTTTGTCGCAGGCACAGGGCTGGGTTATTATCTCGAAGTGTGGGGCACCACGCGACAGTGCTGGACGTATTACACATTTCAGACTCCGCCATTGTTTGCCGTCCTTGCGCATGGGATGGCTGCTGTCGCATTTTGGCGGGCAGGCCGAATGCTGAAAACCCTATGGGGCAGGTTCCGCGTCTTGAAGTCTCCACAAGTCCCGGCTGAGCTGGAGCCGGAATAACATCCCACAACAGGTGACATTCGTCACTCCGACTCCTATTGACAAAAGGGGAATCCGTCCTATAATGTGACCTGGTGGTCATATGACCACCAGGTCACATTTGTATGCCTAAGCCTACCTTTTTCAACCTTCCCGAGGAAAAGCGTGAGACCATTTTCAACGCGGCTGTCGAAGAATTTGCGCAATACGGCTTGGAGAACGCTTCCACAAATCGTATCGTCAAAACCAGTGGGATTGCCAAAGGAAGCTTTTACCAGTACTTCGAAGACAAGCAGGATGTATTTATGCACATGCTCGACGTGATCGAGCAAAAAGAAAAGGAATTTTTCAAGGACAAGCCCCCACCCGACCATAACATGGATACTTTCCGCTTCTTTCACTGGATGGTCAAAACCGGGATGGAATTTGGTCTTTCGCATCCGCGCATGATCCAAGCCGCCTGGCGCGTCCTGCTGGGTGAAGGTCTCTATTACGGACAGAATCTCGCCGGGTATCGCGAAAAGACCAAAAAAGCATTGACGGAAATGATCGAACAAGCCATTGCACGCGGAGAAGTGGATCCTAGTGTGGATGTGAAGCTCGCTGTCATGATTATGGAGACCTGGAGCAATGCGATCAGCACCTATGTGCTGAATGAAGGCATCAAGCAAAAAAACGTGCTGAAATGGATGCGCTCGCCGAAGACACAGGAGACGATCGATAAATTGCTGTACGTCATGGAATACGGTTTACGCAAGACCGAATCGGAGTTTGTCAGCAAACCCTAAAGGTTTATCGAGAAGAGTAACGACCTAGTTAACGATAAGATCTTAGCGGGGCTGACTCTCGCAAGAAAAAAACCGTTAGAGTTGAAAGGAAATCAAATGATTTTATATCTGCGCCTTGCCTGGCGCAACATCTGGCGTCACCGCCGTCGTACGGTCATCATTGTGCTGGCGATGGGACTCTCCCTCGGCATGATGATGTTCTACGACGGTTTGATGGACGGCTTCAACGATGCCATCGCCGGGAACGCGGTGCGCGTCCTCGGCGGGAATGTACAGGTCCACGCCGAGGGCTACCGCGAAAAAGTGGATAGCAACCCGCTTCTACCTCTGGCAAATGATGCGGGGGTGGTCAAAGCAGCCTTATCGCACCCGGATGTGATCGCCGCGGCGAGACGCATCCAAACCGGTGGGCTGGTCAGTAACCGCGAGGGCGCCTTCCCAATGACGATCATCGGTATCGAGCCGGAAGCCGAAGCACCTGTCAGCCTGATTGCAGAACACATTGTGGATGGTCGATACCTGGAGTCTACTGACGAAGATTCGATCCTCCTTGGCAAGGGCCTTGCCGACGCTCTGGCGATTAATGTTGGCGACCGCATTACGATGGTCGGCAGCGACATCACTAAGCAGAACCGCCAGCGCACCATGACCGTCATCGGTATTTATGATATCGGCATTCCTTCTATGGAAAAAGGGACATCTTACATTTCGCTCACCGAGGCTCAGAGTCTATTTAATCTGCGCGGTCAATCTACGGAAGTGCAGATTACATTGAAACGCGTGGGTCTGGAGTCCGGTGTAGTCGCCGCGCTTGCTCCTGCCCTGCCCGGGTATGAGGTGGAATCCTGGGAAGAGAAT
This sequence comes from Anaerolineales bacterium, assembly GCA_035699125.1. GTDB lineage: Bacteria > Chloroflexota > Anaerolineae > Anaerolineales > Villigracilaceae > Defluviilinea. The sequence continues at coordinate 2,534 of DASSBC010000044.1, forward strand.
TATCCCGAGCTGAGCAATGCCGTCGGCAGGAAAAGTCTCGTCATGGACATTTTCAGTGTTGTAATCGTGATGATTGCAGGCATTGGCATCCTGAACCTCCTTCTGATGGCGATCTATGAGCGAACCCGTGAGATCGGTCTGCTTGGCGCGATGGGGCTGAAGCCACGCCAGATCGCGGCTACCTTCATTCTCGAGGGCGCTTTGATCGGTGTAGTCGGTGTGCTGGCAGGCGTTGCCATCGGGCTGCTGACCAACCTCAGTCTAATGCAGGTCGGTATGGATTACAGTCAGTTTGCAGGTGTCACAGATTACATGGCGCTGATCAGTGGAAAAATCTACCCCACGCTGGGTGTCAGCAAACTATTCTGGCGCGCTCTCACGATTCTGATCATTGCCGCGCTCGCCGCCCTCCTCCCCGCTATGATCGCCTCGCGGCGCGAACCGTCTGAGGCATTGCATCACGTATAACCTTTGAATATGGATAGAAAAACAAGAACCTTGCTTTTTTGCGGCGCGTTGGCTGGTCCGTTGTTCACAATTGCCTGGCTCATCGAGGGACTCGCTCGCGTCCATTATGACCCCACGCGGCATCCCATCAGTTCCCTTTCTCTGGGTGAATGGGGCTGGACACAAATTGCAAATTTCCTTGTCACAGGGATTTTGACGCTTGTTCTTGCCTCTGGGTTGCGAAAGGTGTTTCAGTCCGAGGGTGAGGCTGTGTGGGTACCTATATTAATCGCCGGGGTTGGAGTCGGTTTTCTGGGTACAGGCTTCTTTAACACGGATCCCATCAGCGGTTATCCCCTGGGAACGCCCGCAATCCGTTTTCCACCCACTCTTACTGGAGTCCTTCACATATTCTTTGCATCATTCGTCTTTGGTTTACCTCTTGCCTGTTTCGTGATGGCGCGACTCTTCGACGATCAAGGAGGGCGCAACTGGGCGGTCTATTCAAAATTTACAGCTGTTACCTTCATCCTTGTGTACCTCTTCGCGATGGCAGGGTTCCTCCAGGTGCCGGGGCTGGTGAATTATGCCGGAGTATTACAGCGTATCTCTCTGACGATCATCTTGCTTTGGATGACACTTCTTCCCATCTATTTGCTGAAATACCCATTGCCTTTACAGGCTACAGGAAAAAGCTAAAGGTTTCCATGTATCAGACTTTCAAGTTAGCGTTTCGGAATATCGGACGTAACAAAACCCGTTCTCTGCTCTCCGCCCTTGCTGTCGCCATCGGGATGGCGTTGCTGCTCCTCATGGCTGCCGTACTGGAGGGAGAAATGCGCGGCTCGATGCAAAATTCCATCAAACTCCAAAGCGGTCATCTACAAATCCACGCTGCCTCGTATGATGAAAACAAGATCAGTCTGAAATGGGAGGACCTGATCGAACAGCCGGAGCAAGTGATAGAAAAGCTCAAATCCCTGCCTCAGGTGACAGTTGCTACGCCGCGTTTAGTTGCCAGTGCCATCCTGACCATGGGCGACGAATCAAAAGGTGTCCAAATCCTCGGTATCGACCCAGCTTCGGAGGCGAACCAGCCTTTTCGCAATGGGATGATCGACGGTCAATTCATTGAGGCGGACGACCGCGAAGGAGTCCTTGTTGGGCAGACACTCGCCGATAAGCTGGGGCTCAAGGTCAACGACAACATCAACCTGCTGATGACCACATCCAATGGCGATGTGGATGAACAACTCTTCGCGGTTCGCGGCATTTATTCCACCCACATCCCCTCGTATGACGAAAACACGGTGTTCATGCCACTCGCCAAGGCACAGGCGTTTACCGCCACCGAGAATCATGCCAGCACGATCTTTGTCATGTTGCAAAACCAGGAACAGGCAAATCCCGTGGCACAGGCGTTGACCTCATCCAACCTCAAGGTTCTTACCTGGCGCGACCAAAATGCGCTTATCACGCAGTTCGAAGATTTTGCAGGCGTGTTCATGATCATGTTTTATCTGGTCGTGTTAGGAATCACAGCAACCGTCGTTACGAACACGCTTGTCATGGCTGTCTTCGAACGCACGCGCGAGATCGGCATCCTGGCTGCCATCGGGATGAAAGGACGCGGGATTATGGCACAGTTTCTCGCCGAAGCCGCGCTGCTGGCTACGGGCGGTGTGATCGGTGGGTTACTCATCGGCGGCGCGTTGGTTGCCTATTTCACGATTTATGGGATTTACATCGGCGATTACGGCGTAACTGGTCTGCTCTTCGAAGATCATATCTATGCCCACCTTACCCTGGAAAACACCATCACTCTTACGATTGTCACCTATATCATTACCCTCATTGCTTCACTCTACCCTGCCAGGCTTGCTGCCCGACTGGAACCTGTCGAAGCACTACACGGACTAGGAGCCTGAAATGGAAGTTACAAATGTTACCAACGCCACGCGCGTCTTCAAGATCGGCGAAGTGGAAACCAAAGCCCTGCGTGGCGTGAGCCTCTCTATTGAAGATAGTGAGTTCACCGCCCTTGTCGGACCGTCGGGTTCTGGTAAGACTACTTTGCTGCAGCTCATCGGCCTGCTCGATCAGCCCACGATGGGAAGCGTATCCATCAACGGGACCAATGCTACGCATCTTAACCGCAACCAGCGCGCCGACCTGCGCAGGAATGCCATCGGATTTGTCTTTCAGTTCTTTGCGCTCATCCCGACATTGACAGCATACGAAAATATCGAGATGCCTCTCCTTCTCAATGGGATGAAAGCCGCGGACCGAAAGCAGCGCGTCAATGAAATGCTGGAAGCGGTCGGACTCAGCGATCGCGCCCATCACCGTCCCGATCAGCTTTCCGGCGGTCAGCAGCAGCGCGTCGCCGTTGCCCGGGCGCTTGCCACAAATCCCAAGCTGATCCTCGCCGACGAGCCTACCGCCAACCTCGATACAGAGAATGGAAAACAGATCATGGACATCATGCAGCGCCTCAATCAAGAAACAGGCGTCACGTTTGTCTTCGCCACGCATGATCCACGCGTGATTGGCTATGCCAAGCGGGTCGTGACCCTGCAAGACGGCTTGATCACAAATGACAGCAAGACCAACGGAGAGTCGTAGATCGAGTAAGAATGAAGAACATATGCTTAAGAACACTTCGCGTTGAGCGGAAGAGCTGTAGTTTTCTCTCCCGCCGTCCCAGCGCACTCCCTGCAATTCTTTTCCTAATGATGACGGTGCTGTTCTTCTCCGCCTGCACTTCCCTTGCAACCACCCCGACCCCCATCCCAACCATTTCGTTGGATGAATATAATACAACAGTAAACCCACAAGTGGATGACAAGGATTCAGTCACTGCCTCTGCCGTGATTGTCCCTGTGAGAGATGCGCAACTCTCCTTCTCAGCGGTCGGACAGGTGACAACTGTAGAGGTAAACGTTGGCGACAAAGTCTCGGCAGGGCAAATCCTCGTCAAGCTGGATACCACGCTCCAGGCAGCCCGCGTCAGGGAGGCGGAGGCGAATCTGCTGGCGGCACAGGTGCAATACAATTATCAGAAGCGACTGGGGCTGGATGAGGTGCACATCGAATCCGCGGAGGCAGACGTTGCGCGGATGCAGGCGCTTCTTGATTCTGAGAAAGCAATCCTGGATTCTCAATATGAATTGATCGCGCCGTTCGATGGGACGATCGTTTCCGTAAATACTGCCCCTGCAGAAACGGTCGTGCCTGGGCAAGTTGTAATTCTGTTAGGTGATCTCTCCACCTACCGAATCGAAACAACCGATCTGAGTGAACGCGATGTCACGCGCATCCAGGTTGGACAACCAGCCCATGTATTCATTGAAGCACTGGAGGAGGAGTTCACCGGCACCGTGATCGATGTCGATCGAATCTCGACTATGCTTGGTGGCGATGTGGTATTCAAAGTGACCATCGAATTGGATGACCAACCCGAGGGCTTACTCTGGGGCATGAGCGCGGACGTGCAGATTGAGACTGCCGATTAAGCAGGAGAATGGAATGAAAAGACTTTATGGATCCATTATATTGCTTGCCATCCTTGCTCTTTCCGCCCACCCTGTGTTTGCCGCAGAGGGTGGAGGCATTGTTGCTTCGGCTGTGGTGGTGCCTGCTCGGATCACGCGCTTAAGCTTTCTCATGTCTGCTCTTGTCAAAGAAGTGACGGTAAAGGAAGGTGAATACGTCACAGTTGGTCAAACACTTGTGACGTTGAACACTCCTGAGCTGGAATACAACGTCCTTGCCGCGCAGGAAGAGTACCGCTCCCGCCAATCCTACGCAGAATTGCAGCGATACAAACGGGTGCTGGACATTCGCAAAGGGAAGAAGTTCTGGGATGTCGTCCCACCGGAAGTGAGACAAAAAGCCGATGCAGAAGCTGCAAGCGCACAGGCGGCTCTTGAGTTTGCACAAGCCAGCCATGCGCAATCTACCCTGGTAGCGCCTTTTGACGCGAACGTTGCTTCGGTCGATGTAGCACCGGGCGAATTCGTACAGGAACATCAAGTCGTGATCACACTCGCTACGTTAGACACCTTACAACTGGAAACGACAGATTTGCGTGAACGCGATATACCGAAGATAAAAATCAACGCGCCAGTAAACATCTCGATTGCAGCTTTGAGTCAGGAATTTACGGGTAAGGTCATTTCCATTTCGCCAAAGGCAGACACGGTTGGAGGTGATGTTGTATTTAAAGTTACGATTGGATTTAATAAACCTCCCGAGAATCTATTCTGGGGTATGACCGCCGAAGTGAAAATCGAAGAATGAATAAGACGATCGAAAATAAAGAATAGCGATAAAAGACACGTGAGTCAAACTCGTGTCTTTTTTATTCATCTTTCTGTGGTTAAATCAAGTTACTCGATAGATCAAACTTGAAACTGGAGAACTTGGTACATGACACCATCCACAAAGATCACCGTCATTGGCGCAGGCTCTGCCTCTTTCGGTGAGAACACACTTTCCGCGATCATGCGCTCAAAAAAATTACGCGGTGCCACCCTCGCCTTAGTCGATCGAAATGCAGACAGTCTCGCGATCGTAAGCCACCTGGCAGATCGACTCAATCGTGAGTGGGACGCGCAATTCACTGTCACGTCACACACCGATCATGAAGAAGCTTTACCTGGTAGTCGATTTGTCGTGAACGCGATTGAAGTCGGCGCGCGTGAAAATCTATGGAAACAGGATTTTGAGATTCCTCTGAAATATGGTGTGCGCCAGCCGTATGCCGAGAATGGCGGACCCGGTGGTTTCGCACATGCCGCGCGCAATATCGGTCCGATCATGCATATTGCGCATCACATGGAAGAAGCCTGTCCCGACGCGTGGTTGATCAATTTCACCAACCCGATGATCCGCATTTGTGACGCAGTCAATCGTCACAGCAAGATCAAAGCGGTAGGCTTGTGCCATCAAATTTACATTGGCTATATCATGGTGGGTGTCGCGCTCGCGAAAGACCTCGAGATTGAAGTACCCGAAGAGTTAACAGGTATGCACGCCGCTGTGGATCAATGGTCTGGGCAGCATCGTGTGAAACAGCAAATCGTTCCGCTTGTGGATATTCGCGCAGCAGGATTAAATCATTTCACCTGGATGCTTTCCATTCATGATAAACGTACAGGCGAAGACCTGTATCCATTATTCAGAAAGCGCTTCTTTGAATTGGACACCAAATTCGAGCCGCTTACGAGGGATGTGTTCTCCGCCTTCGGCTGGTGCCCTGTGCCTGGAGACACTCATTTATGCGAGTATCTGCCCTGGGTAAGCGATGCCCAAACCAAGCCCTGGGAATACTACAATATCCGTCTGTATGATTGGGAGGTCATGGCAGGCATACGCGACTTTGGGCTTGATCATATTAACGAAATGGCTGGCGGTTTTCAAACGATCGAGCATTTATTGCATACAGACTCGGAAGGCGCATTGGAGATGATTGAGAATCAGGTCTGCGCGACTACACACTATCATCTGGCTGCGAATTTACCTAACCAGGGACAGATAGCCAACCTGCCCTATGGAGCAACGGTCGAAACACCCGTCATCGTCGACGGCGCAGGGATTCATCCCGTCCATGTCGGCGCGCTGCCTGACTCCATCGCGGAACTCTGCCGAAGAGAAACGGTTGTAGCGCAGCTCGGCGTGGACGCAGCCGTGGAAGGTAACCGCGAAAAGGCATTGCAGTGCCTCCTGCTCGATCCCGTCATTACAGATATCGGCGTAGCGCGGAAAGTATTAGATGACTATCTGACCAGCTACAAAGAATATCTGCCTCAGTTCTGGCAATAATGTCATTGCGAGGGCAGTGCTCCTCTGCTTGAAGCAATCTCCCATCGTTCGACATACTCCCAAAGAGAAAATTGCTTCGCCATTCGGGCTTGCAACAATCTGCACTTTTGAAAAATGAAAATTATTACCCTGTCACCCGATAATGACTCTCTTATACAACAAGCCGCGCAATTGCTTGTGGATGCCTTCCACGAACACTGGCACGCCGCCTGGCCGACTCTGGAAGAAGGGTTTGAAGAAGTCCACGAAATGCTCGAAAGTGGACGAATTTGCCGGGTCGCGCTGAACGAACAGGGGAATTTGCAGGGAATCATAGGCGGAATCCCCGGGTATGACGGAAATGTCTGGGAACTTCATCCGCTGGCAGTTCAGCCGTCACTGCAAGGACAAGGGATTGGGACGGCGCTGGTGGAGGATTTCGAGGTGCAAGTCCGTTTAAAAGGTGGGCTGACCATTACGTTAGGAAGCGACGACGAAGACGAGATGACTTCGTTATCGAATGTCGATCTTTACGAAAACCTCTGGGAAAAGATACGCGATATACGCAATCTAAAGAATCATCCTTTTGAGTTCTATCAAAAGCTAGGATATGTCATCACAGGCGTCGTCCCAGATGCGAACGGCACAGGGAAACCAGATATCTTGATGGCGAAAAGGATCGTGTCATTGCGAGACGGCGCTTCTCCGTCGACTGCGAAGCGTTCCGACGGAAAGCAATCTCCTCTGGAATAGAGGATGCTGATCAAGCGAGACAAATTACTTTATATAGAAGATTGCTTCGCGGCAAACGTTCGCAATACTTGCACTGGCATGAATTGCCAAGCAATTCAAAATCGAAGCGCAGTTGTGACACTTACTGCGTCTCTGTCACCTTCGTGATGTTACGTGGGGATTCCGTGTCATACCCCTTGACCTCCGTCAGGTGACAGGCAAACAATTGAGCAGGGATAATACTTACTAACGGAGTCAGCCATTCAGGAATCTGCGGCGGGAGTTGGATCGGCGACTGCGCCAGCGCGAGCGCCTCCGGGGAATCTGAGATGACAACTAACTCCGCCTCCCTTTCCTTTCGAAGACGCGTCAACATATCCTGCATCGACTCATAGACCTTCCCTTGGGGAGCAACAGCCAGCACCGGGAATCCATCTTCCACCATCGCGATGGGACCGTGCTGAAAGTCCGCGGAGGAATACGGTTCCGCAATTAAGTAGGTCAGCTCTTTTAGTTTCAACGCCCATTCAAAGGCAGTCGCATAATTAAACCCACGGCCCAGCACCACACATCGACTCATGTATCGGTAGCGCTGAGTCATCTCCGCAATCCGGGAATCGAGAGCAAGAGCTTGCTCTGCCCACCCGGGAACAGAAGCAAGCTCATTCCAAAGTGCCCCTGAACCATTTAACGCCGCGGAGATCATCGCAATTGCCATGAGTTCAGCTGTATAGGTCTTGGTCGCCGCAACCGCTTTTTCAGGACCTGCCTGAATATCGAGTACAAAATCTGCTGCTCTGGCGAGCGGCGAGTCGGGGAGATTTGTGATTGCAAGCGTCAAACAATTTTGTTTGCGTCCCTCTTCCAGCACACTGACAATATCTGGCGATTGTCCGGATTGGGAAACACCAACAACGAGTGCACCGTTCAAACGCGGTGGGCTTTGATAATAGGTAAATAAAGATGGCGTTGCTAAAGCAAGGGGGATTCCATTCTGCGCGCCCCACAGATAATTGGCATATCGTCCTGCATTATCCGAAGTGCCACGCGCCGCAAGAAAGGCATACTGCACATTGCGGGATTGAATCGCTTTTGCAATTTCAAAAGCAAGCGGCTTTTGATTCGCAAGCAATGATGCAAGACGTTGCGGTTGTTCAAAGATTTCAGAATGAAGTGTCATGTTGTCCTCTTGATAAATTCTACCTCTTATCTTGGAATCAAAAATGATTCGGCATGTGAATGAACGCGTAAGATCTTAAAAATAAAATCATATCTATAACAGAATAAATACAACGTGCAATCAATCATTAATAAGATAATGATTGATGATCACAATCATTCAACATGACAATAAAATTATTTATTGATCATCATATGAATTACTAACAAAATTTTAAACTTATCGTTTATCAAAAACCTTTACATATATTCATAAATAGATACAATCAACCAAGTTGCATATAAAAAGTTATATGGATTCAAGGAAGTGATTCAATGAATCCTGTAACAACAAAACATTGATCAATGATACAGTATGCAACACAATCAAGTTGATACGTCAGCAACACAGATTGACTTGGTTGTTTGAATCAAAGAAAAGGACTCGACATGTATCTCTGTGTATTATCAAGCATCCCTGATCCCAATGATGTCCCCTATGATCCATCCGCGCACATGAATGGATTCAAGTGGAAGCATTATCAGGTACATCCAAAAAACGTAGAAAGGCAATTGCGTGATCTTCTGAGTGAAGGGGTAGATGTTTTCTTCAATCTCTGTGACGGCACACCTGATGATGCCCTTTCCGGCATTGGTCTGGTGCAGATTATGGAAAAATTAGGCGTAGCATTTACTGGTGCAGACTCGAAATTCTTCGATCCCTCACGACAGGAAATGAAGGCATATGCAAAGAAAGCAAACGTCCCAACGCCCGGCTGGCTCATGTTGGACCGTGTGGAAGATGTGGAACGCGCGACGAAGAAACTGCGCTTTCCGATTCTCGTCAAGCCGCCGCATGGATATGCAAGTATAGGCATCACACGCGACTCCCGTTGTGAAACACTGGAACAACTTAAGGTGCAGGCAGAGCATGGGATTGAAGAGTTCGGACGCGTCCTTCTCGAAGAATTCATCGAGGGGCGTGAGTTCACCTGCCTCATCGCGGAAAATCCCGACGACCCGAACAATCCCATCACGTTCAAGCCAGTGGAATTTATCTTCCCACAAGGTGAGTCATTCAAACACTACAATATGAAGTGGGTCGAATATGAAAAGATGAGCGTCGCTCCAGTCACCGAGGCGCGCATTGAAAAAGTGCTTCGAGCGCAGACGACGCGTCTGTTCAAAGCAATGAACGGCAACGGCTATGCGCGTTGTGATTATCGCATGGCTGCGGATGGAACGATCTATATGCTCGAGATCAACCCGAACTGCGGCATCTTCTATGCGCCCCATGAGCCTGGCTCCGCCGATTTCTGCTTGATTCACGATCCGGTGTATGATCATCATAAGTTTCTCAAGCTGATCATTGAATCGGCACTCAATAGGCAGGATCGAATGTTCTCCGCGAGAATGAAAAAGCGGCAGATGAAAAAAGAGCGTGTCGAGGTCATGGCTTACAGCTAAAACAAAACTTCCGAAGCATACACTTCGGAAGTTTTCATTTAATGAGCGGGAACAACGATTCCTTTTTGGTATGCCCGCGCTTGCCAGAAGTATAATGAAGTCATGAAGATGCCTGAACCATTAAAGACGGAAAGGCTCCTGCTGCGCAAACCCCGCCTGGACGATGCTCCCGCAATGTTTGACGGCTGGGTGCAGGATCCAGAAGTGACGCGTGACCTCACCTGGCATCCGCATCATCGAATCGGGCAAACTCAAGAATTTCTGCATGGCTGTATCCGCGCCTGGGAGGGCAAAACACGTTTTCCATCCATTATCACGCGGAAAGACAAAGCGAAGTTATTGGCATGCAATACGAAGGGATTCTGCGAAAATATATTCTTCATCCCAATATCACCGCCACCCCACGTGATAGTTTTATATATGCCATAACGAATAAGCAACGGAGGATGTAATGTTAAACAAGAAGATTGCCTTTATCGGACCTGGCGTGATGGCAGAAGCGATGATGGCTGGCTTATTACATAAGAAATTAGCCATACCGGAAAATATCATTGCGTCAGGTCCACGAGAGGAACGCGGAGAAGACTTGAGTCGGAAGTATAAGATCAAGAATTCGGTCGATAATGCCGATTCCGCCGCTCATGCTGACGTCGTGGTTTTATCTGTCAAGCCGCAGCGCCTCAGCGAAGTGATGAAGGCGATCAAAGGCATCCGCTCTGATGCGCTGGTTCTTTCCATTGTCGCCGGAGCGAACATTAAAAAGATTAGCACCGGGTTGAAACATAAGGCCGTCGTGCGCTCGATGCCAAACACGCCCGGTCAAATCGGGGAGGGAATCACCGTCTGGACTGCATCAAAGGAAGTCACAGAAGAACAACAGGAAATGGCGCGAGCTATTTTAGGAGCGCTGGGTGAGGAAGTATTTGTCGAAGATGAGAGTTATCTGGATATGGCAACGGCGCTTTCTGGCTCTGGTCCCGCGTATGTGTTTCTTTTCACCGAAGCGCTCATCGACGCGGGCGTGCATATGGGATTCCCGCGCCGCATCGCGGAACAATTAGTGCTGCAGACGATCAAAGGATCCGCCTCCTTCTATGAACAGGCGGGTCGTCACCCTGCAACCTTGCGTAATCAAGTGACCTCTCCTGGTGGGACATCCGCTGAGGCATTGTATTACCTCGAAAAGGCAGGCTTCCGCACTGCACTCTCACGTGCCATCTGGGCGGCATATCAACGCTCTTTGGAACTGGGGAAGGAAAAACCCGGGCATATCCCAGAGGGACATATAGAGGAAGAGTAATTTCGTGTGTCCTCCCAAAATAGCGGACAAGAAAACGCTGATAGGTTAAAATCTATCGGCTTTTCTTTTGGATCGGATTGCTCACTGCTTGCTGAGTTCTGGTCACTCAATCTATGTCTCTCATCAGCGTTTCCTCCCTCTCTAAAGCTTTTGGCGCAGAAGACCTCTTCGCCAATGTATCCTTTTCTGTAGCAAAAGGCGCAAGGCTTGCGCTTGTCGGTCCTAATGGTATTGGTAAGACTACGCTTCTGCGCATCCTGATCGGGCAGGAAGAACCGTCCTCTGGTACCGTCACGCGCGCCAGGAGCCTTCGTATTGGTTATCTCCCCCAGGAAGCAGACTTCGAGCTGACGGGTTCCTTATGGGACGTCTGCCTCGAACCGTTCGCGGACCTCATCCGTATGCAGGAGGAATTAGAAAAACTCGAGGGTGAAATGTCTGATCCTGCGAAACGGGAACAGGCGTTGGATCGGTATGGCACATTGCAGCACAACTTCGAACACCGAGGCGGATATGTCTATCAGGTGCGCATCAAACAGGTGCTGACAGGTCTCGGCTTTGATCCCTCTGATTTTGAAATGTCGCTCGATCATCTCTCGGGTGGGCAGCGCACGCGCGCCCATCTGGCGCGGCTGCTCTTATCCAACCCCGACATCTTGCTCCTCGACGAACCCACCAATCACCTGGACATTAGCGCCGTGGAATGGCTGGAGGGGTATCTCTCCCAGTGGGATGGCGCGGCCGTCATCGTCTCGCACGACCGTTATTTTCTCGACCATGCTTGCAATGCCTTGCTCGAGATGGCGATTAGCGGCGCGGAATATTATCGCGGCAATTACACGACATATTTACAAGAACGCGAAAACCGCTGGCAGCACCGCTTGGAAGTCTTTGAGTCGGAGCGAGAGAAGTTGACGAAGGATGTAGAGTACATCAAGAAAAATATCTCGGGACAAAACGTGCAACAAGCCAAAGGTAAGCTGCGGCGCTTGACCCGCATCGTACAAGCCATCGAACAGGTTGGTATGGACGCAGTAGTCCATATGAATTGGTCGCAGTTGGACGTGGAGACCACAACCAGCCCGTTCAGTGTAGAAGAGGCAGAGCGACGCGTACGTGCTCTGCGGCCCCCACAGCGTCATATGCCGGACCTCGGTCTGCATCTGCGCTCGACGCACCGCTCTGGAGATCTGGTCATTCGCACCAAGAATTTGAAAGTGGGCTACCCTGCCGAAGACGAACGTCCCGAAAAATTCCTCTTCTCGGCACCGGACATCGAACTCCGGCGGCTGGACTGTGCCGCCTTGATCGGGCCCAACGGCGCGGGTAAATCAACATTCCTCAAGACCATCCTAAGTCAAATTCGACCACTGGCTGGGGAAGTCATTCTTGGGGCGAGTCTACATGTCGGTTATTTCGCGCAGGCACATGAAGGACTCGACCCCGAGAAAACGATTCTGGACGAGATCCTCGAACAATCGCCTGGCATGTTGCCTTACCAGGGACGCGACTATCTCGGAAAATATCTCTTCTCAGGCGATGATGCATTCAAAAAGGTCTCTATGCTTTCCGGTGGCGAACGCGGACGGCTCGCACTGGCAAAACTGTCCTTGCAGGATACAAACCTGCTGCTGCTGGATGAGCCCACCAATCACCTGGACATTTCTTCACAGGAAATTCTGCAATCGGTGCTTGACGCGTATCAGGGGACCATCTTATTGGTCACTCACGATCGTTATCTCGTCGACGCGCTGGCGACCCAGATCTGGGAGATCAATCCCGATGAGTCCCAGATGACCGTCTTCAATGGTACATACTCGCAGATGAAAGCAGAACGAGAAAAAGAAGCGGCGCGGCTGGCGGCTCCACAAATAGATAAAGTCGATTCTCGAAACTCTAATAGCGAAGCTCGCAAGTCACAAAACGTGAAAATAAAAGAAGAAAGACGAAAGCTTGCTCAGTTGCAGGAGTTGGAAAACACGATCGCGGAACTCGAAGCTAAGCTAGCGAACCTCAGCATGCAACTGGAGTCTCCGTTTGTGAAACCAGCTGAGGCCGCGAAACTGGGGACAGAATACGAACGCGTGCAGAAAGAAATGGATGAAAAGCTGGATGAATGGGAACGGATGCAGGCGTAACTCTCACCGCAGGGAAAACCCCCATACCAGTGGGAACGCTATTTGGTATAAGTAGGTGAACGATGCCTAAAATCATATTTCGAGGCAAAACCTATTACAGCGTCTATGAGATGCCGCCGAATGTCCGCCGCGCCTATGAAAAAGAACAGAAAAATATGGGTGCAGATCAAGAAAAACCGGAGACGGTCATTGACTCGCTCTCAACCACGCCTGAACCAAGGGTTGGAATGCGCGGCTTGATGTGGGGAATCCTTGCGGCGCTTGTATTGGCTGGAATTGCATATGTATTGTCTCGTTTTATACCCTGAATCATTCAACCGAACGCTTTCCCTATCCCTTAAAAAAACCATTAAGTCACTCCTAAAAATCCATGGATTGCGGCACAGTCGTGCTCACCCATCGTTAGACTCGATGAAAGGCTGAGTAATTCTTTATTCCATCAGGTCTGGAGGTACTGCCATGGCACAAATAAAATTTAGAGGACAAATCTATAATAACGAGTTTGAAATGCCATACGAGATTCGTCAGGCGTATCGCAGAGAGAAACAAGAAAGAAACACAGCCAGGGAAACGCCACTGACCGATATTGTCGATATGTCTCCTGAAGTGAAGCGAATTTATGAGCGGGCTTTGGGAGATGTAGAGGACAAACTTCCTGCCTCCCGCCAGTCGAAGGATTTGCCTAAAACCGAGGATATCTACCGCCAATCTGCTCCTGAGGGCATGAAGGACTTACCATCAGATGAGAGTATCTACCGCCCCTCTCAACCACTGATCGATCCAGGGAAATCAGTCATCGAGCCCGAGTCTGCGATTGGTATGAGCCGGTTTGTCTCCAGCATTGTCTGGGCGTTCATCCTTGTTGCCGTCGCGTTTATCATTTTGCAGTTTCTGCGCTGACGAAAAATCGAATGAGGGAATGGCTGGCTATGCCCTTGGCGATCACAAATTGCCATCTGGGACCTGGGCATACTATAATCAGCAGGCATGAGTCCCAACATAAAACTGGTCCTGTTCTATACGCTCGCTGCTGGATTGCTCGCTGCGTTGACCAGCCCCATCCCGGGAACGTCATTGCTGTTAACAGGGTTAGAAATCTTGATGGTCGTACATCTTGCCAAGCGAAATAAATTCGATTTGAGTCTCAAAACACTGGGGTTTTCTGCAACGGCAATCTGGGGTGTTTCAAGCATCTTGAAAGATGCGGGGGTGGAATTACTTCGATTCGCTCCCCTCTTAGGATGGGCAGCCGGAGTCATTGTGGCAATTCTATTTGTCTTCTTCTTGGGGATGTTGGCAAACCTGTATTTCAGTAAATAAATTAACCGAAGGAGATTTACATGGCAGAACCAAAACCTTGTCCCAAATGTAGCGGTCAAATGAAATCCGGCACGTTGCAGCAAATCGGAAATTACGGAAATTCACCGTTTGTCTGGGCGCCGGAAGGGGAACCGCCGTTTCCCGTTAAGGGCGCGAGCAGCCCACGCAAAAACTTGACTGTGTTTCGTTGTGAGAATTGTGGGTATCTTGAATATTATGCTCTCTAAAACCGAACCTGGAGCGAGCCTCCGCTTATTTTAAAAAGTACTCGCAATGACGGAAATAAAACAAACAGCCTGATAAACCTATCAGGCTGTTCCTGTTAAGAGGGAGTAGATTAAAGTGAATAACTCTCCCCGGGTTTCAATACCACAGGTTCACTTTCCGTTTCCTGACGAACACGTTCCGCCCAGGCGTCGGCATCCTGCGCGATCAGGTCAAAGGTGTTGTAGTGGATGGGGATAACCACCTTTGGACGGACCAACTTGACCGCGCGTAACGCGTCGTCGGGACCCATCGTGAAGTTATCTCCAATAGGAACCAACGCCAGATTGATTCCCTCATCACCGATTAATTTCATATCTCCAAAGAGACCTGTATCCTGCGCCAGGTAGATTTTTTTGCCATCGTTTGTGGTCAACAAGAATCCACATGGATTACCACCACTCGAACCATCGGGCAATTCCGAGCCGTGCAGGGCGAGCGTCAGCTTGAGATAACCAAAAGGATATTTGTATCCCCCGCCGATATGCTGCCCGTGCGACTCGAGTCCTTGATTGCCAAACCAAACCGCGATCTCGTTCACGCTGATGACTAGAGCTTTTGTACGCTGCGCGATGGCGACCGAGTCACCTAAATGATCGCCATGTCCATGGCTGATAAGGATGAAATCTGCCGCGACATCATCTGGGGAAATGGAAGCGGCGGGGTTTCCATTCAGGAAAGGATCGACAACGATTTTGTGTCCATCGGTCTCGAGTCCAAGAGCAGCGTGCCCGTACCAGGTGAGTTTCGTCACAAGAACCTCCTTTTGATTTAACCTCGGAAGGTTGCTTGTATGAAACTGCACCTTCCTGCGAAACCTTCACAAGGTTTCCACATAGTATAGGCAAAATCAAAGTGGAGTCAATTCCCTTTCGCAAGACTTAATACGTAAAGCAGTCTTCCCTCAGAAAGTACGCTCAAAACATTGCATAACAATAATGTTTGTTGGTGGATGGAACAAATCATCTATAATCAGCCAATCTTATTTTTTGGAGCAAGCATGAAGCCCACAGTTTCGCAACGCTTTCAATATCAGTTCGATAATTTAATGTCGCGCGGTACGCCAGCGATGATCGGTATGTTATTTGTGTTCTCATTCATTATTGTTCTCATTGCAGGAGCCGTGATTTCTGTCACAGGCTTCGTCCAGGAAGACTTCGAGGGCAGGCTAGGCCTTGGGGAAGCCATGTGGGAAAGTCTGATGCGTACTCTGGATTCGGGAACGATGGGCGGCGATACAGGCACAGGATTTCGCATCGTGATGTTGTTTGTAACCCTCGGCGGTATCTTCGTCGTCAGCGCACTGATCGGTGTGCTGAATAACGCCATCGAAAGCCAGATGGAACGTCTCCGCAAGGGACGCTCCCTTGTCCTCGAAACAAACCACACCCTTGTGCTTGGCTGGTCTACACAGATTTTTACCGTGCTCAATGAATTGATGACGGCCAATGAGAACCAGCCGAATGCTCGGATCGTCATCCTGGCGGATAAAGATAAAGTGGATATGGAGGATGAAATCCGAGAGCGGGTGGAGGTCAAGGGCAAGACCCGTATTATCTGCCGCAACGGCAGCCCCATCGATCCAAACGACCTTGAGATTGCAAGCCCTCACAGCGCAAAGTCTATCATTGTCCTGCCGCCAGAAAATAGCGATCCGGATACAGATGTCATCAAAACGGTTCTGGCAATTACAAACAATCCCAATCGCCGTGCCGAGCCTTATCATATTGTCACCCAAATTCGCAATGCGAAGAACATGGATGTACTCAAACTGGTTGGTGAGAGGGATAAAGTGCAGGCGGTGCAGACGGGAGATTTGATCGCCCGCGTCGTTGCGCAAACGTCACGCCAATCCGGGCTTTCCGTCGTCTATACCGAGCTGATGAATTTTGGCGGCGATGAGATTTATTTCAAACATGAACCTTCCCTCGTGGGAAGAACTTTCGGGGAATCTCTACATGCGTTTGAGGACTCCTGTCTGATGGGCCTGCGAAAGGCAAATGGTCAAATTTTGCTCAATCCACCCATGGAAACGCTTATCGAGTCTGGCGATCAAATCTTTGCGCTTTCCGCAGATGACGACACCATCCGAGTCTCGAATCAGGGTATGCTCCCCATCAATGAAACGGCCATCCGCTCGAACCGGACCGCGCTAGAGCCGCAGCCTGAGAAGTGTCTCATCCTGGGCTGGAACCGCAGCGGTACGACCATCGTGCGCGAGCTCGATCATTATGTTGCCAAGGGCTCGCAGGTGACGGTCGTTGCCGACATCTATAACATCGAAAAGCAAATCAACGCGAACGGCGGCCGACTAAAAAATCAAACACTGGTGGTGGAAGAAGGCGAAACCACGGACCGGGAGCTCCTCGATAAGCTCGGCGTGCAGGAGTATGACCATGTCATCGTGCTGGCATACAGCACGGTAGAGCCTCAGGAAGCTGATGCAAAAACTCTTGTAACCTTGCTGCACCTGCGCGACATGGCACAGAAAGATGAGACGCCTTTTTCCATCGTCAGCGAAATGTTGGACTTACGCAACCGTGAACTCGCCGAAGCAACTCAGGTAGATGATTTCATCGTCAGCGAGCATCTTATCAGCTTGATGATGGCACAGCTTTCCGAAAACGCGGAGTTGTTTGACGTCTTTGCCGACATCTTCGATCCGGAAGGTGCGGAAATCTATCTCAAACCGGTGAGCGATTATGTCACGCCTGGTACAGCCGTCAATTTCTATACGGTCACAGAAGCTGCCCGCCTGCGCGGCGAAACACCTCTCGGTTACCGTATCTTGGCCCAAGCGAACGATGCAGGCAAGGCATATGGGGTCCGCACGAACCCGAGGAAGTCTGAAATGATAACGTTCGCTCCAGAGGACAAAATTATCGTCATCGCAGAAAATTAGACAGACGCCACAGGAACTCAAAAGCGGAGAACTTTCAGGTTCTCCGCTTTTGTTTCTATCGGCTGTAGCGCCGCCATATTGACCTTACCCCGGTGGGGAATTAATAAACGGCTCGACACACCTTGTATCAAGCAAGATAAAACTTTCACTCGATGTTTAGGTAGCCACGATTTCTATACCGGATTTCTCCAGCACAGCACAGATGAGCTTCGCACTTTCCGCCGCATGGGGATGATCGCCATGCAGGCACAGGGTATCCACCGGGAAGCGCCGCCCGTTAGAAGCAATTCCTTCCTGCGCCAGCTTGAGGGCATGCGCAGCAACCTGCTCCGGAGATTCCAGGAGTGCATCTGCCTGTCTGCGGGAAACCAGGGTCCCATCAGAGTTATAGTTCCGGTCTGGAAATCCTTCCCTGGCAACCTTAAGTCTGGACTCAGTTCCTGCCTCAATCAAGGCTGATCCTGCCAGCCCGAAGAGAATTAGATCAGGACTGAAGCGCTTGATGGAATATGCAATGGCGTTCGCGAGCCCCCTGTCTTTTGCGGCCTGGTTATACAAAGCTCCATGCGGCTTGACATGGTGCAACTCGAGTCCTTCAGCGCTAGCAATTACATGAAGCAGCTCGATTTGATGCAACACTAACGCTTCCACATCCTCAACCGGCAGGAACATCTCGCGCCTGCCAAATTCCTCTTTATCTTTCCAGCCTGGGTGCGCGCCAACAACCACTCCGTAGCGCTTTGCCAGGCGGACAGTCTTCTGCATACTCATTTCATCGCCTGCATGAAATCCGCAGGCAATATTGGCAGAAGTGATATAAGGCATGATCTCTTCATCATTGCCAATGTTTTCACCCATGTCACAGTTGAGGTCTATTTTCATAATGGCTTCTAATCCGCTTCCACAATTCTACTTAAACCCCTCATTAACTGGCGATATCTTTTCTGGGCTTTTTCTATAGTCGTTTGCCGAAAACGAATTCTGCTCTTATTGGGAACACACTGCGCGAGCACAGGCAGGTCTGTGCTGACCACTGTGCCGATTTTAGGATAACCACCCGTTGTGGGGCAATCTGCCATCATCACGATGGGCTCTCCATTCGCGGGGATTTGGATCGCGCCATAAGTTATGCCCTCAGAGATTAGCTCCGTCTTGCTGTGGTGCTTCAAAGGCGGTCCTTTAAGCCGATACCCCATCCGGTCAGAAGTAAGATCAACAGAATATTCGCTCGATAAAAAGGTCTCGACACTTTCCTCTGAAAAAGAGTCCGCTTGTGGACCGAGGATGACATCGAGCGTCGGATGAGTTCCATAGTTTGGACGCGCTTCGTGGGAAAGTATGTGCGCAGACAGCTCATACGACAAATGAGAAGAAACGCCCGTCTGTATTACATCCCCCGGATGTAACTGCCTGCCTCCTAACCCGCCAAAACCGCCCCGCAAATATGTAGCACGCGAATCAAGGATCGGCTGCGTCTGAACGCCACCGGTTACGGCAAGATATGCCCACATACCGTCGCTTGTCTTGTTCAAGCGGATGTTCCATCCCGCACGCACAAAGAAGGAACCCCAAAGAGCAAATTCCCAAGCAGCAACAGAAAGTTGATATCCGGCGCCGGTTACAGCAATCACACAATCCTGCCTGGGTTGAAATATCGCATCTCCCAGACCGATTTCAATCCCGGCATAGCCCACTGGATTCCCTGCCAACGTATTGGCTGCCTGAAACGCAAACATATCCATAGGTCCCGAAACGGGAACGCCAAATTGTCTCCAGCCTTTACGTCCGGAGTCTTGTACGGTGGCAAAACCACTGACCTCAACAACTTCCAGTGACATTATTTCTCGACGAGGAATCGAACTTCATCACCCGGAGCAAACAAAAACGGCGACTCGGATTCCGGATCGAAAAGCCCCAAGGATGTATGCCCAATGAGCTGCCATCCACCTGGCGAATCGATTGGGTAGATCCCCGTTTGGGACCCGGCGATCGCTACCGTTCCGGCAACCACATGAGTACGCGGCGTTTCCCGTCTGGGAGTGACGATGGCATCATCCAACTTTCCCATGTAAGGAAAGCCAGGAGTGAAACCCATCATGTAAATTGTATAAATTCTTTCACTATGAATTCGAATTACATCTTCCGGGCGCAGATGATGGAAGTCCGCTACAAATTGAAGATCAGTGCCATGTTCACCCCCATAGCGCACCGGGACTTCGAATCGACGAGGCTCAGGCGCCTCTGTATCTTCCAGTCTTTGCAGTTTCTCACGAACCCAGTGCTGGATTTCAGCGTACGTCACAACAAGAGGATCGTAATGAATTGCGAGAGTGGCATACGCAGGGACGGTCTCAACCATTCCCTCTAGCGGAGACCTGCTCAGGAGGTTGGAAAGAGCGTGAACGCGCCGGTTGCAGATGACATCGATTTCCTCCCCGAGTTGAACAAGCAACGCTGAATCGCCAAGTGGGCAGATCTCTGGTCTGAAAGTTTCGCGTTCCATAAACAACACGGGCGGCTCCGGGGAGCCGCCCTTCATTATATTGAATCCGTGGCAACAGCCAGTCCGGATAACTCAGTCTTCTGGTTACTCCGGACACACTCTTCCGTGCAAATTATTGGAGGAAGAAAGAAAGCACAATGAGCACAGCGACAAAGAATCCCGCCAGCGTGCCGATACGCGCCAGGTCACGCTTCACATAGCTGTAATCGGGATTGAACTCCGTGCGCGTCGGTTGGGACGACATGCTCACGGAAGTCGTCGTTCGTGTCGATCGTTTGGTTTTTTTAGCCATTTCAAACTCCTTAATTCTGTAATCGCGCAAACACAACAATGCGCTGTTTATTGACAAGGTACGGATAGCAAGAAATTAGCGTGACGGTTGGGCTGCCCGTGGATGCCATCACTTCCACGGCGGTTGGCTCTACGACGGCGGTGCGGTCAACCACATAGACATACTGTCGCTGTTGGGTATAGAGAACCACCTGGTCACCGGGTGTCAGTTGATCCAGATAACGGAAGAGTTCCCCATAAACATCGTTATGCGCCGACAAGACCACATTCCCATTTTGTCCGGGGTTGGCGGAACCAAGGTTTTGCCCCACACCCTTTTTAAGTTGTTCCCAGCCATCGCCCTGCACCACGGGCGCGTCCACCTCTATCGCCGGAATCTGAATGCGGATCGCCTGGTCCGGCGCAGCAGTGGGCACTGGCAGATTCGCCAGCGATTGCACCATGGGCTGCAAGTGCGCCGGGATTTCGTCAATGTTCGGGCGCGTATTTCCCTGCGCGTCCGGCGGCGTATGCCCGGAGGGAAGCACAACTGCCATCACGAGCGGTGTGGGCGTAAGCGTTTCCTGGATCAGCGCCGCGGCGACCTCTGCATTTAAGTCCCGCAAGATTCCTAACCCACTGATGAGGACACCTACAAGTCCGACCACCGCCAGGACTTCTACCGCCAACAGGATGCGGTCCATCACCCGGCGCCGCTTCGAAACCTGGACTGGGGGCTGATCTGCTGTTCCTTCAAGTGTTTCCACCACCGAAGCTGACCCCGCTAAGGGATCGGGCAAAACGTCTACAACCCGGCCTGTCCTTTTATAGTGCTCCAGCCTTTCACGCCGCGCGCCGCGCCGCTTCTCGATCAGCAAACGGCGTAACTCTTCGACAGACATGTCTTCGGGAGATTTGCGTCTCGGCATGGCGGAAAGATTATACCGCAAGGCATGGCATTGCAAATTTTGTATACCTTCGTTATAATGTCAGTCCTTCGGGCGGGTAGCTCAGTTGGTTAGAGCACTGCTTTGACATAGCAGAGGTCGTAGGTTCGAGCCCTATCTCGCCCACAAAGGTCCCCCATAAGGGACTTTTTTCTTTACAAAACTCGCCAGAAACGGAACATAAATTTCTGGAACCCCTGTTTCTCAAAGAAGGCATGTGCTCTGACGTTGAAATCCCACGAATCGAGCTGGATCCTTGGTACACCCAGTTCTTTCGCAAGCTCCTCTGCCCGCTGAATCAATGCCACACCAACCCCCTGCCCACGAGCCATCGGACGGACGCCAATCTGATCGATCATCAAATAACGCCTTGCATAGATAAAGGGACTTTCTTCTCGTTCCACCGATTTACATAAAATATAACCAAGAGCTTGTTCTTCGTTTTCTGCAACGAAGATCCTTATCGTCAAGTCCGCCAGCGCTTCCTCAAAGAAGGACGTAGCAAAATCTTCGCTCTCCGGCGCTTTAAAAACATCTGGGTGGTGTTCTGCATGAAGACTCTGCACATCTTTGCACAAGGAAGAAAGCACGAGACTGTCTGCAGGAGTTGCTTGACGGATCTTCATCGCTCGACCTCTGGCTTGACAGGCTTTTTATTAGGCTTATAATACCATTTATCGAAACGCGTTGACCGAGACGAGTACGTGGTCCAGTCTCTGACAGGGAGAAGAGATCGCAGATTGAGAGTCTCTTCCAGGGAATATCACGGAAAACCACTCGCGAGCGTAAGACAGAACGCCTTTGGCAAGTATGTGGAACGGTTGACTCCGTTATCAGTCCAAGAGATATCCTTTGGCTGGGTGACTTCACTCTGCTTAGGATAATTCGGGTGGAACCGCGTGAATTGAATTCTCGCCCCGTGTTTGGGCGAGTTTTTGTTTTAACGTAGGTCGGGTTGCCAACCCGACTTACAAAAAGGAGGTCGCGATGACTATAGATGACAGCATGACTCGTCAGCGGCCCGGAGGTTTTTTGGCGTAATAGGCCATGCCGCTTCTCCGGGGTCGCGAGGGCAGTCCGAAGCGGCAACAAACCTACATAGTTAGAGGAAAGGAAGCGAGAATGTCGCAACAAGTTCAGGAAAGATACGAAGAGTCCTATCTGTATAAGATCCGTCATTCGGCCGCGCACATCATGGCACAGGCTGTGCTGGAGATGTTCCCGGAAGGCAAAATTGCCATTGGTCCGCCCGTCGAGAATGGCTTCTACTATGACTTTGATCTGCCGCGCAACCTCACACCCGAAGATCTCGAGCAAATCGAAAAGCGCATGAGGCAAATTGTGCAAGGTAAGCACGAGTTCAAGAAACAGGTAATCTCTGCCAACGAGGCGCGAGAAATATTCAAAGACCAGCCGTACAAGATCGAACTCATTGATGGACTAGAAAAAGGCGGACTCGACGAATATGGCAATCCCCTTAAAGAGAAGCCGGAGATTTCGATTTATCAGCACGATACATTCGTGGACCTGTGCCGCGGACCCCACGTCCAAAACACGAAAGAGGTCAAGCAGGATGCCTTCAAGCTGATGTCCATTGCGGGCGCCTACTGGCGCGGGGATGAGCATAACAAGATGCTCCAGCGCATCTACGGCACAGCCTGGGAGAATGCAAAGCAACTTAAGGATTATCTGCACCAGCT
Source organism: Anaerolineales bacterium (assembly GCA_035699125.1). Lineage (GTDB taxonomy): Bacteria > Chloroflexota > Anaerolineae > Anaerolineales > Villigracilaceae > Defluviilinea. The sequence continues at coordinate 25,487 of DASSBC010000044.1, forward strand.
GGAAGAAGCCAAGAAACGCGATCACCGCAAGCTCGGCAAAGAGTTGGAAATCTACATGTTCGATGACGAAGTGGGTCCTGGCTTGCCCCTGTGGCTGCCAAATGGCGGCGTGATAATCGAAGAACTGGAAAAGCTTGCCAAAGAGATGGAGGAAAAGGCGGGCTACTTGCGCGTCAAAACGCCCAGCGTTTCCAAGGAGGATCTGTTCCTGCACTCGGGTCATCTACCCTATTATGCCGAATCGATGTACCCGCCAATGGAACTTGAAGGCGTGAAGTATTACGTCAAGCCGATGAACTGCCCGATGCACCATAAAATTTTTGGTTCCAAAGGTCGCTCCTATCGAGACATGCCGATTCGCCTTGCAGAATATGGTACATGCTATCGCTATGAAAAGTCAGGCGAGTTATTCGGTTTGATGCGCGTCCGGTCTTTGCAGATGAACGATGCCCATATTTACGTGACGGAGGATCAGTTTGAGCAGGAGTTTCTGGCTGTCATTGATATGTATCTCAAATACTTCGAACTGTTCGGCATTGAGAAATATGTGATGCGTCTTTCCCTGCACAGCAAAGCGGGGCTCGGCAAGAAGTATGTGGACAATGAGCGTCTGTGGCTTAAAACGGAAGACATGGTCCGCCGTGCAATGAATCACGGAAATGTTCCATACGTGGAAGCCGAGGATGAGGCCGCCTTCTACGGTCCGAAAATCGATGTGCAGATCTGGAGCGTGATCGGGCGTGAATTTTCACTCGCCACAAATCAGGTAGATTTTGCCCAGCCCGCCCGCTTTGACCTCAAGTTCACGAATAAGGAAGGCAACGAAGAAATGCCCCTGTGCATACATCGGGCTCCATTAAGCACACATGAGCGCATGATTGGCTTTTTACTTGAGCACTACGCCGGCAACTTTCCCGTCTGGCTCTCGCCCGAGCAGGTGCGTGTGATTCCGATTACAGATTCCCAAAACGAGTATGCACATGGGATTATCCAGCAATTGCGTGACCAGGGCATCCGCGCCCATGCAGACGTCAGCGCCCAGCGCATGAACGCCAAAATCCGACAGGCGCAGTTGATGAAGGTGCCATACATGTTGGTGGTCGGCGAAAACGAAATGAACGCTGGTCAGGTGTCCCTGCGCGTAAGAGATGGGAGTCAGCAGAATAATATTCCCCTGGCTCAGTTTATGGCCCGGGCAAAAGACAGGATTGCCAGAAGGGCGCCCGAGTTGTAAATAGGCAATAGACCGTGGACGACGGAGGAAAACTGATCGTTTACGGTCTATTTTGTTGACGATTCCCATACCTTCATGGTATTATCAGCCCGCTAAAAAACCAGCCGTGGGCTGGTTAACTGTTTTGAACTAGGAGAAACTTATCAGCGCTACAGAATTTCGTGTCAATGAGGGCATCCGCGTCGCGGAAGTCCGCCTGATCGGGCCAGATGGCAGCAACGTCGGTGTTGTCCCCACCAGACAAGCCCTACAGATCGCGCGCGACGCCGAGCTAGACCTTGTAGAAGTCTCGCCCAACGCCACCCCTCCTGTCTGTCGTGTAATTGACTATGGCAAGTTTATTTATGAACGTGCCAAGAAGGAACGGGAAGCCAAAAGAGCACAGACCAAGATCGAAGTCAAGGAAATCCGCCTGCGTCCGAAAACCAATGAAGCACACCGTGGCTTCAAGGTAGAGGATGCCCGTCGCTGGTTAGAACAGGGACATAAAGTCCGTGTGACGATTAAGTTCCGCGGCCGTGAAATGGATTACCCGGAGATCGCTCTCGAAGATCTGAAAGAGATCGCCCAGGCACTTTCTGATGTTTCGGTGATCGAAGCCGCGCCGCAAATGGAAGGGCGCACGATGCTCGTTATCCTGGCACCCAGCAAAGGCGGCGCAAAGAAGAAGGAAAAGGGCGAGCAGCCTAAAGCTGAAAAGGAAGCGCAACCGTAAGCCAAGCAAGTCCCAAAGATGTTGAACGTCCGCGGGTGCAAGTACGTAGTGTCCCGCGGTTTGCTGCTTATAGCAGGATTTACAAAATCTCATGATATTGAACGCAGCACTGCGTACTTTGTCTGAAAGGAGCAAGCAAGAATGCCTCGCAAAGCAAAAGCCACCAAAACCAAGCTGAAGACCCACAAGGCAACGTCCAAGCGTTTTCGCCTGACCGGCTCTGGTAAAGTGGTACGCACCAAAGGCGGCAAAAGCCACCTTCGCCGACGCACGTCCAAGCGCACGAAGGCACAGTTATCCGAGATGCTGGAAGTCAAGGCGCGCAAGATTATTAAGCGTGTCAAACGCCTCGCCCCCAGCATGAAGTAAGGCAGGGTCGTCCTGCCCACGAATATTGCAAGTAATTTTTATTTGCGGCTTTCGGGTGTACGCAACTGGTGAACCGGACAAGGACATCGACGCCCGCGAGATCGCAGGAGGTTCTAAATGACTCGTGTAAAGGGAGGCCCGCAAGGGCATCTACGTCACAAAAAAGTTTTGAAGATCACGAAAGGACAGCGAGGTGCGAAGCACCGTCTGTTCAAGCGTGCGAATGAGGCGATGCTCAAAAGCCTGTGGTACGCCACCCGTGATCGCCGCGTCCGCAAGCGCGATATGCGCAAATTGTGGATCGCCCGCATCAATGCCGCAGCCCGTTTGAACGGCACCACCTACAGCAAGCTGGTGGCTGCGCTGAAGAAGGCAAATATTGTTCTTAATCGCAAGATGTTATCCGATATGGCAATCCGTGACCCGCAGACATTCGCGGCCGTGGTTGCGAAAACGAAGTAAATCATGTAGGTCACGCTTAAAGCGTGACCTATAACTTTAACGGGGTAAAATAACATTTATCGTTCTAATACAGCAATTCAATATGCTTGGATCCAGGAAAGCAGGAAATATGGAATACATGGAATTGGAAGTTTATTCCCAGTCGATCGATCGGGGAGTCGTTAGAATGCCTAGCCAAAGTTTTCCAGGTTTAGTGCTTCAAGGCGCGACGTTATCATCTCTTTTGAGACTTGCAAAATTAGCCTACAAGCAATTACCAAACACTGCGGATGCAGAATTAATCGATACATCGCGGGAACTGATGGAAAGTATCGAAAAGCTCGTGTCCCATTATGAAGCAACGCTCGGCAAACACAAAATTCCCCTGCCCTATTCCACAGTTTAAGTAGAAGCCGTTACAGCATCACTGATTTTCATCTCATGAACGCTGTTCTTGTTGAGAAGAAACTTAAGTCGACTCAAACGATTCAGATCGCCCAGGGAGATATTACCACCGAAGAAGTCGATGCGATTGTCAATGCGGCGAACGAATACCTCCAGCATGGAGGTGGGGTTGCGCGTACAATCTCAAATCGAGGTGGCCCTGCCATCCAAAGGGAGTCGGAGACCTGGGTTCGAGAGTACGGACGCGTATCTCATATGCATCCCGCCTGGACCTCAGGCGGGCGGCTGCCTGCGAAATATGTGATCCATGCTGTCGGTCCGATCTGGGGGGAGGGGAATGAGGACAACAAGCTCGAAGCTGCTGTGACAGGCTCTTTGCGCGTGGCTGATGAGCTCAAATGTTCCTTGGTGGCGTTGCCAGCGATCTCAACAGGAATCTATGGCTTTCCCAAGGACCGCGCTGCAGAAATTACCCTTGCTGCGATTGAGGGTTACTTCGAAGAGAATTCCTCTTCGGGATTGAAAATCGTCAAACTGGTTTTGTACGATCAGCCAACGGTCGATGTGTTTCTCCAAGTGTGGCAAGACAAGTGGGGCAAACAACCGTGATTACTTCCTCGCAAAACCTGAAGATCAAATTCGTGCGCGCTTTGATGGGACGCGCGAAGGAACGCCGCGCCGCAGGCGCGTTTGTGGCAGAGGGCGTAAGGCTGGTTGAAGAAGCAAGGTCTAGAAACTGGAATTTTCGTTTTGCCCTTTATGATGCCTCCCTCAATGCGCGCGGAAGCTCGCTCGTGGAACACTTATTATCACAAGGAATTGAGGTTGAGGAGGTTTCCGAACCACTGATGAAATCGCTCAGTGACACAGAAACTCCACAAGGAATTCTAGCCGTTCTTGAAATTACTCAATTACCAATTATTGATCCCCTTGATTTTGTCCTCATCCCTGACCAAATCCGTGATCCCGGCAACCTCGGCACATTGCTCCGAACAGCCGCTGCCGCGGGCGTGCAAGCCGTGTATATTCCTCCCGAAACAACCGATGCATTCGCCCCCAAGGTTGTGCGTTCCGGGATGGGTGCTCACTTTCGTTTGCCGATCGAGTCTATGAAGTGGGAAAAGATCCGTAGGGAGGCAAAAGGTTTGCAGATATTTCTGGCTGACATGGATGGAGCATCCTGCTGGGAAACGGATCTTCGGCAACCGCTGGCATTGATCGTCGGGAGTGAAGCAGAAGGCGCAAGTGACGATGCACGGCAACTGGCGACACAGAAGATTTCAATACCAATGACTGGAAATACCGAGTCCTTGAATGCAGGTGTGGCAGGATCCGTTTTGATGTTCGAGGTAATGAGACAAAGAATCTAAAGACAAGGGCATGAGCTTCACAAAGGTTTAGTTCCTGGAAGATTTCTTCCTGGTAAAGGTACAATGAAAATCCGTTCCATTACTTATTTTTGCAATCCCACGTATCCTCTCGATGAAAAGATTTTACAAAGGGCAGGAGAGTTTTTAGTGCGAGCCAAATCTGCCTATGCGAGCGCCGGGTACGAAGTGCAAACGGTGCGGTTGGCAACGATACCGTTTCCTGAATTATTAGGGGAAGAGAACCTAAGCAAGTTGCCTGAACTCACCAGCCACATTGATGCAATCGCGCAGGAGCTCAAAATTGGATATGTGTCTCTGGGACCCGCCCTGCCTGAATTGCCGCGCAGTTACGAGATCCTTCCGGATGCTATTTTTGTTTCCAAAAATGTGTTTTTTAGCGGGAAGATGGCGGATACAACGAGTGGCGTAGACGTATCCGCTGTCAGAGCCTGCGCGGAGGTGATCGTCAAATGTGCTTCGATCGAGCCAAATGGATTTGCCAATCTGCAATTCGCTGCGCTGGCAAATGTAAATGCAGGAGCGCCATTCTTCCCAGCCGCGTATCACGACAGCGACCAACCTATGTTTGCCCTTGCGACAGAGTCGGCAGATCTCGCCGTCCGGGCATTTGAAGGGGCAAAACATCTGGAAGAAGCCAGAGGAAACTTAATCCATGAAATCGAGACACATGGCAAACGGCTGACGGAGGTTGCAAAGTCCTTGAACTACGGGTTTGGTGGTATCGATTTTTCACTGGCTCCTTTCCCCTCTGAGTCCCAATCACTGGGAACGGCGTTTGAAAGACTTGGTGTTCCAGGAGTCGGTTTGCATGGTTCGCTTCTGGCAGCCGCGATCCTGACGGAAGCTATTGATCGCGCCGACTTTTTACACACGGGCTTCAGTGGGTTGATGATGCCTGTTCTGGAAGATGCAACCCTTGCCAAACGAGCAGCAGAAGGAACGCTCACGATCAAAGATGTGCTGCTTTATTCGGCGGTCTGTGGAACTGGGCTGGATACAATTCCTCTGCCAGGAGACACAACTGCTCATCAAATTGCTCCCCTACTCCTTGACCTCTGCGCCTTAGCCCTGCGACTCGATAAACCCCTGACTGCAAGGCTCATGCCGATTCCAGGGAGGAAGCCCGGCGATGAAACAAATTTTGATTTCGCGTTCTTTGCCCCCAGCCGAGTCATGGCTTTGGATGCGGAAGGATTGAGAGATTCGCTCTCAAGAACAGAAACTTTTCAACTGCGTTCTCGAAAACAATGAGAGCTCTCACTCCATGGACCAAAAGCGGTGCGTGCAGCTTCCTATCTACACCCGCAATTTCCACATTGCAACTGGTTCATCAAACCCTTTTACATTTGCAGTGAAGGAACTTAAGGCATCGAACTTCTGATTCTCTGAAAGAAATTGCTGCACTTCCAGATCCTCTTTGATCTCATCCGTGAAGACTAATTCCCCGCCTTGTGAAAACGCCGGTAACCGAGCGGCAATGTTGACTGTCGAACCGAAATAATCCAAACGACCATTGAGGTTGACCACAATACAGGGTCCCTTGTGCATGCCGACCTTGAGCCAGAGCATGGGCTCGCCGTATTCCGCTATGTTCGTTTGTGCATTCCAGACTGCGCGCAAGGCAGCAACTGGATGGCGAAACGTCGCCATCACCGCATCTCCCATTGTTTTGACGATCGCGCCGCCCTCCGCCGCGATCGATTTCTCCAGAATCTCGAAGTGCTCGCGCACGCGTCCAAAGGCGGAGGCATCGCCGATCCGGCGATAGAGTCGGGTGGAGTCTCGCAAATCTGTAAACATCAATGTGACAGAGCCAATCGAAATCTCTTCGCCGGGTCTGACGACCTCGCTGGCAAAAAGATCCCGAAAGACCTGGAGGGCTGTTACATCGGCAGCGGTCGCAGCCTGGTCGCTCCAGGCAGTGCGCTCCAGTTGAAAGGTTTGATCGGTATCAGTGGCATTAATCAGGTTGAGGACGGGTTGGAGTGAAACATGTGGCTGTTCCGGAAGCCATCCAAACGACGTCACACGGAGATCAGCTTTCGGCATCCCAACGGCCTCGGCAAGCAAAGAAACGGAACCCGCCACGTTGGAAGCACGCAGGGTATAACGCCCCGGCTCAAGCTGTATCGTCACAGGCAACGTCCGCAGCGCTGCGATGCTTTGCGACATGACGACGTGTGGTTGCAACTGTGGACTACCCACGCAAAAGGCTGCCTGGTCTTCCACAGGGCGCACCGATGCGTTTGGCCGGAAGACTACTTCGATGTTGTGATCGAAGTTCACGGTGAAGTCGATCTGGCAGGTATCGCAATGAGATGTGCTACGTACATCGCCCAGATTAGTGTGCCCCTCGGTCGTGCCGCGGCAGGAGGGGCAAAGCAAATCCCAGAACATATCTAGAATGCCCGTGCGCGTCGCCCGCAGGAACATCTCGAGCACATCACGACGATTTGCTCCCCAATGGTCGGCGAGTGCGTAAGGTCGTATGCGCTGGACAGACAGTTCATCCGCCTGATTCAGAAACTGCTCCAGGTGCTTCACCAGGGCTGGACCTGTGCCCTGATGGAGGATGGTCTCGCACAGGGATTTGAAACGAGCGCGCCCGTCCGAGCGCAAGCCACGCGGGCGGGCAATCTCGATCACCAACCCCTGCTTGTTCGCAAGACGGTCATACAGGCGGAATACTTTCTCAAATCTGTTCTTTGCAATCACCCCAATCGCAAAGGGAATGACAAGCCTCGCCAGGAGATTGTTCGTCTTCATCCAAGTTTGATACCGAACGTGGGTACCCCCATCGGCGCGTGGATCAAAGCTCGCTTGCACGCGCATTTCGTCGATCGGACCTTTGCCGTACGTCCGAAGAATGCCGAAGGAATACGGATAAGTCCATTCGAAAGGCTCTTCCTCCCATTCCACCCGGAGGATCGGGAGCTTCATGCGCGCATGCTTAACACCCTTTGCATTATTTAACAGCTCAATCTCGGGCTGACCTGTGTCCCGGTTAAAGCGATTGGTATCTGAGGCGAGCGGCCAGATTGCTTGTGGAGAAGATTGCAAATCCCAGTGCCAATCGAAATAAAATTGCTGTGTCATATTAATAGTTACGGAAAGATAATAAGAATAAATTGAATTTTACAGTCAAGTTCATAAAAGTTTCATTACAGATGCAGAAGCCACAATATGAATCTTCGTGACCATCTCACAACCCCTTAACTTCCACAAAATGGATTATGGTATGGTCCGTTAGTATCATCGAAGCGCATAAGGAAGGATTTGGGCGGAAAGCACAGAGGGGCAGGGTAGTACGTTCTATTCCACAATCCCCGAATCAGAGATTAGAGTTTTCATAATTGTTGTGCGTTGGCAAGCTCGCTGTAAAGCGCGTATCTTGGACTCTGTGCTATCCTAGGGGCATGGAAATGTTTCTACTCGCCACGGTAACTGCACTGCTGACTGTCATCATTCTTGATACCGGACGGAAGCGGCGTGCCTTTCTGTGCCAGCAGGTAAAGGTTCACAAAGCGAAACGAAACGCGAAGTAAGCATTTTCTCTCTCCTCCTCACAAGAGCCTGGTCCTCCTCCCAGGCTCTTGTGCATTTAAATCCTTCACAGACAGAAGAGTATGTCACTGGCAGGTTTGACGAACAAGGATAAAAAGGAAGGAGAGTATAATATGCTTACTCATCCGAGAAGTGAGGATCCCGTGTTGCGCAAAACGTTTGAAACTGAAATCCAGCAGCTCAAAGATGAAGTTCTTGTCCTGGGGAGCATGGTTGAGCAAGCCATTTTGAGTTCTGTGGACGCTCTGAAAAAACGCAATGTGAAGGCGTCAGCAGAAATTTTCGAAGCGGACAAGGAAATCAATGCAAAGCGGTTTGCCATCGAAAATAAATTGATGATTTTGATCGCCACGCAACAACCGATGGCACATGACTTGCGCCTGTTGGCATCCACCCTCGAGATTATTTCTGAGCTGGAACGCATGGGAGATTACGCCAAAGGGATCGCCAACATCAACATTCGCATGGGTGACGCCCCGCTCCTCAAACCGTTGATCGACATCCCACGCATGGCGCAGGTCGGTGTCGATATGCTTCATGCTTCGTTGACAGCATTTGTCAATGAAGATGTGGAAACAGCAAAATCCATCCCTGTCAGGGACGATGAGGTAGATGCTCTTTACAATCGTGTCTATAAGGAGTTGATGACCTTTGTTCACGAAGATCTGAAGACGATGGAGCGTGCAAACTGGCTCCTGTGGGTGGCTCATAACCTGGAGCGCGTAGCAGACCGTGTTACGAATATTTGTGAGCGAACTGTGTTTATCGTCACGGGGGAAATGTCGGAGATTAAGTCCACCGATGACGAATTCTGGCATGCACAGCAGCAGGAAAAATAAATAAAAATCCGTCGAAATGCCGACGGATTTTTATTTTGATTAAGCAACAGCCCTATAGGGATCCACTTATCCCATCCTGCCCGTAAGATAGGCCTCTGTTAATTCTTTTTTTGGCTTGGTAAACATCGCCTGCGTCTCAGAAAACTCCACCAACTCTCCGAGCCAGAATAAACCAGTGTAATCTGATACGCGCGCAGCTTGCTGCATATTGTGTGTCACGATCACAATCGTGTAGTCTTTCTTAAGTTCCGCAATCAATTCTTCAATATGCAGCGTGGCAATGGGATCCAGGGCAGAGGTGGACTCATCCATCAGTATAACATCGGGTTGTATGGCGATGACACGTGCGATGCACAATCTCTGTTGCTGTCCGAGCGAGAGTCCAAGCGCGTCGGATTTCAAGTCATCCTTAACTTCATCCCACAACGCGGCAGCGCGCAGAGAGGTTTCCACCGCTTCGTCCATCTTCACGTCCATCCCCATTACGCGCGGACCGAACGCGACGTTATCATAAATCGATTGGGGAAATGGATTGGGCTTTTGAAACACCATGCCCACTCGTTGTCGCAGCGTCACGACATCCATATCTTGATCATAGATGTCTTTTCCATTTAACAGGATGTTGCCCTTCACGCGTGTACCCGGGATCGTATCGTTCATGCGGTTAAGACAGCGCAAAAAGGTGGATTTCCCGCAGCCCGAAGGGCCGATTAGTGCAGTGACTTTGCGCGGCAAAATTTCCAGGCTGATGTTTGTCAACGCTCTGGAGAAACCGTAATAAAAATCCAGCGATTGAATGGAAAATACCGGAGGTTCGGTCATGCGGTCTATTTTAGCGGAAGAGCTGCCCAAGGAAGCTCAGGAGGTAATACAATAGCGCAGCGACAATCCCAGCCGCGGGAATCGTGAGAAGCCACGCCCAGACGATGCGCCCTGCCACATTCCACCGTACCGCAGATAACCTCCGCATAGATCCGACGCCCACGATAGCTCCCGTGATGGTATGTGTTGTCGAAACCGGAATTCCAAAATGAGTCGAAGTGAAGAGCGCCACTGCGCCAGCCAATTCCGCGGCAAAACCACCCATGGGCTTGAGTTTCGTGATCTTTGAGCCCAATGTGTGAATGATGCGCCAGCCACCCGATAATGTGCCTAACCCAATCGCCGTATAAGCCATGATCTCAATCCAAAACGGGATCAAAAGAGAGCCATCTGGCGCAGAAACCAAATACCGAAGGGAGGGATGGGTAAACAAAACTCCTGCAATAATTCCCATGGTTTTTTGTGCGTCGTTCGCTCCATGACCAAGACTGTATGCAGCTGCCGAGATGAGTTGTCCACGCCGAAAGAACTTATCGGTTTCCTTGAGCGTTTTCTTACGAAACATCCAGTAAATCGCAATGATGAAGCCTGCCCCCAGGATCATGCCGATCAGTGGAGAAATGACGATGAAAGCCAGAGTTTTGGTCCAGCCCTCGACGATAATCACGCTGAAACCTGCCTTGACAATCGCGGCGCCGGCATACCCACCAATTAGGGCATGAGAGGAGCTCGTCGGCAATCCAATGTACCACGTATAGAGATCCCAAAGAATAGCACCGAGTAATCCTGCCATGATCACAATAGAATCTACTTTGGTCACATCGATCAACCCACTGCCAACGGTTTTCGCGACGGCTGTTCCAAACGTAAAGGCAGCCACAAAATTGAAGAAGGCAGCCCAGATGACCGCTTGTCCCGGTGTGAGCACCCGCGTGGTCACCACCGTGGCAATCGAGTTTGCCGCGTCGTGGAAGCCATTTACATAATCAAAAATAAGCGCAATACCTACAATCACGATGACGAGGAGGATGCTGGAGTCAGGCATTTTTAATGAGCACCCTTTGTAGAATGTCTGCAATGTCTTCCATGCGGTCTGTCACCGATTCAAGGTCCTCATAGATTTCCTTCCAGATAATGAACTGGATCGCGTCTTCACGCTTGGCAGACACTTCCTTCAGTCCATTCCAGAAGATCTGATCTGCCTCGTGCTCGAAGTCGTTAATGCGAACGATACGTTCGCGGATACTGTCCTGCTGGCGGCGGCTGCGAAGGTTTGGAAACACCGCATTGACTTCCTTCGCGCATTTATAGATCAACACACCCAGTTGGCGGGCAAGCTTAGTTGGCTGCTTAATTTGAAAGATGGATATACGGACCGCAACCGACTCGATCTCGTCCAGAGCATCATCCACGGCAGCAATCAGTTGTTGTGTATCTTCATGATCAATGGGGGCAATCAGCGAGACATTTGCCAGATCGGTCACCTGGTGCACAATACTATCGCCTTTATTTTCGATCTCTGTCAATGCTGCAACTTTATGTTCCACATCCACATAATCATCGAGCAAATCTTGTAAAAGCCGCGCGCCTTCCAAAAGGTTATCACCTGCCTGTTCAAATAAATCGAAAAATTTCGTCTGGCTGGGAAGTAGCGAAAAACTGGGCATATTATCTCCTTTAAGGAATATGGATCACCCCTGTGTTTCATCTGATTCTACTATGAGTTTTGTGTGGATGCTATCGACAACGCCGCTATGTGAGAACCGAAAACGTTATGATTTATAATTTGCAGAATGAGATATTGCGTTCATGTTTTTCTTCTTTCCCTTTTGAGTCTTACCGCCTGCGCTTCCTCTTCTTCGGGACAAAACTCTTCGAATTCCTCAGTCGCCTATATCGAGAACAAAGGCTCGGATACAATTGTCAACCTGGCGCTCGCCTGGGCAGAACGGTACCAGGCAGAGCATGTGGACGTGCGTATATCGGTGACAGGCGGCGGCTCAGGGACAGGAATCGCTTCTCTGATCAATGGCACTGTGGACCTCGCGAATGCCTCCCGACAGATCAAAGAGGAGGAAATCGCGGCAGCACAAAGTAATGGGGTCGAGCCCGTGGAGCACATCATTGCGCGCGACGCGATTGCAGTGATCGTTAACCCTGAGAATCCAGTCAGCCAACTGACGTTGAATCAGATCTCGGATATTTACAGTGGCAAGATCAATAACTGGTCAGAACTGGGCGGGGATGACCGGCCCATCGTGCGCCTTTCCCGCGAGACCAACTCGGGCACGCATGTCTATTTCCTGGAGACCGTTTTGCGGATGGGGAACAGCAAAGATAAGACCCTTTTCTCTACAGATACATTGCTGCTTCCTTCCTCAGAGGGGATCATCGCTGAGGTACGGCAGAACCCGAATGCCATCGGTTATGATGGGCTGGGATATGTCCCCGATGACTTGAAGATGATCGCCATTGCCGAGAAGGAAGGTGGCGTATATGTGCTGCCCTCTATCCCGACTGTGAATGATAGGACTTATCCTATCGCGCGCGATCTGTATATGTACACAGACGGCGAGCCAGCGGGGATTGTCCAAGACTACCTCGATTGGATCCTTGGCTCTGAAGCACAAGAAATCGTTGCAGAACTCGGCTTTGTGCCTGCCTCTTTCACACCATCCGATTAAGGAAGCCGTATGGAAAAATCTCTTAACTGGCATGAATTTGTGATCACGCGTTTGATCAAAGCTTCCGGCTATTCCGCGATCCTGTTTGTCGCGTTGATCTTTTTCTTTCTCGTGCGTGAAGGTGTACCCGCTCTTTTCGAAATCAAGCTCTCTTCGCTTTTCAGTATTCGCTGGTACCCCATTGAAGAATACTATGGGATCCTCCCTCTCATTACCGGATCTTTGATCGTAACCATCGGTGCGACTCTCGTCGCCGTGCCTTTGGGGCTAGGCACCGCCATCTATATTTCCGAAATTGCGCCGCGCTGGATACGTGAGATCCTCAAACCTCTGGTGGAATTACTGGGAGGGCTCCCCTCGGTCGTGCTTGGATTTCTGGGAATCCTTGTCCTCTCTCCTTATCTACGCGTCCTGCTTGACCTGCCCACAGGTCTGACTGCCTTTACAGGTTCTCTCCTCCTGGGCGCAATCGCGGTACCAACGATTGTGTCGGTGGCGGAGGACGCGCTCGATGCGGTGCCGCGCGCCTATCGAGAAGGCGCCTGGGCATTGGGCGCTACACGCTGGCAGACGATCTGGCGCGTGACCCTTCCCGCCGCCCGCTCCGGGGTACTGACGGCGGTGATGCTTGGTGTGGGGCGCGCCATCGGGGAAACCATGACTGTCATGATGGTCACCGGGAACGCTCCGGTTCTGGCAACTTCACCTGGTAACCTGTTCTTACCTGTCCGCACGATGACGGCAACGATTGCCGCCGAAATGGGCGAGGTCGCCAGCGGCAGCACGCATTATCATGTGTTGTTCTTCATCGGTATGGTGCTATTCCTTATCTCGCTGGGTGTAAACATTGCCACCTCCTCCGTTGTGTTTCGAACGAAAAAGCGCGCCGAGAGGATTCTCTCGTGAGACGCGTACTACCCATGAACCGCCATCTTACCGAACGCATTGGCTTTACAATCATCACTCTGATGGCGATTCTCACCGTGGTGCCTATTGTCGCCGTGGTGATTTATATATCGATCCAGGGCTTGCCAGCCATCTCTCTGGAATTTTTGACAGACTTTCCACGGGAGGGAATGCGGGCGGGTGGAATTTTGCCTGCGATCATTGGCACGATTTATCTTACAGTGGGAACTGCCATCTTCTCTGTTCCGCTGGGGATTGCCGCTGCGATTTATCTCTCAGAATACGCATCAGACACGCCGCTGACGCGCACGATCCGCATTGCGATCATCAATCTGGCAGGGATTCCCTCTGTCGTCTATGGGTTGTTTGGTCTGGGCCTTTTTGTTATTTTTCTGAATTTTGGCACATCGATCCTCGCTGCGTCGTTAACTCTTTCCATCATGACCCTGCCGGTCATTATCAGCACTGCCGAGGAGTCGCTGCGCTCGGTTCCGCAGGCATTCCGCACGGTGAGCATTTCGCTCGGCGCCACACGCTGGCAGACGATCCGTCGGATTGTCTTGAAAGAAGCATTACCGGGGATTCTGACGGGCGTGATCCTGGGCCTCGAGCGCGCGGCGGGAGAAACGGCGCCGATCCTGTTCACGGGCGCAGCGTTTTTTCTGCCTCAACTTCCGCACTCCCCTTTGGATGCGACCATGGCATTGCCCTATCACCTTTTTGTGATCTCTACACAAGTCCCAGAAATGCCAATTCAAGTTCAATATGGCACGGCATTGGTATTGTTAGTCTTTGTGCTTACGATGAACCTGATCGCAACCGTCATCCGGTCGAGGGCAAGGGCGAAGCGGCAATGGTGATGGCAGACCATGGTTAAAATAATCGTAGAAGACCTGTCACTCCAATATGCGGACGGCACCGAATCCCTGCGCGGGATCAGCCTGGGCGTCCCCGAAAAAGCAATCACCGTGCTTTTCGGCCCCGCGGGGGGCGGCAAGTCCACGCTGCTGCGTTGCTTGAATCGATTGAACGATCTCACCGAAGTGAAGTCGTCCTCAGGGCGCATCCTGGTCGACGGTCAAAACATCCTGGACCCCGGCATAGATGTGATTGCGTTGCGCCGCAAAGTGGGAATGGTGTTTGCGCGCCCCGTGGTTTTACCAATGAGCATCCGACAAAACCTGACTTACGGTTTGGAAATGGCAGGCGAGAAGCGCCGCGCAAAGCTGGATGAAGCAGTCGAAAGAAGTCTGAAGTTGGCTGCCATCTGGGATGAAGTCAAGGACCGTTTGGACGACGCTGCCATCACTCTCTCGGGCGGACAGCAGCAGCGGATTTGCCTGGCACGCGTCCTCGCACTTCAGCCTGAAATTATCCTGCTCGACGAACCCACCTCCGCGCTTGACCCTATTTCAACCGGTAAAGTGGAAGCTGCACTGCAGGAGCTGAAGAAGGAATATACAATCATTCTGGTGCCGCACTCCGTGCAACAGGCAGGACGTACTGCCGATTACGCTGCGTTCTTTCTGCAAGGGGAGCTTGTAGAATATGGCGAGGGCAAGACTCTTTTTACCGCTCCGAAAGAAAAACGGACGGAAGATTACATCACAGGCAGGTTTGGGTAAGGGGAAATACACAAGTACACAGGTATACAAGTAAATGTGTGTAGCCTTTTCCCTCTGTATTTCTATTGGAGAGTCCAATGAACAATCCGTACAACATACTCTTCGAATCGGTTCGGATCGGTCCAGTGGTCGCTCCGAACCGTTTTTATCAGGTGCCGCACTGTAACGGGTTTGGCTACCGTATGCCGCAGGGCATGGCAGCGATGCGCGAGGTCAAAGCAGAGGGTGGCTGGGGCGTGGTATGCACGGAAGAGGTGGAAATCCACCATTCCAGCGATCTTGCACCCTATTTTGAGGGGCGGTTGTGGGATGACAAAGATATCCCAGCACTGGCATTGATGGCGGAGGTGGTCCACAAGCACGGGGCACTGGCGGGGATTGAGCTGGTCTACAATGGGTTTGACGCGCCCAATCTCTATTCGCGCGTTCCCTCGCTTGCGCCGATCTCAATGGGAACGATTGGCGGTTCCGGCTATGACCCGGTGCAGACCCGCCGCATGGACAAAGAGGACATTCGCAATCTGCGCAGGTGGCACCGCGACGCAGCATTACGCGCCAAACGCGCCGGCTTTGACATTGTTTACTGCTATGCCGCGCATGGGATGACAACCGCGATCCAGTTCCTCTTGAAACGGTTCAACGACCGCAGCGATGAATATGGAGGCAGCCTGGAAAATCGCGTGCGGCTCTTGCGGGAGTTGATCGAAGATACAAAAGAAGCTGTAGGCGACACATGCGCAGTGGCGGTACGCTTTGCAGTAGATGAATTGCTGGGCGAAGAAGGACTCAGTCATCAGGGGGAAGCGTATGATGTAGTGGCGATGCTGGCCGAGCTGCCAGACCTTTGGGATGTGAACATCAGCAGTTGGAGCAACGACTCCATTACGTCGCGGTTTGGAAAAGAAGGGCATCAGGAAAAATATATCGCCTTCGTCAAAGGGCTGACGACAAAACCCGTGGTGGGCGTCGGACGATACACCTCGCCTGATTCCATGGTCTCTGCCATCCAGCGTGGGGTGATAGACTTGATCGGCGCGGCGCGTCCATCCATTGCAGATCCGTTCCTGCCGAACAAAATCAGAGAAGGGCGCACCGAAGATATTCGCGAATGCATCGGCTGCAATATTTGTGTGACCGGTGATACGCGCTTTGTGCCGATCCGTTGTACACAAAACCCAACAATGGGGGAAGAATGGCGGCGTGGCTGGCATCCTGAAATCATTGCACCAAAGAAAAGC
This sequence comes from Anaerolineales bacterium, assembly GCA_035699125.1. Taxonomy (GTDB): domain Bacteria; phylum Chloroflexota; class Anaerolineae; order Anaerolineales; family Villigracilaceae; genus Defluviilinea. The sequence continues at coordinate 41,720 of DASSBC010000044.1, forward strand.
AATCAGGAAGTGATGATCGTCGGCGCGGGACCTGCAGGACTGGAGGCGGCGCGGGCGTTGGGTCAGCGCGGCTATGCGGTTACGCTACTCGAGGCACGTAAGGAGCTTGGCGGACGCGTTCTTCGCGAATCGGCTTTGCCTGGCCTCAACGAATGGCGGCGCGTGATGGATTGGAGATTGACCCAACTCAAGAAAATGAAGAACGTTTCCATATATCCATCCAGCCCGATAACCGCAGAAGAAATCCTGGGAACAGGCGCGCAGAATATCCTCCTTGCCACCGGCGCGACCTGGCGGCGCGATGGCATGGGGCGGACCTTGCGGAAGCCAATCCATGGGTCTGATTTACAAAATGTGTTTAGCCCGGATAATTTGATGGGTGACAAAAGCGTAATTGGTAATTCAGTAAGTGGTGATTGGGTGATTTATGACGATGACCACTACTACATGGGCGGAGTATTGGCAGAGTTGCTTGCCGAACAGGGATGTCACGTTTCCCTCGTTACACCCGCGCCGTTGATTTCGTACTGGTCGCAGTTTACACTGGAACAGGAACGGATCCAGCAGAAGCTGATGCAACTTGGTGTACAGTTATATCCTCAACATATCCTCGATAAAATCGAAAGCGATTGCGTTACATTAATCAACACAATCTCAGGTGAAGGGAGGGAACTGCCGCGCGAGGGAGTTGTATTAGTCAGTGATCGCATTTCGAATGATGTTCTTTATTACGAACTCAAGCCAGCGCTCGACGAAGGAAGGATACGCTCACTACGCCTGATTGGCGATGCGGAAGCGCCAAACATCATCGCGCAGGCAGTGTTCTCCGGTCATCTGGCAGCAAGGGAATTCGAGGAAGAAAAAGTGGAGGAGACACCCTTCAAGGTGGAACGAATTATGTGAAACCATGTAGGGAATGGCAGCGGCCGTTCCCTACATGATTATTCACCAAACCCGTTCCAGGTTCGGATCGTCCAGTGGCTTCCTTCCCACCTTTGCCATGTCGATCCATTCCCCGTGGACCTTTACGCGGACCACGTCGCCGGTAAAATCGGTTACGGTGTCGCCGTTATTGTTGAATAGCCACGAGCCGACGCCGTAAATATCTACGGGGACACCCAGCTTTTCGAACTTACGAATCTTATCAGGGTTGAAGCCTCCCGAAACCACGATCTTCACATTGCGACAATATTCGCGAGCTGCATCTTTCCAGGCAGAGGGTATGTCCCAGCGTTCCAAGGCAGAGTCCAACCCGTGACGGACATTAAAGACCAGTCGCGGATTCACACCAAGATCCAAAGCCGGGTCGCCCAGCGGTTCCACCGATACGTCGCGTAAGCTGCCGCTGGTATCCAATCGAACGCCATAGAGCACGTACTTTGCCGCTTCCGCCTGGTCACCGTGGTCGCACAGCTCCTGATACTTCCTGAACATCGCTTCCAGCACACGCAGGCTATCGCGTACGGAATCGTTGTTGAAATCCACCAGGGCGATACGCGGAATCCCAGCTGGCAGGATGCGCGAGAACTGCATCATCACTTCCGCAGTATCACCCATGAACGAGGCAATCGCCGCATGTGCCACGGTCCCGCCGCCCGCGCCGCCCCACCAGTCACCCTGCGCGTCGGTCGAGACGAACGACCCGATCTGTTGGGAAAAATCCATGTTGAAACGCTGGATGGCAATGTTATAGGCATAGCCATCTGCAGCCTGGACCTCATGCATATCGAAGCGCGCTGGGAAGAACAAGACCGGTTTGCCGCGCGCAGCCATAAGCGTTTCATACACATTGGTAGCCACACGGCTTGAACGGGTCAACACACCCAGAGTAGGTGTCTCCAGCAAGGCAAAGTCACGGTAGCGACCCCGCACTTTAATGACCGGCTCGGCATGCAGAGGATCCCCATCAGACTGGACCACTGTTCCGTCATGGACAGCCCATACTTCGAGCTGATCGGAGGTATCAACGAACTGATCCCCCTCCCAGTACCCTGTACAATGCCGGAGCATCTCCAATGATTTATCCACACCTACAACGATAGTATTTCCCTTGCGACGTGTAAACCACTGCATTTCCACTTCGATGTCGCCCACGGCGATATTCTCCGGGGAAACATCTCCAGGCAAATTATGATCCGTGCCTGCGTAGGTATATCCCTCCGTGGCGAGCACAGTCAGCATCCGACCGATGTTCTCGAAGTATTTATCAGAATACCAGCCGCGGCGCATACGCTCGATATCGAGCTTAAAGGTTTCATTGGTGAGGCGTTTATCGTCAAAGATGGACATCAGGTTCCTTAGAGTGGATACAAATAAACAGGTAGACACGTAAACATGGAGACAAGTTTTCTACTTGTGTACCTGTATACCTGTGTACTAAAAACGATCTTTTGATTTTACAACGTGCATCCCTGCGCTTGCAAACCATTCATACGCTGCATCTGCCGCTTCCGTATGATCCACCACGCCCGGCACAACGACAGGAGAAGTGCAATCTTCAAGCAGGTAGACTTTCTTTGCCAGTTGAGGATCTACCAGCATAATATCGTCCAACAGATCGGAAACGGTCCATGCTACGCAATGACTCTTGGCTTGTCCCGCGACAATTAACCGGTCGCATTCCTGTAGCTGCTGGACAAACCTTTGATCGCGTTTGCCTAGCTGTTCTCCCATTGGTCCAGTCAATACTTCGGGCCCAATAACGGAATAATTCTCGGTAAAGGGCGTATCGCCTTTGGTGACAATATCAATTTGCGAAAGCCGTGCGATGGTGTGGAAGAAGAGCGCCTCCTCCACCGAAGATACAAGCGCGTGACCAATCCCGCCTAGCATGGCGTGATAGGGCCAGATGGTCAGCGCGTATTTTCCTGTTTTCTGCAATTCTTCGGCATAATGAATCATCATCTGTTGCCCATAGGCCGGAGCGATATTGAGCTGAGAGGCAAGTGCGGGGTTGAATGTCCATCTACTGTCCCGTAATTCAGCAGCGTGAATGTCTGTGTACGGCGCGGGATGATTTCCATTTTGATCCACAAAGAAGATCGCATGAAACACCTGCATCGCCATGTGGGTGTCCATCGTGGCGGTGATCTGTGTAATCGTCCCCAGGTTGCGATAGATGAATTCACACAGGCGGGTGTTGTCTTCTATAGCCCCGCGCCCACTGCGACCGCCTACATAGAGTTCAAATTCCGGGATGCAGAAGGTGTTCTGCACATCGATTAACATCAGCCAGGTTTTGGTTGAATCTGCGGAGGCAGGTTGCAGTCCATGTTGATTCGCCCAGTCTCTTGCCTGCCGCGCACGTTCCTCGTAGGGAATGCGCCAGACGGTACCCACCTTTCCGGCATCGAAGAAATCAGGGATCGGCATTAGAGCATTCGTCATCGTTCCTCAATCTTAAGTTAATCCAAAAGGGCGATTTCCATCTTTTTAAATCGATACAGCATAGCGGGACGATGTGCCCCGGCGATATCTTTTCGCCCGGTTTCGTGAAGCAATCCGCTGGCAAGCATCCGCTTCCGAAAATTCCTTTTATCCAGTTGTTTGTCCATAATAATTTCGTACATCTTCTGAAGCTCAGAAAGCCTGAATTGCCTGGGCATCAGAGCGTAAACGATATTGCTGTAACCAGCCTTGGCGCGCAACCGCTGAACGGCATAGATAACGATTTCCTTGTGGTCAAATGCCAGCTTTGGCAGACGATTGACCGGCGTCCACATCAGATCTGAGACTTTGTCTGACGGAGGTGGAGCAAGTTCTTTCCACGGGATCAGAGCAAAATAGGCGACCGTAATTACTCGTGCCCGTGGATCGCGCTCCAGGTCTCCGAAGGTATAGAGCTGCTCCACGTAGACATCTTCGACACCCGCTTTTTCCTTTAGCACACGCAGCGCTGCGTTTCCCAGTGCTTCGCGACGTTTGAGGAAACCACCTGGAAGAGACCAACCATCCTCAAAGGGCTCTTCCACTCTCTTCACCAGCATGACCTTTAACGTATCGCCACTAACCGTAAGAATCACGAGGCCCACCGTGATAGCCACCTGTTCATAACCGGGGTACTTAGTGTTCATATTACACTTAGTATACTTTGTTTCCTGGGATTGTCAAGCTGAAAGGGTGCTGGCTGCGACGTTCCATGCTACCCTGTTGACTTTTTTGCCTGAAACCTTTACACTACGAATGCCGTCTATATGACAGATCAGGAATGGTTTGCCCGAACTCTCTGGTCCTTTTTTTCAATAGAAGGCGAGAAAAGCATTTTTGGAGGAGAAGTATGGCTTCGCAATTCCAGCTCATTATGCGGTCAGGACCCACTCCCGGAGCCGCCTTTGCCCTGGAGGGCGATCAAATCGATATCGGTCGCGACTCAACCAATGAGATCGTGATCAACGACGCAGAGATTTCCCGCCGCCACGCGCGGTTGACCTTCCAGGGTGGGAAATATGTGCTGGAAGACCTCGGCTCCACTAACGGAACGTTCGTGAACGGACAACGCCTGGCGGGGCCTCGCGTGCTAAAAGCTGGAGAAGTCGTTTCCTTTGGCGAGCAGATCGTGATGGTCTTTGAAGCGACGCATTTTGATGCAGGAGCGACTGTGGTTTCGCCACGCGCTTCGGCTGTACCCGTCGCCTCTCGACCAGCGATGCCTCCCCCACCCCCCCCGACCGAAAACGTAGGCAGCGTGCCCGTCAACCCGAGCCCCGCGCCAGTGCCGGGCACCTTCATTCGAAGATCGAACACGATGCTGATCATGATTGCGGTCGGTGTCTTCCTTTTCCTGTGTACGTGTGTTGCGTTCTTCTGGTGGGTAGACGCGACATTTCGATGGTGTGTATTCTTCCCGTTTCTTAGCGGTTGTCCCTAATTTTTCTTTTGCAAAACACCCCGCGAGATTCCTATGTGCTCGCGGGGTGTTTTGTTTATGCTGTATAAGCGTTTGCCAGCCGCAACCGAATGTCCTTTCCATCGTTAAAGGATTATGAGGTACTTTGCGATGAGACAAGCGGTAGAATAGAGCTAATCCGGAGAATTTATATGGAACCCCATTTCACCACGTCCCCGCGCTGGAGTCCCACCACAAAGCTTTTGGTGGGATTGGTCATTGTCGGGATCGTGGCATTTTTGTTCATTCGGTTTACGAGTCTGCTCACACCTCTCCTGATGGTCTTTATCCTCGCCTACATTCTTCACCCCATCGCGACCATGATCTCGTACTGGCTGCGTGTTTCATGGAGAGCAGCCGTGAACATCCTTTATTTCGTTATTCTTATTCTTCTCATTAGCTCGCTTGCTGTGGGAGGGGTTGGTCTGGTTGGGCAGGTACAAAGTCTCATCCAGCTCGTACAAACGATTGTTGCGGACCTCCCTGCCTACGTGGAGGCGCTCTCTGGTCAGGTATTCCAAATTGGACCCTTCACCCTGGATATGCGGACGATCGATCTCAACGCACTCAGCACGCAGCTGCTCTCCTTTGTCCAACCACTTTTGGGGCGGACCGGGAATCTTGTCACCACCATCGCCGGCGGCGCCGCGGAGATCTTTGGATGGACGTTCTTCGTGCTCATCGTCTCGTACTTCCTGATGGTCGAAAGCAGTGGATTGCAAAGTGACCTGATCCGCGTGGAGGTCCCAGGGTATAACGAAGACCTTCGGAAGCTTGGCAGCAAACTCAACATCATCTGGAATTCATTTCTGCGCGGGCAGATCTTTATCTTTGCGATGGCCACCGTCATTTACATCGTTGTGCTGTCCATTTTCGGAGTGCGCTATGCGATAGGTATTGCCTTTTTAGCCGGGCTGGCAAAATTCCTGCCATACATCGGTCCCGCGATCACCTGGGTCATTATGGCGCTCGTGACTTTCTTCCAGAGTCCCACACCGTTTGGCATGCAGCCACTGACCTATATGTTGATGGTTGTCATCACGACAACGATCATCGACTGGATTATCGACAACCTGGTGGTGCCGCGTATCATGGCGCAAACATTGCGAGTCCATCCTGCGGCTGTGTTGGTGACAGCCTTGATCGCAGCAAACCTGCTCGGCATTCTCGGCGTCGTTATCGCTGCGCCGTTCCTGGCTTCGGTGATGCTGCTGGGACGTTATACCATGCGCAAGATGCTCGATCTCAATCCCTGGCCTCCTGGCGAAACCATCCCGGCTCACCCGATCTCATTTGAATGGCTCTCGCGCACAAAATCGTACTTGGAAGCCAGGTTTCAAAAGGCTCAGGTGCAGAGAGACATCGCCAAGGAAAAGATATATGGAAAGGAAGGTTCCGATGAACAATAATCATTATAACGAGCCGAAAACACAAACCCTCGCCGAGACCGACAACTTTCAGGCATGGATGGCAGAAGAGCCGGATGGCGAGACGACTTACTACATTCAGATCGGGCGTGCGACGATTAACTTTTTTCAGGAAGAGTGGGATCAATTCCTGACATTTCTCAAAGATATCGATACTATCAAGCCGGATGAAGAACAGCTCTATCGATTGGAGTTTGACAACGTCGATATCTGGATGGATGAAGAAGATTGGAAAGAATTCAAAAATCTGACAAGGGATATCGGACAGTAGCCGGCATAAAGCGCGTCGTTGGTCCGAAAGAAATCGTCTCTGTGAAACGCGCGAACGCCATCACACAGGTGCGCGGGATCGAGGTGGGTCATGCGCAGGATGAGGAAGCGCTCACGGGATGCACTGTGATCCTTTGCCGCGAGGGAGCCGTTGCCGGTGTGGATGTGCGCGGCGGCGCGCCTGGCACGCGTGAGACGGACCTGCTGAATCCAGTCAACGTTGTAGAGCAGGTTCATGCTATAGTTCTGGCGGGCGGCTCTGCGTTTGGGCTGGACGCGGCAGGGGGTGTGATGCAGTATCTCGAAGAGCAGAACATAGGCTTTGAGACGGGCGCAGCAAAGGTCCCCATTGTTTCCTCAGCAATTCTTTATGATCTCGCCGTCGGTCGTGCGGACGTCCGTCCTGATTTCGAGATGGGATACCATGCCGCTGTTGCCGCCACCTCTCTTGCGCCCGCAGAGGGAAATGTTGGTGCCGGTACAGGCGCCTCGGTGGGCAAAATGCGCGGCATGAAATATGCGATGAAAGCGGGGGTAGGGACGTGGAGCATGAAAGTCCACGGGGTGGTCATTGGTGTGTTGATAGCGGTCAACGCGATCGGCGACGTGGTCAACCCGGAAACTGGCAAGTTGGTCGCGGGAATGCGCTCCGGGAACACGATGAAGTGGATGAAGGAGCATCGCCCACGCGCGGCAGTCCCATCAAATACCGTGATCGGCGTCGTGGCGACCAACGCCCAACTCACAAAGGCGCAAGCCGCCAAAGTAGCGCAAATGGCACAGGATGGGCTGGCGCGCGTTATCCGCCCGGCTCATACTATGTTCGATGGGGACACCATCTTTGCCCTGGGAACTGGTGAGAAAAAAGCAGATATTTCGATGATTGGCGCGTTTGCCGCGGAGGTGACGGCAGAAGCCATCCTGCGGGCGGTGAAGATGGCAGCAACTGCCGGGGGATTGCCCGGTTTATATCGAAAAGGATAAAAAGAGAGGATGACTACGATAGTCATCCTCTCTTTCTTTTCTGTGCAATTCTTTTTACCACTTCCTCTTTAACTCATCTTTCAAGATCATTGTCAGCACGATGCTCACGATGCTAACCACTACCCCACCAAGGAAGGCATTCCACCAGACGGGCTCTGAGATGATCAACCCAAACCCGAAGGATTGACCAATCACGCTCGTCAGCCAGAACAGGAAGGTATTAATCACCAGTGTGAACAGACCCAGCGTCAGGATGATTAATGGACAGGTTAACAACTGGATCAGCGGGCGGAAGAGAGCGTTGATCAGCCCGAAGATCAGCGCCAGCCACAGAACCGAAACCAGGTCACTTGCGAGGTCGATGCCCGGCAGAATGACCACCGCCAGATATAACGCGATCGCATTGATCGCCCAGCGTAGAATGAATTTTGTCATGGGAGTCTCCTCTTGCTCAGGCATGTCACTCCAGCCGCCGGGAATGGCGGCGAGGACGCAGCCTAGAGCTTTGCTATAACTGTCACCCCTTAATACGCAGATCGTTCATCCTCGTTGCATCACATGTCTATGCAGCGCGCATCCATATTAAGGTGCGGCGCGGCTGAAAACCGGCTGCTCGAATTGCATCCACCATCTCGTCGCCAGGATAGTCCAGCGTGAGGTGAGCTGAATACGTGATCGTGCGGCGCGCATGAATGAGCAATGAAGTCAGAGCCTCACCCCCCTGCACAGAACCGGTCGCGGCATAGAGCGACTCGGACCTGCCCCCATGCGGCACCCAGGCAAGGGTTGCAAGCAATTCATCCCTGCGCACAGCCGCCCACTGTTTGATATTGAAATCTACGAATAAGAGATAGAACCAGCTCGAAAGACCGGGTCGCAACGCATTAACATTCCAGGATTGGTACCAACTCAACTCTCTGGGGTAGAGACGACGAAGCCAGTCTTGTTGCAGGGGCCAAAAGTGCGAATGACGCGGGACGACTCTGATGCCGGTATCGGGATAAGTAAGGCGAGGGTCCGGGTTTCCCTGCCAGGTGGTACGACGCGCCATCTCTCGGAATCCAAGCTGCTGATACAGTTCGATCGCGCCGGGGTTGTCATCGCGGACGTGCAGCCAGATCGCAGAAGCTTTTTTATCTCGCGCCTGTTTCATCACCCGTTCGGTCAAAGCGCGCCCGATGCCGCGCCGACGATAATCGGGGTGGGTTGCCACGTTTGCAATGAGATAGATGCGCTTACCCCGGTCACGGAAGGGAATCAGGCTGGCGTTGCCAACGATGCGTCCATCCTGCTCCCAGACATAGCCCATCAGCGGCATCGAGGCGGTTTCTGACATGCGCGATGCCCAGCGCAGGAAACTGTCATCGCGGCTGGCACGGCGCATGTCCGAGAGATAGCGCTGACCTTCATTATCCATGGTTGGGGAGAAGCAAAGCTCGATCAGGTCTGCCACAGCAGAGAGGTCGCGCAGCACATTCAGCGGCCGCAGATGCGGGTGTTCCTTCGTCTTGACCGGGATGGTGATCGAACTCATCAGGGCAAATTATAGCGCGTTGTTGCTGTTTCTCAATGGAGAGTCGTATAATTTGGAAAGAGCATATCCAGCAGACTGTTTTCATACAACTGATAGATTTACTGCGCGCAATACGAGCCAGAAGTTCACGTGAATCGGGTTGGTAACTTCCTACACCAAGGTCTTGAACAAGGAGATGAACAATGCGGACCATCACCCGCGGAGAACGTATCTACTTTGGTGCTGTCGGCTTATTAGCTTTATGGGTAGGTATTTGGGGCTACTTCATTCCGGACAGGGTAGATAAAGCCATTCCCTGGCTGGTACCGGCACTCCACGCCCGTTTTTTAGGCGCGATGTATCTTTCCGGAACGACCTTTATGGTCGGGGGGATCCTGGCTCATTACTATACGGAAGTGAAAGTCATGATCCGTGTCATCCTGATCTGGACCGGGATGTTATTCATAGTCTCGCTCTTTTATCTGGGGGAATTCGACTACAGCCGCCCGCAGGTATGGATCTGGTTTGGGGCATATATTATTTACCCACTGATTGCCCTATGGTTAATGTGGAAGGACCGTACTCTCGAGGAAAGACTTAACGGTACAAGCCTGCCAGTCTGGGTACGAAGTTATCTGCTGATACAGGGTATTTTCGTCACAGTGCTGTCTCTGGTTCTTTTGCTGGCGCCGGATCTTATGGTCAGCGTCTGGCCCTGGAACATCACCCGGCTCCTGGCACAGATCTACTCGGCACCGTTCCTTGCCTACGGCTTGAGCAGCATAATGGTCAGCCGCCTGGGTACGTGGGAGGAGATCCGTGTGATTGTGACGGCAACGTTCGTGTTCGCGATCGGCGTGCTGCTCGCCTCCGTGATTCATCGTACGCTTTTCGCGCCGGGGAATCTGTCCACTTGGATATGGTTTGGCGGCTTCCTGCTGGCAACCCTAATGCTGGGGTGGCTGACGGTGCGCGCCATCCGGACCGGGAGGGCAAGCGTATGAAAAGTGCAAACCGTTTCTACACGGCGTTTAGCGGCATTTTTCTGCTGCTGCAAGGGATCAGCACTCTGGCGTTCCGCCTCTTTCCGGCGTTGGATGAAGCGTTCCCTGCGCTCTTATCCATAACACAGATGGTTCCCGTGCATTCCGTGTTGCACATTCTGACCGGACTTGCGGCGCTGGTAGTCTTGTTGCGCGGCGGGGAACGCGGCGCCTTCTGGTTCGCCGCCGGCTTTGGAGCGTTTTACACAGGTCTGGCGCTGTTTGGGATGATCACGCACCACCCTACTATTCTGAGATTGCAGCCATTCGATCACCCCTTTCACTTATTTCTAGGTGCCTGGGGACTGCTGGTTGCAGGGTTATATCTTTATCGCTCACAAAGCAGAAAGGCAGTCTCATTATGAACTCCCAGGGAATACCGATCGCCTGGCCCCTGCGCCTGTGGCTGGCAGTAGAAGTCCTGTTTGGAATTGGAGCCGTGCTGGCTATCGGACGCGACCCTGCCAATAGTGCGACAAACTTTGCCTGGCCGATCCAGCCCGTCGTGATGGCAGCGACCCTGGGCGCATTCTATATCACCTCTGCCCCGCTTTTTTTGCTGCCTTTGTTTGCGAAACGATGGGAAAACATTCGAGCGATGATCCTGCCGACGGCGCTGTTCAGCACTGTGCAGCTCGCAGCAACATTCCTTCACTGGGATAAATTCTCCATCGGAACGACACCTTTTTATGTCTGGTTTGCCAGTTATCTCTTGCCGCCTCCGATCTTCGTGGCGGCGTACCTTTGGCATCAACGCAAGGCTGGTTCACCAACTGTATCTTCTAACGATCCCATCCCTTCCTGGCTGCACCGGTTGCTGATTCTTTGCGGAAGTCTGTTGACTCTCATCGCCGTGCTAACCTTTTTCTTCCCCGGCTTCCTTATCCCGGTCTTTCCCTGGCAGTTGACGCCACTGACTGCGCGTTCGCTTTCCGGCTGGCTGATCGCTGTAGGGACGATCATGCTCTGGATGGCACGTGAGAATGACCGGACACGCGCCCGGCTGGCAACACCAATGCTCATTTTGATCTTGCCTGCCTTGCTCCTCCAGATAGGACGTTTTGCAAAGCAGGTCAACTGGAGCAGCCCCGTCTTATGGATCGGTTTCCTTCTGTTTGCAGTTGTCGGTTTCTGCGGCGTATATCTTGCAAACGGAAGCTGGCGCGAGGCTTTGAGATGAGCACATACTTAAAGTATGGCATCCTTGAGGATGTCGACACGGTGCGCCGCATCCCCATTGGATCGTTCTGGGGCGTAAGGCTGCTTATCTCTCCCATTACCTGGCTGGGACCGTTTGTATTTTTTGGTTTGCACTTCCTGATCAATCTGTTGAATTTCAATCTCCCCCTCACGGACCGGCTCTACCAGTCCCTGCTCTTTACCATCGCCGTGGAGATCACCACGTGTTTGCACGCCTTTGGACACATCCTGAGCGGCAAGGTGGTGAACAGCGCCATGGACGAGCTGCTGATCACTGCCACGCGAGATGTCAACCTTTATCACGGAGAGCAAAGCACAGTTCCAGGTCACGTGCATCTAATTCGGTCCCTGGGAGGACCCGTCTTTAATCTGGTGATCGCCGGAACTTTGATTGCACTCGCTCCGAGACTTGCGCCCGGCTTCTGGTCCGGATTAATTGCCAGCTTGATTTCCACCAACCTTTTCTTTGGATTCGGCAGCTTCCTGCCCTTGCCCTCTGTGGATGGCGAAGTAATCTGGCGTGAATTGCTTAAGCCTGTTTACACACGTACGCGGATGAAAAATGTTTCCTCTAGAACGGAAAGGCCATCCGATCGTGAGTAAGGAGTTTCGTCTATGAAGCTTGTTTACGCAGTCAGCCAGTGGCGGCATCCTAAACGTCCTACCGCCCGGCATATCGACAGCGATGCAGGGAACCGTTCTTCTGGCGCCGATGCTCGAGCAGGAATCAAAGCTAGCAACACAAATCAAAATAGTCGATAGGACTGAGAACGAAGGGTACCTATGCTTCTACCGCCCATGACGCGGCAGCTCGCGCAACGGATTGAGCAGAACGATAACGATTATTCCCTTTCCAGGCTTGGGGGAATGCAACAGGCGCGAGGTAATCCGCTGCAGATCGAGATCAAGCGCTATGGGAATGTCAATGCATTTTTGATCAAACGTTGGCCGGATTTTTGGTACGGAAATAAGGTCTTGGGGTTGGAACCTTCCAGCGAAATTTATCTCAATCAAATTATCGATCTGTTCACCCAATACAACCTCAGCTTCCGATTCGAGATCATGCCAGGCAACCTGAATAGTTCCCTGGCTTCGCGTTTGTATAAACTTCGGTTTGCCCAGATGGGGTTCAATACGGCGATCTATGGGCTTCCTTCCTTGACAGCCAAAATGTCACATCCTAAACAACTGAGAGTACGTGAAGTGCAATCGAACGAAATTGATCTCTTTCTAGATCTATACCAGGATGGTTTTGAGTTACCCAGGCTCAAGAATGAAGAAAAAGAGGCTGTTTTGTCGTGGCTACAGAGAGCAAAATCAAATTTGTATCTGTGCATCGCGCAGATAGATGATAAACCCGCTGCAGTGGCTATTCTCTACATGGAAAATGGAATCGGTCTGCTGGCAGATGCAGCTACACTGCCAGAGTTTCGGGGCAGGGGCTGTCACACTGCTCTGATTCACCACCGGATCGCGCAGGCGGAAGAACATAACTGTGACCTGCTCACCAGTTTCGTCGAGTTCGGCTCAACCAGTCACCTCAACCTGGAAAGGGCAGGACTGCGAGTTGCTTACACGAAGTCCATGTGGTGGAGGGTGGAGTAATGTTTAATATTCTTCTTAGCCTGCGCTGACAGTTGATCGGCGCGGGTTTAATTTATAATTCCCGTATGATCCCGCGCTGGCTTCTGTATGCCCTGGCTTGCTCCCTCTTTCTAGCGACTGCCGATTTCTTCGTCAAACTTGCCAGCAGCAAAATTTCTGCCAGCATGGGGATGTTCATGTATGGGGCGACCACGTTCGCAGTAGGCTTGGCTTGGGTCGGTTACTTGAAAATCACAGGGCAAACACAACTCATTACACAAACCGGTTTCCTATATTCCATTGCTGTAGGGCTGGCATTCAGTGGCGTAACCATTTTCTTGTACATCACACTTGCACACATCAGTGTCTCCATCGGCTCACCGACCATCCGTATCCTGGGCATCGTGATCGCCAGTCTGTTCGGAATCTTGTTCCTACACGAACCGTTCACGTGGCGTTATGCCCTGGGTGTGATCTTGACCATTGCAGGCGTTGCCCTGCTCGTGCTCCGCTAGCAATGGACAGGGCAAATCTAATACTCTTCTTACGCCGCGTTGACAATTTGCCAACGCGCTTTTGTTATAATCCGCCCTGTCACAAGGCCCCCAAAAGGTCTCGCCCCCATCCAGGGGTGTTAAGCGACGACCTTTGGGGTTTTGCTATCTAGAAAAGGAACTTTCCCTATGATGCGATTTGACCGATTTACAGAACGAGCACAGGAAGCTGCCCAGCGCGCCGCGGAGATCATCCAGCGCTACGGGCACAATCAGATCGATACCGAGCACATCCTGCTGGCGCTGATCGAACAGCCCGGCGGGGTGATCCCCCAAATTTTGGAAAAACTCAGCGTCAGCCCCGAGGCACTTACCGAGCGGCTGGACGCCACCTTGCGCGCCAGCCCGAAAGCCAACATCTTCGGCGGCGGCGCCGGGCAGATCTTCATCACCCCGCGTGTAAAACGAATTATTGACCTAGCCAACGAGGAAGCCAACCGACTTAAGGATGAATATATTTCTACAGAGCACATTTTCCTCGCTATCCTCACAGAACGAAATACCCCTGCCGCGCGTATTTTGGAGTCTGCCGGTCTGACGCGGGACCGCGTCTACACTGCTATCCAGGATTTGCGCGGCGGGCAGCGCGTGACGGACCCGCAGGCGGAGTCCCGTTACCGGACTTTGGAGAAATATTCACGTGACCTGACGCAGGCTGCCCGTGAAGGCAAGCTCGACCCCGTCATCGGGCGCGATAATGAGATCTTGCGCCTGATCCAGATCCTTTCCCGCCGCACCAAGAACAATCCAGTTCTGATCGGAGAAGCAGGCGTCGGTAAGACTGCGATTGCGGAAGGCCTGGCGCAGAAGATCGCCAATAACGATGTACCCGAAATCCTTTCGGGCAAGCGTGTGGTTCAGCTTGACCTCGGCGCGATGATCGCCGGTTCCCGCTTCCGCGGTGAATTTGAGGAACGTCTCAAAGCCATCATGGAAGAGGTCCAGCGCGCACAGGGTGACATTATCCTGATGATCGATGAGCTGCATACCGTGGTTGGTGCGGGCGCAGCACAGGGCGCCATGGATGCGTCCAACATGCTCAAGCCGGCGCTGGCGCGCGGTGAGCTGCAATGTATCGGCGCGACGACGTTGGATGAATTCCACAAGTACATCGAAAAAGATGCCGCGCTCGAACGACGCTTTGCCCCGATCTATGTGGAAGAGCCGACCGTGGACGACACAATCAAGATGCTCTACGGTTTACGCGACCGCTACGAAGCCCACCACAAAGTCCGCTTTGCAGATGATGCTTTAGTGGCTGCAGCTCGCCTGGCAGACCGCTACGTCACAGACCGACGTCTGCCCGATAAGGCGATCGACCTGATGGATGAAGCTGCCGCAAAGTTGCGCGTTGCTCTGTACTCCATGCCGCCCGATCTTAAAGCCATGAAAAGTGAGATCGATAAATTACAGGCAGAAGAGGAACAGTCTGGCTTAAGCCGCGACTATGAGCGCGCCGCCCAGAAAAAATCCGAACGACTGCGACTCGAGGATGAATATCACGAGAAGCGCGATAAATGGGAATCGGAGCACCAACTCGATGAAGTCGTGGATATTGATGACATTGCCTCCGTTGTCCACCAGTGGACGGGTATTCCTGTCAGCCAGATGATGGAGACAGAAGCTACAAAACTCCTGCACATGGAAGCACGCTTGCACGAGCGCATCATCGGCCAAGACGAGGCCATCCATGCCATCTCCGACGCGATCCGACGCGCACGTTCCGGCTTGAAGGATCCGTCCCGCCCGATCGGTTCGTTCATCTTTATTGGACCCTCTGGCGTCGGTAAGACGGAGCTTGCCAAGGCTTTGGCGTGGTTCATGTTCGACGACGAAGAAGCACTGGTGCGCATCGACATGTCCGAGTACCGCGAGCAGCATACGGTCAGCCGCCTCTTCGGCGCTCCTCCGGGATATGTGGGTTATGAGGAAGGTGGTCAGTTAACGGAAGCCGTCCGCCGGCGCCCGTATCGGGTTGTCCTCTTCGACGAGATTGAAAAGGCGCATCCGGAAGTCTGGAACGCGCTGCTCCAAATTTTGGATGACGGCCGCCTGACAGATGGTCAGGGCAACATTGTAGATTTCCGCAACACGGTCCTGATCATGACATCGAACCTCGGCACCGAATACGTGCGTAAGGGTGGCGCGCTGGGCTTCCTCCAGACAAAAGCATCGGATGAGGAGCGCGAGACACACGATAAAGTGGAACGGGCATTGAAGTCTGCGTTCCGGCCCGAATTCCTCAACCGCGTCGATGAGATCATTATGTTCTCGCCGCTCACGGTGGAACAGATGGAAGAGATCGTCATCCTGCAAATGAAGGAAGTGCAGGACCGCCTGAACGAATACAACATCACGGTTGAGCTGAGCGATGCCGCCCGCAAGTGGCTGGCAAACGAAGGCTATGATCCCGCCTTTGGTGCACGCCCGCTGCGCAGAGCGATCCAGAAGTATGTGGAAAGTCCGCTCTCGGTCGAATTACTCAGCGGTAAATATAAGGACGGCGCCACCGTTCAGGTGGATGTGGATGAAGAAAATAACAAGATCGTCTTCGCTAAATCCGAACCGATCAAGAAAAAGACAAAACAAACCGCAGACGCTTAAGCGTCACGAGAAAGTGGGAGCAGTTGGACTGCTCCCACTTTTTATTACCCCCAAGGTACAGCGAAACCGCAGGCACAAACCCATAACATCTTTGTAAGGGTTTCCCCCTTTCCTAATCACAAGTTTATCAATTCAGTGTAAGATGGACAAAACATCTTAGGAGGTCCTATCTCAATGGAAACCGGCACCACCCCATCTTCATCGACGCCAAAGATCATCGGCGCGATTGTAGCAATTCTTGTCTGTTGTTCATGTGTTGCCATTGTGGCTGCAGCCGCAATTTTTGTCCCCCTCTTTCGGGAAACGAGCCTCACTCCGTTCATACCGCCAGTAGAGAATACTGTCACCCCTGCACCCACCGCGCAGATCGAGCGGCCGCCCGTGGATGATATTTCGCGGGAAACAATCGATACGCTCAATGAGGCACAGGTGCCCGAGAACGATCCGTATGAGCTGGCGTGTCGATTGCAGGCAGTCTGCAATGTTTCAGAGATTGTCCAGGCAAAATCGTACCAGCTTGGCGATACGGAAACGTTCTGGATCAGCAACTCTGACACCGCGGAACATACTCAAATTCAAGCAACACTGCAGTATATAACGCCTCACTCATACTTCTGGGTAGAGGAAGGCACACCGGTGAACGAAGGGGATATGAAGCGGCTGATGGATACTTTCGAGGAAGAGATTTATCCAACCGACCGCGAGTTCTTCGGTAGTGAAGCAAACCCGGGTGTGGATGGCGACCCGCACATCTATGTCATTTATGCCAATAGCATTGGTCACAACATCGCGGGATACTTCAGTTCCTCCGATTCCTATAATCCGCTGGTGAAGGAATATTCCAACGCACACGAAACCTATGTGCTTGGGACGAGCCAAGACCTCGGCGACGATTACACCTACGCCACGCTTGCGCATGAATTCGTTCACATGATCCAGAACGCGTCCGACCGTAACGATGTTTCATGGATGAATGAGGGCTTTGCCGAAGTCGGCGCGTTCCTGAACGAATACGATGTTGGCGGCGCGGACTGGTTCTATGTTCAAAACCCGGACCTGCAATTGAATACCTGGGTAGATAATTCCTCGCCGGATTTCTCCGCCCACTATGGCCAGAGTTTCCTCTACCTCACTTATTTTCTCGACCGCTTTGGCGAGGAAGCCACGAAGGCGCTAACCAACAACCCGGAAAATGACCTTCCCAGCGTCGATGACACGCTCGCGAAGCTGAATGTCGCCGATCCGGAGACTGGTACTGTCATTACAGCAGATGATGTCTTTATGGACTGGGCAGTGGCAATGCTGCTCATGGATGAATCGATTGATGATGGACGCTACACCTACCACAATTATCCAGATGCCCCGCAAGTCACCGTAACAGAATCCATTTCCACGTGTCCCCAAACATTAAGCAGTACGGTCAACCAGTATGGCATTGACTATTACAGCATCAATTGCCAAGGCGACCACACGCTGCGCTTCAACGGCTCGACGGTTGTGGGCTTGCTGCCTGTCAGCGCCAATTCGGGCAATTATATGTTCTGGTCGAACCGCGGCGATGAATCAGATATGACCCTGACCCGTGAATTCGATTTCACAAATGTGAGTGGACCGATCAATATGTCACTGGCAATGTGGCATGACCTCGAGACGGATTATGACTATGTCTTTCTCGAAGCTTCGACGGATGGCGAAACCTGGGAGATACTCACCACGCCTTCCGGCACGGCAGAGGACCCCTCCGGCAATTCATATGGCTGGGGTTGGAATGGGCAGACGAATGGCTGGGTCACGGAGGAAGTTGACTTATCGCAGTTTGCTGGACAGACGGTGCAGGTCCGCTTCGAGTACATTACCGACGCTGCGCTCAACGGTGAAGGCTTCTTATTGGACGATGTCCGCATCGACGCGATCAACTACCAGGAGGATTTTGAGTCGGGTGATGGAGGCTGGGAAGCCGCGGGATTCGTCCGCGTAGAAAACACCCTGCCGCAAACCTACCGCCTGACTCTGATCACGAAAGGTGATACCACCACCGTAACGCACATCCCGCTCAACGCAGACCAGACCGCGGAGATCCCGCTGTCACTTGCCTCTGGCGACGAGGCTGTGCTTGTCGTTACAGGCACCACGCGCTTTACACGTCTGCCAGCCGCGTATCAGATTGAGATTGAGTAGAAAGAAACACAATTAAGCGCGTAGACAGGTAAATCGCTATGTGTTTGTGTACATATTTACCTGTCCACTACTTCAGGAGACTCTATGGCTACCGCACCAAAAGCAGAAGTATTACACCTGGCTGACATGGTTAACTATCAGGATGGCTCCGTCGTGAGTCGACAGATCACCAAGATGGCCGCAGGCAACGTCACACTCTTTGCTTTCGACCAAGACCAGGAGCTCAGCGAACACACCGCGCCCTTTGATGCGCTAGCCCACATCCTGGAGGGCAGCGCCGAGATCAAAATCTCAGGCAAAGCCTTCCAACTGGAAACTGGGGAGGCGATCATCATGCCTGCCAATGAGCCTCATGCACTGAAAGCAACAAACCCGTTCAAGATGCTGCTGACGATGATACGCAATTAAGACGGCGTAAATACATAAACAGGTAGACAAGGAAACGTATGCGTACTTATTTCCCTGTCCACCTGTTTACATTTAATTAATCACCGGGAAGATTGATTCCAGCAGAGACAGGAGCTGGTTTCCTTCTTACCCAGAACAGTGACATCAAAAATGGAATTAATGCCAGCACACCTGCCACGCTTGCGATCACCGTGTAATTCGATGCCGCAAAGACAATGCCGCTTCCGAGGCTGCCGATGGCGGAAGCAAGACCGACAAACAGATCGTTTACACCCTGAGTGCGTGACCGCTCCACGGGGGAAAGCTGGTCTGCCAGCAGCGTGGAGCCACCCACAAAGCAGAAATTCCAGCCCAAGCCAAGCAGGAAGAGCGCGACCGCCAGAGGAAACACGTCGGGGGATAAGGGCGCGGTAATACAGGAAAGCAAAAGCGTCGAGGCGCCTATCAGGATCACAGGTCCACGGCCCCAGCGGTCCGCGAGGCGCCCTGAAATCACAGAAAAGGCAAACATGCCGAATGTATGCGAGGCGATAACCGCCGAAATATCAGTGAGATTGTGATGGTGATTGCTCATATGCAGCGAAGTAATCACCATCACAGCAACCATCACCACCTGCCCAAGTACCATGGCACTGACCGCTACCCGCGCGGCAGGCTGGCTCAGAATTTTGAAAATGGGACGCGCTTCTCCTGTGGACGTTAGGGCGGGGCTTGGGTGTAGGGCAGCCACCTGCCTTCCAAGGTCGCGCGGGTCCGGGCGCAATCCCAGAAAGACAACCACGGATGAGATAGCGAACAGAACGAGGGTCGCGATATATGCCCCTGCCAGCTCATCCATCCCCAATGTTTGAGCCAGGTTTCCCACAGGTCCTACCAGCAATGGACCCACGATGGCACCGAAGGTGCCTCCCAGGACCACATTCGAGATCGCGGCACCGCGTCGTTCCGGCGGATTCACCTCCGCAGCGGCAAAACGTCCCAGCACCACAGCAGCGTTGGTGATTCCCATCAGTACCATGCCGCTTAGAAACACGAGCAACGACGATGTCCGAATTGCCATCAGAACGAGCATGTTGCCCACTACACCGATCAGCAATCCGGCGACCATTCCATTCCTTCTGCCCACGCGATCCATGATGTAGCCCCAGGCAGAGGCGGCAAACGCGGCGCCCAACTGGTACACAGCGGACGGTACACCCGCAAAAGCTGCACTGCCGCCGAGCTGTGTGCCGATGATGGAGTTAATAGTGGCAGAAGCAATAAAGCCTGCTGAAGCCAGGCTCTGGTTTGCAAAAAGCACCCACGTAATTTTGCGAGCGATCCGGGAGACATCTGTCATGATTATTCCTTCGACTCGCAGATTATACGCCGAATACGGGTAGAATCGAGACTCAGGAGACCGCATGGAATTTAGTAGTACCCTCGCTTCCAATTACGCTTCCGCCAAACTCGTTGAACTATTGAATCGTGGCTTCGAGGGATATGTCATTCCCATTCATTTCACCACGGACATGTTTTTCAACATGCTCCGCAAGGATAGCATCGACTTGGCGGAAAGCCGTGTTCTGCTCGCGAACAAGCAAGAGTGCGGCATCGCGTTGATTGCCCCTCGCCGCTCGCTTCATGCCAGCCGAGTTGCGGCAATGGGCATTGTCAAAGAAGCAAGAGGCAAGGGGGCTGGCACCTGGCTTATGAAACAGCTCGTCGATGATGCCCGTGCGCGTGGCGAACGCGAAATGGTGCTCGAAGTGATTGAAGAAAACGACCCGGCAATAAAACTGTACCGGAACTATGGCTTTGAAAATATGCGCAGGTTAGTTGGCTACATCCGCAGAGATCATAGCAAAGACACCGAAGAAAAGGAAGAAAGCGAACTGCAATCTGTCGATCTCTATGAAATGGGCAGATTGATCTCACAATATGGCTTGCCTGACCTGCCCTGGCAGCTCTCCGGAGAAAGTATTTCCCAAACGAAGCCACCTCTACACGCTTTTCGCGAAGGGCAGGCATATATCGCTCTTTCCAATCCAGAGGCAGAGCATGTGGTCATCTGGTCGCTGCTCGTCGAACCAGAAGCACGCGGGCACAGGCTGAGTATCAAGCTGCTCAAACGAGTAATGGCGCTGCACCTTGGTAAGACCTGGCACGTGCCTGCGGTATTTCCTGAAGAACTCGGAGTCGTGTTCGAGCGAGCTGGTTTTGAAAAAGAAATGCTGTCGCAGTGGCAAATGAAATTGAAGCTGTAGGATATCGCAACAAACCAGCTGCCAGGAAACACAAGCGATCTGCAATCTGGGCAATTTTGTCACTTTTTTGTTTTATTCTGCCTCCTGCAATCGAGGCTATAATCCGCCTATCAACCTAAGAGACACTACGACATGTCGTTTCCCTCCAAGCCATCTTCCGAACGTAAAACCATTGGTGTGTTTGCCTCCCAGGTGGGTCGCGCCTGGGGCACAGAGTTCCTCGCGGGCGTCAATGCCGCTGCCGTGGAGCATAATGTCAATCTTGTGTATTTCATTGGGGGAAAGTTAACACCAACCCTCACAGATGATAAAAGCCAACTTTCCTTTGGACTGTATGATCTCGCTAAGCCTGGTCAGCTCGACGGCTTGCTGTTGACCGGTGACGTTGCGTATGGCGCGAGCCCACAGGATCTTAAAACCTTTTCCGAGTTTTACGCCGCGATTCCCATTGTTACACAATCGGTGAAGGTCGACGGCGCTTCGATGTTCATCCCGAACAACGAAGAAGGGATGCGCGCCGCGGTCAGGCACCTGATCCAGGATCACGGGTATAAACGGATTGCGTTCCTGCGCGGGATTCGTGGGCAGATCGATGCCGAGCAGCGTTTCGAGGGGTATCAGAACGAACTCAAGGCGCACAACCTACGTTACGACGAAGATCTCGTCGTCGATGGAGATTTCACGGCAGAAAGCGGACGCGCCGCGATTCGCACCCTGCTCGACGAGCGCAAACTCCGCGTTCAGGCGATTGTCGCCGCGAATGACAGCATGGCGTTCGGCGCGCTGGAGGCTCTGCAACAGCGCGGCATTCGAGTCCCGGATGACGTGGCTGTGACCGGATTCGACGATTTACGCGAAGCCCAGGCAATCGGCGTGCCATTGACGACCGTCAGGCAATCCTTTTACACAGCAGGCAAACATGCTCTGGAAGCGCTCTTGAAGCGCACTCGCGGAGATACCGTCCCACAGGTCACAATGACACCTACCCAACTCCTCACCCGCTGGTCGTGCGGCTGCCTGCCGGAAAACGTCCGTCATGCGGCGGTTGCCCCGCGCGATGTGGCAAAGACTGGCAGGCTGGAGAATAAACGCGAAGCCGCGTTGCGCGCCCTCCTGAATTCTGCCGGGGTTACCGAGCAGGATACGGCGCTCCTGCAGTTCCGGGATGCATTTGGGCGCGCCTGGGATGGGTTCCTGTTGGCGTTGAACAGCAGGTCTTCGAGTGAAGAATTCTTAAAGACGATCAATGCCATGATCGAATTGATGCAAAAGCATGGGCTTGCCCCTGCCGTCTGGCATAACGTGATCTCCATGATGCGCCGTTATGCATTGGGAGGAATTACCAGTCACACCAACATGCTTTTGGCAGAGAATCTTTTCCAGCAGGCGCGTTTGCTGGCAGGCGAGCTCTCGCAGCGCTCTCAAGCCTACCGGCGGCTGGTTCTCGAACAGCAGGAGAATCTTCTGCATGGCTTTAGCTTCTCAATGGCGCCCGCCATGAGCATGGACGAGATCGGAAACGCTATCTCTACGCACTTCCCCGCCATGGGCATCGAACGCTGGTACGTGATGTTCTACAGTGATGTGACCGCGCCACAATCTATTTCCGCGCCTCCGCCAGAGAGTTATAACCTGTTACTTCAATATGAAGGATCACGGTTCGAGATCCCGCAAAAGCGCACGACCATTGGTACGGGACAGCTCATCCCTCGTGGAAAAACGCCGTCAGACCACCGCTATTCGGCGGTCGTGATGCCGCTTTCTCTGGCGCGCAATCGTTTCGGTTTCATGTGGGTGGAGATGGGCCCCCATGATTGGGAAATCTACGTCCGCATTCGCAACCTGGTGAGTAGCGCGCTATTGCGCGTGATGCTGGTGCAGCAAAAGGAACAGGCACAACGCGAGGTAGAGCGTCTGCTGGCGGAGGCACGCGACCGCACTGTAGAGCTGGGGATTGCAAAGGAATTCGCCGAGCGGACCGCGGCGGAGAACGCCAAGCTTTATTCCAGTGAGCAAACCCGCCGTCAGGTTGCCGAGGCGCTGACGAAATCGGCGCGGCAGCTCTCTTCGTTGGGCGCCGTCACCGATGTCCCGCAGCAGATCATCGCGCAACTGTCTATGTTGATTCCCCATGACCGCTCGGCGCTCTTTCGTGAGGATATCAACGGCGTCCCGCGGCTGATGGCGCATTCTGGCTTTCCGGAGGAAGCACCGCTGGATGCCTTATCGTACACGCTGCGCGGGACGAACGTGTATTATTTCATCGCCAAGCAATCTGAGCCGCTGATCATCGGCGATATAACAAACATGCAAAACTGGAAGCAACCCGACTGGGCACCCAAAGACCGCGCCTGGCTGGGGATTCCACTGTATGCAAAGACCAAAGTGATTGGGATGCTCACAATCAGCCGCGCCGCGCCGGCATCCTTTAACCAGGATGATGTTCTTCTGGCAAACACGTTCGCCGTCCAAGCATCGATAGCGCTGGAGAATGCCCGTCTCTATGATGACCTGAACCGTTTCAATCAGATGATGGAGCGCATGGTAGAACAGCGTGTGGATGAGCTGAGCAGCGCTTATCAGACGCTGGCAAAACTCGACCAGAATAAAAGCGATTTCATTCAGGTGGCTGCCCATGAGCTTCGAACCCCATTGACAGTGATCAAAGGGTATCTGGGGATGATCAAAGCGACGTCTGTCGTGCAGGGGAATCCCACGCTGCAGCAGGTGATGGATGGCATCCTCCAGGGCACGGACCGCTTGCATCAGATCGTCAACAGCATGCTGGATGTAGCGCGGCTGGAAAATCAGGTGTTGACCCCCCATCTCGAAGCGCTGGCTCTCGGTCCGGTTCTACGACTGGTCTGTAAGAGTTACATGGACGATATGGAGGAGCGTCAGATCAAGCTCGAACTCGACCCCAGCATCAACACCACGCCTCCCCTGCTGGCGGACTCGGAACTCCTGAAAAAAGCTCTTGACAATATCCTTGTCAATGCCATTAAGTTCACGCCAGATGGCGGGTCAATTTTTATCGACGCCAAACCGGTTCAGGTTAATGGACATGGCGAGTTTTGCGAGATCCGCATCCGAGATACCGGCATCGGCATCGATCCTGCCAACCACAAGATCGTCTTTGAAAAACTCTACCAGCTTGGGAAAGTGGAACTCCATTCCTCCGGGCGCACCAAGTTCAAAGGTGGCGGACCCGGGCTCGGTCTGGCGATTGCTGCAGGAATCGTTAAATCGCACCAGGGTAAGATCTGGGTCGAGAGCTCGGGCTATGATGAAGAGAAGTTTCCGGGCAGTACGTTCATTCTTCAAATACCCCTGGCAAAGTAGATGAGGGAGACAAGTAGACAGGTAAACACGTGTGTACCTGTCTACTACGCGCCTCTACTCCTCCATCCGTATAACCCTGCTATTCCTGTCAAAGTAATTCGTCAGTTGACGGCGCAGGGGGGTCAGTAAGCCAATGTGCGCCAGCATGAGATACCCAAAGCTTGCCATAGCCAGGAAGAATAACAGATCTGTCCATAAATAACTCGGGTTTGCTTCGGTAAACACATAGCGGAAGACGATCAAGCCCAGGTGAATCATGCAGATCACCAGCAAAGGGATCGAAAAGGGTCTCAGATCATGATCTTCAACGATCAGGTGCAGCCCAACCAGCGCGCCCAAACCCGCCGCAACAATTGTTAGGTATGCCCAGAAACGCAACAGGTTGTACGTCTGGTCATACATCTTGTATAGAATCAGTAGATACAGGGCGCAGACGGCGACCAAACAACCCCACATCATGAAATTGATGATAAAGGGCAAAACCAAATTCCCGTAGACACGGATCGCGATCATGGCGGTGATCCACCCCACCCCATACGCCAGCCCGATCACCAGCGCCTTTGTGGGAAGGCTAGGCAGCGAATTCTCTAGGCCAGCGCCTAAAATATCAAAAATCAGCCTCGCCCCTGCAATCAAAGCAATACTTAACGCGCCCAGGCTTGCGAAAAGCATTAAGATGCTCAACATGCCCCGCATAGAAAAGGGTCCTCGCGGGGAAGGATGTGGCAAACGCATCATCCGGGCCTCCTGCCCAATTGTGATAAAAAGGACTTAAAGGATATATACATTAAATTGAAATGATATTGATATTATACCCATAAGACTGATTTCAGCCTCTTGGAGTTCCCCCACGAAAACAGGACCCTATTCTGGATTCAAAAGTGACTGTCACTCCCTAGTGACAGTCACTTCTCAACTACATGTGGATTGGCATTCCTTCCGCGCTGTGTGCCGCTTCCATAATCACTTCGGATAACGTTGGATGGGCATGGACATTGCGGGCGATTTCGTGCGCGGTTAACTCCATCATGTGCGCCAGAGTCAGTTCAGGGAGTAGTTCGGTCACTTCCGGGCCGATCATGTGCGCACCGAGGATCTCGCCATATTTTTCGTCGACGACAATCTTGACGAAACCAGCGTAGTCGCCCAACCCGAGCGCCTTGCCATTGGGCTGGAACGGGAAACGCCCGATCTTGATGTTATAGCCGCGCTCTTTTGCCTGCGCCTCTGTCAGACCGAACGACGCCACCTGCGGATTACAGTAGGTGGCACGCGGCATCATGTCATAATCCAGCGTAACTGTTTCTGCGCCGCCGATATTCTCTGCCGCAACAATACCCATCGCTGAAGCAACGTGCGCCAGAAGCAATTTGCCGGTCAGATCGCCGATAGCGTAGATGCTTGATACGCTGGTCTGCATCTTCTCGTTGATCTCTACGAAGCCGCGCTCGTTAATCTTGACGCCCACTTCCTCGAGTCCGATGCCCTTTGAGTTGGGACGGAAGCCGATCGCTACGAGCGCCTGCTCTGCTTCCAGCGTAGTTTCCTTCCCCTCTGCCGAGACCTTGACGCGCACGCCAGCATCTGTGGTTTCGAGAGACTCCACTTTATTGCCAACCAGGCATTTGATACCGCGCTTTTCGAATTCTTTCTTCAGTTCCTTCGAGACTTCTTCATCTTCAAGCGGAAGAAGGCGCGGTAGCATTTCTACAATTGTCACTTCCACACCATAGGAGCGCCAAATCGTCGAAAATTCCACGCCGATTGCACCCGCTCCGATGACCACGACCGACTTCGGCAGCTTTTCCTGCAGGATTGCTTCCAGGTAGGTTACAACTTTTTCACCATCGACCTTCCAGACGCCAGGAACCGCTACACTTGCGCCGGTCGCGACGATGATATTCTTCGCATTGAGCTCGGTTGTCTTGCCATCCTTATCCTTAACAGTCAACGCGCTCGGGCTGGTTAGATGCGCCTCTCCCATAAAGACGGTGATATTGTTCTTTTTCATCAAGAACCCAACGCCCTTAACCAATCGTTCCGACACCTGACGCGAGCGCTTGACTGCAACACTGAAATCCAGATTGAGGTTATCGAAGGAAAACCCAAAATCCTTGCCGCGTTCGCGGAGAGTATGTGCTACATCTGCATTTTTCAACAACGATTTCGAGGGGATACAACCGACGTTCAAACACACACCGCCCAGCCATTGCTTGTCGACAATCGCAACTTTCTGCTTAAGTTGCGCGGCGCGTATCGCAGCCACATAGCCGCCCGGACCCGCGCCGATCACAACCACATCAAAATTTTCCGCCATACAGATCTCCTTATGGATGTCACTGCATATCTTTGGCTGCAATGACGTTTAATGTTTTTATTCTACTACAGCCAACGTCTCACGCGAGACCGGTAGTCCGTATAGGCGTCCCGGAACTTTCTCTCAAGATACAGCTCCTCATGTTGAATGACGAGGTGGTTCATCAGGAAAATAAAAAGGGGAGATAGCACAATTCCCCAATACAAACCAAAGTACAGTGGCAACCCGATGACAATTAGCAGGAGCCCAAGATAAATAGGATTGCGTGAAAAACGATACACCCCGGAAGTAACAAGCTGACTTGTAGAACCATGCGGGTCCAACGTCGTTTGGGCTTTCTGGAATTCAATGAAGGCACCAATAGCTAACAGGAATCCAGCGATAGTGAGAACTACCCCGATGTAACGCAAAATAGTCGGTGCGGCGAATGGAAGCGGAATCAAGCGCCCCAGCAAATAGGTGACCCCAATGCAAAGTAATGCAACAATTGGCGGATGTACAAGGATGCTGGTGTTGGGACGATCTTGTTGGTTTCGTTTTAGCATACGCATCAAGTCCAGCTCTCCAGCGCTTCCTTGACCTTCATCAAAAACCGATCTGCGGCGGCGCCGTCGAGGATGCGATGATCGAACGTGAACGAGAGATACACCATCGGGCGAATGGCAATGGCATCGTCGATCACAACCACACGCTTTTGCATGGCGCCGACTCCCAGGATTCCGCTCTGTGGCTGGTTAATGACCGGAAAGGCAAACAACGATCCGCTGGTGCCGTGATTGGTTAACGTGAACGTCCCGCCTTTGACTTCATCTGGCTGGAGCTTTTTCGAGCGCGCCCGCGCAGCAAGGTCATTGACAGTCCGCGCCATTGCCAGAAGAGATAGATTATCTGCACCTTTGATCACCGGCACGATCAGTCCCTCTTCACCGAGAGAGGTTGCCATCCCCAAATTAATATCTTTGTGGATGCGAATGCCCTCGTCTGTCCATGATGCATTGACGTCGGGATTCGCCTTCAACCCTGACACAATCGCTATCATAAAGTAGGGGGTAAATGTAAGGTTAACCCCATCGCGCTCGAACATCTCCTTGTTGGTAGAGCGATGCTTAACGACGCGACTCATGTCCGCTTCCATCACCGTCAGCACGTGTGGCGACGTCTGCTTGGACATGACCATGTGCTCTGCGATCTGTTTGCGGATGACGGTATGCTTTATCAACTGATCGCCTTCTATGGGTTTAACGTTTGAAGGTTGAAGGCTGGAAAGTGGCTCAGTTTGACTTTGAACATTTGATTTTTGACTTTCAACATAATCCAAAATATCATTCTTGGTGATACGCCCATGTAGTCCTGTACCTTGAACTTGTTGTAAATTTACTCCATGCTCTGCAGCAATCTTCGCAACGACTGGTGAAATGAATCCGGTATCCTGTTTGGCGGCCGGTTTCACATCTATGGTTTCAGATTGAGGAGTAACTGTTTTCCGGCCTTCCCTCTTTGATTCGGTTTTATTTACAGCGGCTGGAGAGGAATCTTCCACAGATTCTCCAGGTTTCCCAATAAAAGCCAATACAGCTCCTACTTTTGCAGGAACGCCCTCCTCAGTCAGAATCTTCAAGACAGTCCCCGATACAGGCGCAGGGATTTCCGTGTCCACTTTATCGGTATTCACCTCGAGAAGCGGCTCCAACTCGTTGACCGAGTCACCTTCCTGTTTAAGCCACTTCGTGACGGTGACTTCTTCAATGCCTTCTCCTAATAGAGGAACAAGTACTTTCGTTGCCATACATTCTCCTTGTTTTCACCGCAGAGACGCGGAGAACACAGAGATTCGTGTTCTGAGAAAAAAGCTGGCTGCAGTCAGCGAATCATAGGATATTGATTCGGATCCACTTCATGCATCATCTCATACACCGTATCAAACACCGTTTCAGCGTTCGGCTTGGACCAGTAGTCGCCGTCGCTGCCGTATGCAGGGCGATGAGTTTTTCCGGAAAGGGTGCGTGGTTCCGAGTCGAGGTGATAATAGCCGCCCTGCTTTTCGATAACCTCCTGCATCATGTATGCAGTCCCGCCGCCAGGTACGTCCTCATCCAAAAGCACAATACGATTGGTCTTTTTGAGAGATTCCACGATCTTTCCATGAATATCAAACGGCAATAAGGACTGTACATCCACAACTTCGATCTCGATTCCTGCCTTCGACAGCTTTTGCGCGGCATCCAACGCGATGCGGCAGCATGCGCCGTAGGTGACGATCGTCACGTCTCGTCCCTCACGGATCACCTCCGGAATGCCCAGCGGGACTGTAAACTCTCCGATGTTATCAGGCAGCCTCTCCTTGATGCGATAACCATTCAACACCTCCACAATGACGGCTGGCTCATCCGCTTTCAATAAGGTGTTATAGAATCCTGCCGCACGTGTCATATCACGCGGCACCAGCACATTCACGCCGCGCACAAGATGAATGATCCCCGCCATGGGCGACCCGGCATGCCATATTCCCTCCAGGCGGTGCCCGCGCGTACGAACGATCACCGGGGCAGACTGCCCACCCACCGTACGCCAGTGCAAATTGGCGAGGTCGTCAGACAGGATCTGCAGCGCGTATAACAAATAGTCCAGATATTGAATCTCGCAGATGGGGCGAAGTCCGCGCATCGCCATGCCGATTGCCTGCCCTAAAATTGTCGTCTCACGGATACCCGTATCGCTTACCCGCAACGTACCGTATTTTTCCTGCATCCCTTTGAATCCCTGGTTGACATCACCGAGGAAACCGACGTCCTCCCCGAACGCGATCACGCGCGGATCGCGCCTCAGGATCGAATCAAAGGCGGCGTTCACCACTTCAAAACCCATCACGGTCGGCGAGGAGCTCGAATAGACAGGCTTCACCTCTTTGACCGCTACGGCTTTGCCACTGTGCATATAGGAACCATAACGCTCCTCGTTGAGCGCATCCTGTTCGTTCTTCCACTGGACCAATACCTGCTTGGACGGGTTGGCTTCCTGTAGTAACACTCGCAGTGCTTCATGCGCGGCGCTATGGACGTCACGTCGCAGCGGCGCAGGCAGGGTTGCCAGCCGTTCTTTGATCTGGGTCAACTCGGAAGCGTGGGAAGAACTGCCGGCGATCTCGTCGAGCATGTCCATGACCTGGCCGCGCTCCTCGAGAATCGGTGCGAGATATGCCTCCCAGGCAAGCTTGCGAATGCCCTCCACAATCGCGTAATCTTCTTTTTCCAGTGCAACCAGTTCGGGTTCGGTTGTCACACTGCTCTCGATCATCCACTCACGCATCTTGCGGACACAGTCATATTCCTCTTCCCACCTGAGGCGTTCGGGCGATTTATAGCGTTCGTGGCTTCCCGAAGTAGAGTGGCCCTGCGGCTGCGAAACTTCAATGATGTGCACTAGCTGCGGAACATGGTCCTGACGGGCAATCTCTGAAGCCTTTACATAGGTTGCTAGCAAAGCCGGATAATCCCAGCCGCGCACCTGATAGAGGTCATAGCCGCTTGCACAATCTTTATCCAGAGATGGGTCACGCTGAAATCCCTGCAGGATGGCATGGATATTTTCCTTGACCATCTGGAAGCGATTAGGGACGGAAATCCCGTACCCATCGTCATAAACCGTGATGATCGCAGGCGCCTGCAACACCCCGATGGCATTAACCGATTCCCAGAACATGCCCTCCGCCGTCGAGGCGTTGCCGATGGAAGCAAACACCACTTCATTTCCATTTCTCGAAAATTGGGTGAAGCCTTGCAGCTCTTCCAGCTGGCGATATAAGACAGAGGCGTAGGCAAGCCCTACCGTACGCGGCATCTGAGAGCCCGTAGGGGAAACATCCGCTGAGGTGTTGTACATTTCGGTCTGGTTTTTCCACGAGCCATCCGGGTTGATATAGCGTGTGGCAAAATGAGCGTTCATCGAGCGTCCCCCGGTATTCGATTCGTGGTTCACGTCCGCATGGGCATATAACTGGGCAAAAAATTCCTGGATATTCATTACCCCTAACATGAACATCCAGGTCTGGTCACGATAATATCCTGAGCGCCAATCGCCTCTATGAAATACACGAGCGATGGCGAGGTTGGCTAGCTCCTTACCATCACCGAAAATACCGAATTTTGCCTTACCGCTTAAAACTTCACGTCTGCCAATTAAACTTGCCTGCCTGCTTTGATATGCCAGGCGATAATCCCTAATGATCTCTTCTTTTTCGAGGGGAAGTACAACATTACCCTTTGTTTTGGGCATGAACTCTCTCCTGAATTGAGTTATGAGAGATTATAACAAATGCAATGAGGGCATAGAGGACGGCGCCAGGTTTATTGCTCAAGCGTCATCTTCACCGCCTCATACACATCCAAAACGCCATAGCCATACGCGGCATTGGGCACATCGCCTGTAAAGCAGCCAATATTTGTACTACCCGTATACGGTTCAGCCGCGTCGATCAACAATTGTTCTGTTCGGTCGATGTCACCAACCAGGCTGGGGTCTGCGGACCAGAGCAACGCCACCGCGCCGACGACATGCGGTCCTGCCATCGAGGTGCCGCTATTGGATCCATAGGTTCCACCGGGCAGGGAGGAGAGAATATCCACACCGGGCGCGACAATATCGGGTTTCATCCGCCTAGAGCCATCGGCGGTTACGGGTCCGCGGCTGCTGAAAACAGCCATAGTTCCGGATTGATCGATCGCGCCGACCGAGAAGACCGAGTCGTATAACGATAACGGCGCAGTGACTGTGCTACAGCTAGGTCCGTCATTCCCTGTGGAAACAACAACGAAAATTCCTGCATCACGTAAATGATTGGCTGCGGCGAGCAACGCATTCGGGTCGCAGCCTTCCAGCTCGGGGCAGCCCCAGGAGTTGTTCAACACGTCCGCCGCGAGGGTGGGGTCACCGTCGCTGAGTGGATCCCCAGTCTGTGGAAAGGGAGCGAGCATGAACTGCATACAATCGAGATACAACGCCGGGTTTGCCAGATTACGGTTCAAGTTTGCACAGGCAAACCAGGTCGCGCCGGGGGCGATACCGATCCCGTTTTGCCCGACAATCGTTCCCAACGTGTGCGTTCCATGCCCGCCATCGTCATAAGGCGATGGCTTGCCGTTCCAGGGGTCGAACCAGTTGTAGTCATCGCCGCTGGCATTGCCGCGATAGGTCGCTTTGAGTTCCGGATGGTTCACGTCCGCGCCGCTATCGGACTGCCCGATCACAATTCCTTCGCCGCGCACATCAAACTCCTCCCAGACCCGGTCGGCGCCGATCATGGATACATTCCACTGCACACCCGTCGGCGCGGGTTCGGCTCCGGTCATGACCATCAGGGATTCGTCTGACGAAACGGGACGCAGGCGCGGGCTGGGAATGACCCGGTCCACTTCGGGGCGCGTGGACAAATACAAACGGACGAGGGTACCGCCACGAACTTCCATCGCGTTGACCAAGTAATACGGTGTATAGTCTACGCCAAAGTTGTCAAATGTCGTGCGCAAGCCAGCCTGCGTCTCATTTGCAAGCTGCACAAGCATTTGATACGCGGCGGTCCGCCGTTCATCGATATCACTGATCTGACGTATGCTCGAAAGGTCTGCCTGATCCTTGAGGATGACAAACAGCCGGTCGCCGTAGAAACCGCGGTTACCGCTTGTGAGGAAAAGGATCGCGACAACCAGCCATGCAACAAACGCTCCTATGGCACCTAGCAATCGCCTCACACCGGAATCTTCACCTGACTTCGTTCGAGCCCGTATGATTAATGCCACCAGCCCTACGCCTAAACCCAAGCTGACAGCAAGACCAACCGCCGTGAACGCTACTCCGACCAGGTCGCCCAGGATAATTGTAAGCTCGGTGGGATCGAAGAAGATCAAAGCTGCGGCAACCAACAAGCCTGTGAGGAGTGCAGCAGATGTCCTGGAGGGCATGAGCCCCGCGACCGCGAACGAAAATGAAGGCAGAATAGCAAGCAGAATCAACTGCCCGCCGTCATACCCAATCGCAGAGCCAAGCAACGCGAGTACAGTACCGATTCCCAATGCATCCAGAAAGACGTTCTCGGTTGTCGATTCGATTAAGAGCGACGCGAGCCAGCCGAAGGACAAGCCCGCCAGCAGGCTGAGGATGGCATCGGTAGGGGAGCCGAACGCGCCTAATCCGGCAAACGGTGCAACGCCAAACGCGGCGAACAAAAAAGCGAGCGGGATATTCCCCGGTCGCCGGTCACTCCCCCTCTTTCGTGTTCTTGTTACGACGATGGCAGAGACCACGCAGATCAAAATTTGCAGGAGGAAACCCAGTTGATCGTTATTAGGTCCCAGCAATCGCAACAGCAACCCGGGAAATGCCAGGAGTGACGCCACCAGCCACCCGGCGTACACTGGCTTAAAACGCAGATCTTTACTGAACCGCCACAAAACGGCAATTACACTCGTCAGGATCACGCCCTGCGCTGCCAGCCCGATCAACCCCGCCCATTCGAGCTGCGCCTGGCTCCCGCTGGCAATGGCAACCTGTTCCGTTGACCATAAGATCAAATGATAGATGAGCAAGCCGGCTGGCAGCAACAAGCCAAGCAGCAGAAATAAGACGGCAGCGCCCTCGGAACGCTGACCAGGTTCGGGAGAAGCCGCGGGGGTTTCTGTTTGCGTCATGTCATCTCCAACAATCGCGATATTCCTTCCTAGACCTCATCTTAATCGGCAGCCGCTTTCACCAGGTTCGGTTTGTGCGGCTGGACATTGAACAGTTTGAACGCCCACTGCACCGACGGTCCGATGAGCAACGCGAAGATCACCGTGCCAATTCCCAGTGGACCGCCCAGCAGCCATCCGATCAAGACTACGATAACCTCAATCGCCCCCCGCGCCAAGCGGATACTTACACCCGTCGTGCGGTGAATCGCCAGCATCAAACTATCACGCGGACCCGCGCCCGCGTCCACGCCGATATACACGGCGCTTGCAATTCCCTGCGCCAAAACACCGAGCAGGAACATGCTGATCTGCAAGAGGAGACTGTCGCTCAGATTTGGGATCAAATCCAGAAACAGGTTCAGCCAGGGACCAATGCTCAAGATATTTCCCAGCGTTCCCCAGCCGACTTGCTCGCGCAGTGCCAGCGCAAGGATCAACACGAAAAAGCCCATGTAAACGGTCATTGTGCCAATCTTGATTCCTAGAATATTTGCCAGCGCGACCTCCAATACGACCCACGTGCCTGTACCCAGGTTGGCGCGCACGATCAAGGCAATGGCAAGGCCATAAAGCAAAAAGCCGATTTGAATAACGACAAAATCTCTTATAAACGTATGCCAGCGAACGGGTTTGAACATTTGTTCTCCATAAAGTGCCAGGGCAATCCCGTACCTGCAGTGCATGCAGGTGTGACGGAGAGTCTATCACCTATGATACACTCACGCCATGCCACAGATTTTTGAAGCATATCGTGATCAATACATCATCAGCACAGATCCTGCACAGCTCGATATCGATGCCATTTGTGATTTCCTTACGCGTGCCTACTGGGCAAATACACGTCCGCGCGAGCGCACGGAACGCGCCATTCAGAATTCGCTTGTATTCGGCGTCTATGACGGAGACAAACAGATTGGCGTCGCGCGGGTCGTGACGGATTGTTCGATCTTTGCCTATTTATGCGATGTCTTCATTCATGAAGAGTACCGCGCACATGGGCTCGGCAAATGGCTGATCCAGACCATCCTGGACCACCCTGACCTGAAAGATATGCGCCGCTGGTTGCTGGTCACGAACGACGCACACGAGCTCTACAGACAATTCGGCTTTAACGCGATCGAAGACCCGGAGCACTGGATGCAACTGTTCAAGCGCTTCCCCGAGGAGCCATAATGTCTACCGTTCTGCTCAAGCCGGGGCGCGAGAAAAGTCTTCTCCGCCGTCATCCGTGGATCTTTTCTGGGGCAGTTCAACAGGTGACAGGGGACCCTGCTTCCGGCGAAACGGTGGATCTGCTCTCGTCAAACTGGCAATGGCTCGCCCGCGTCTCCTACTCACCCATTTCGCAGATCCGGGCGCGTGCCTGGACGTTTGAAGACGAACCTGTGGATCGGGAATTCTTTCGCAAACGGATTCGTGCTGCCATCGACGCTCGAATTTCGTTACTTCATTCTCACCATACCGACTCCTTGCGCTTAATTTACGCGGAGTCGGATTTCATTCCCGGGCTCATTGTCGATCGTTATAAAGATACGCTGGTCATGCAATGCCTTACCGCAGGCTCTGAATTCTGGAAGGAGACACTTGCCGATCTCTTACTTGAAGAAACCGGGCTTTCTACAATTTATGAACGGTCTGACGTCGATGTGCGCGAATTGGAGGGGCTCCAGCCAAAAACAGGTATTTTGCGCGGTGAGCTTGACTCTTTTATCTTTCCGATCACCGAGCACAACTTAAAGTTCAACATCAACCTGCAAAGTGGGCACAAAACCGGCTCCTACCTCGACCAGCGTGAAAACCGTTTACGGGTGCGCGAGCTGGCAAACGACAAAGACGTGCTGGATTGCTTTTGCTACACCGGGGGGGTTACGGTCAATGCCCTTGCTGGCGGTGCGAAATCGGTTGTATCGATCGATTCCTCGGCTGAGGCGTTAGCCTTGTGCAAAGAAAACGTCACCTTAAATCAGCTGCCCGCTGAAAAGCATACGGCTCTGGAGGGAGACGTCTTTCAACTCCTGCGCAAATTCCGCGATGAGAATCGTTCTTTTGACATGATCATCCTCGACCCGCCCAAGTTTGCTCCTACGGCGGTGCAGGCAGAGCGCGCCGCGCGGGGGTACAAGGATATCAACTTGCTGGCGTTCAAGCTGCTGCGTTCGGGTGGAATGCTGGTTACATTTTCGTGCTCTGGAGGCATCGACGCCGGATTATTCCAAAAGATCGTCGCCGGCGCCGCGCTGGATGCCGGTGTCGAGGCGCAAATCGTGGAGCATTTGTTTCAGGCAGCCGATCATCCTGTTTCCTTGCATTTCCCGGAGGGAGCCTATCTCAAAGGGTTGATCTGCTATAAGCGTGGTTCGTAATCACTTGTTGATATAATCCTCTCGATGTCGAAAACACGCACGAATGAGGAATGGCTGCGCGATTTGAACGCAGATGGGGACATGCAGGAAGCTGCGATAGTAGATCTGCGAGATCTACTATTGCGCGCCACTCTGTATTTCTTTCATCGAAACCTGAGCGATTTTCAAGGTAGGAACCGCGACGAAATCCTGCAACGAGCCGAAGATGGCGCGCAAGAAGCCTTGATTGCCGTCATGAACCACCTCTCGGATTTCCGCGGCGACAGTAAATTCACCACCTGGGCGTATAAATTTGCGATCAACATTGCCCTGATGACGTCCCGTCGGGAACGCTGGAAGAATATCTCGCTCGATCAGTTTTCCCAGGAGGAAGAGAATCCTCTTCACGAAAGGATGCTGCAGGATGAGTCAGCGGGGTCCGCACCCGATCAATCCGCCTTGCAGGGTGAAGTTGGCAACATTCTCCGGGAAGTGATCGAGCACGACCTAACGGACAAACAGCGTCAGATCCTGATTATGATGGTCTTCCATGAAGTTCCTATGGATGAAGTTGTACGGAAATTTGGCACCAACCGTAACGCAATCTACAAGATGCTGCACGATGCGCGCCGCAAGCTGAAAAGCAGCCTGCAGGCTCGCGGCTTCGAGGTCGGTGAGACACTCGCCTTGTTTGGCGCGCCGAGGTAAGATTCGGGCAGAGTTTGCAACATATGATAGTGGAGTAGGAATGAAACGCGAACAGTTTGAGCGCTGGCTGAAAAATATTTATGAGACCCAGGACGAGGAGATTTCCTGCAATGAGTGCTTTGACCGAATCTCTCAGTTTGTCGATCTGGAGGTCTCTAGTCAGAACGCGCGAACAAAAATGCCGCTGGTCAAACAGCACCTGGACCAATGTCGCGCCTGCCGTGATGAATATGAAGCTCTGCGCGATCTAAGGCTTTTAGAGGAACAAGGCGAGCTACCGTCATTGGATGATCTACAGGATTCAATTTAATACATGTTGGTCGTTACAAGATAGGATAGGCGCTTCCACGAAATGTGGAAGCGCTTTTATTTCAGTAAGAAAACGCTCCTATGCGCAACTAATATGTGGAACCTTCTCGGAGAGTATCAAAATCTTCTCCGGTTACAAACAAGAATCCTAGGAGACAAACATGATTATACATGATGACCCTCACGATATTGAGTATCGTGAGGCAGTACAATTGCAGGCACGTACGATTTCCGGCGAAGATATTCAAAAATTTGAAAGCTATGCGGCAGAGATCTTTTCGGCGCTAGGCATGGACTTGAACACGCCTGCCACAAAAGACACTCCGCGGCGCTTTATTAAGGCGCTCTTTGACGCGACCGAGGGCTATGATGGCGACCCGAAGCTGCTCAAGGTCTTTGACACAGAATGCCACGGCGACCCGGACTGCCACCTCAGCCAGGTCATCGAAGGACCTATCCCATTCTTTGCGCTCTGTGAACACCATGCCCTGCCTTTTTATGGACAGGCTTATGTCGGCTACATTGCCCACGAAAACATCATCGGCATTTCCAAGTTGACTCGCTTAGTGCGCCTCTTTTCGAAGCGGTTTGCCGTACAGGAACGGATCGGCCACCAGATCGCGGATACCTTGGAGACGATGCTCCATCCGCATGGTGTGGCGGTGTTTCTGGAAGCCAATCACCTCTGCGTAGAGATGCGAGGCGTCCGAGAGACGGCGCCGAAGACGCGCACGACCGTCTGGCGCGGTCAGTATGCTCAAGATGCGAGCCTGC
This sequence comes from Anaerolineales bacterium, assembly GCA_035699125.1. Taxonomy (GTDB): domain Bacteria; phylum Chloroflexota; class Anaerolineae; order Anaerolineales; family Villigracilaceae; genus Defluviilinea. The sequence continues at coordinate 79,130 of DASSBC010000044.1, forward strand.
GTTCCGAATTCTTCGCAGCCTGTGGACTGCAACGAAACGCGAAGTAGGCAGCAAAAACGCTGTACAGTTTCATTCGATTTTCGTTATGATTAACATAACCCACAAGGAGTATTCATGAAACATTACAAGTACTTAATCATCGGCGGTGGCCTGGCGGGGGATGCCGCAACGAAAGGAATTCGCGAACTTGATACAGAAGGTTCCATCGGATTGATCAGCATGGAGCCTGATCCGCCGTACATGCGCCCGAATCTCTCCAAGGGATTGTGGAAGGGTCGTCCCGTGGAAAAAATCTGGCGTAAGACCGATGAGCGGGCAGAGCTTCATTTAGGGCGCCAAGTCGTCGAGCTTGACACCGCTACTAAGCGTGTCCACGACGATCAAGGGGAGGAATACACCTATGACAAGCTGCTGCTGGCAACGGGTGGCACGCCGAATCACTTACCATTTGGAAATGGCAACGTCATTTACTATCGGACCTTCCAGGACTATCAACACTTACGCGACCTGACCGAGAGCGGAGATCACTTCGTAGTAATCGGCGGCAGCTTCATCGGCTCCGAGATCGCTGCGGCGCTGACGATTGTAGGCAAGAAAGTGACGATGATCTTTCCAGGAGAGGGAATCAGCGAAAACATCTTTCCAGAGGATCTCTCCCATTTCTTGATCGAGTACTATCGTGAGAAAGGCGTGGAGGTCATCACCGGAGAGACGGCTGCCAGCATCCAACAGGAAGGCGATCGCATCAGCGTTCATACTGGAGGCGGTCGCGTCGTCGAAGCCGATGGAGTGGTAGCGGGAATTGGCATTCATCCCAACCTGGACCTGGCAAAAGAGGCGGGTCTCCAAGTAAACAACGGCATTGTTGTCAACGAACATCTGGAAACATCTATCCCTGATATTTACGCAGCAGGCGACGCGGCCAATTTCTTCCACTCCGCCCTCGAAAAGCGAACGCGTGTAGAGCATGAAGATAACGCCGTCCAGATGGGAAAGGTTGCCGGGCGCAACATGGCAGGCGGGAACGAGACGTATACCCACGCCCCGATGTTCTATTCCGATTTGTTTGACCTGGGCTATGAGGCCGTGGGGGAAATGAGCAGCAAGATGAAAACTGTTGAGGACTGGCAGGAAGAGCCGTTCAAGAAAGGTGTGATTTACTACATGGACGACGGCCGAGTCCGTGGGGTATTGCTCTGGAACGTTTGGGATAAAGTGGACGATGCGCGTGCACTCATAAAAGAGGAAGGTCCCTTCACGGAAGAGGATCTAAAAGGCAAAATAACAGGATAATAAACTGTCACGCACGCGTTCGGCGGAAATTGGCAGGAGTCGCAGCCAGATTCTTAACCATGCCAAAGATCCTGACTTTGCTCTGTGGTAGTCCAAGGTCTGTAAATTTTCATCGATTCGCTTCTTTGACTTGCGTTGTTAATCACTGCAGGGACACGAGGTACCCGTGTCCCTGCGGCGATATACTGAGATGAATCTTTAAGCTATTAATTGGGGTCTTTATCTGCCAGGGCAACGACAGCCCGCACCAAGCCCAGGACCAGCATCCCCAGTTGGACGCCTTCCCCGGCAGTCAGGCTGACCTCTGTGCCGGTCTGCCGGGCACGGCGTTGAAGCATCATCGCTGCCACAATTCCCGTCGCAGCGCCTGCCAGAGCGCCGATAAGCAGGACTTTGCTATCTTGATCCATAATCGTTTCTCCTCTCTATTCGAATCAGTAAAAGCGAGTTTTTATTTACGTCCCAGGAGCGCTTTGATCGTCGCGCCAAATCCATTGACAGTAAAAACGGGCTTCACCGTCATGTCCGCGGCGCGGCGAATACGGATAGCAAGCTTGTGGACGAAGTCCTGTGCCTTGCCTGTATAGCGGGGAGCAATTCCCAGCAACCGTCCCATCAGATAGACGAGTCCGCCAAGCAGAGCCAGAAACACCAACCCCATAATGCAGACCGGGATGGCAATCCACATTGTAGAGATCGCCGCCCAGCGACCCACGTCTCCGTTATCTCGGAAGGTGGCAATATTGACCAGCACTATCAAGGCAAGAAACAAAATTGCCACCAGAACGATTGGCAGGAGGATTTGGGTGGTTCGCTGCTTGCGATGCCTTCTATACGATTCGTGGACAGGTTCGGGGAGTACTGCTTTCATCAATAGAATTTTAGCATAATTGCAATCGTACGTATTTGGGGGAAATACCTACCTGGTCGAGGGGAGATACGGGAAAGGCGCGGGGCGATCTGGCATGCCTCGCCCAGGCACGCCAAGACCGCCCCGGCTTTGGGGAACTGGACTTGACCGGATTTACTTAAGAGACCCTGAGGGTCTAAACCATTACCGACGATTTCGTAAAAAGGTCGGGATGTCCAGATCATCCTTGCTGACAGCGGGCAGCGATGACGACTTTGCCTCACTCAATGGAACATCGGCGTGGACGCTGACCGACTCGGACGAGCGCATGTAATGGCCGGAATCGTTACTGCGCTTGTTCTCGCGCGGGTTTCGCTCGAGGGCGCGACGGGGCATGCTGCTGCGCTCGAAACCAGTGGCAATGACCGTGATGCGGATCTGGTCGCCCATGTTCGGGTCGATCACTGCACCAAAGATCATGTTCACGTCCGGGTGTGCGGTCTCACGGATGATGGCAGCTGCCTGGTTAACCTCGAAGAGGGTCATGTTGGGTCCACCGGTGACGTTGAAGAGGACGCCGCGCGCACCGTCGATGGTGATATCGAGCAGTGCACTGGAGATCGCGGCTTCGGCAGCTTTCTTGGCTTTCTCATCGCCTTCGCCGTTGCCCACCGCCATCAGCGCTGCGCCGCCTTCGGACATGATGGCGCGCACGTCGGCAAAGTCGAGGTTGATCAAGCCGGGAATCGTGATCAACTCGGAGATGCCCTGGATACCCTGGTGCAGCACGTCATCCGCCAGGCGGAAGGCATCATTCAGGGAGGCACGCTTGTCAGCAACCTGCAGCAGGCGGTCATTCGGGATGGCGATGAGGGTGTCGGCATGCTCCTTGAGCTTGCCAATCCCGATATCCGCGGACTGCAACCGGCGCATGCCTTCAAAGGTGAACGGACGCGTCACCACGCCGATCGTCAGAGCGCCGCTTTCCTTGGCGATCTGTGCGACGACAGGCGCCGCGCCGGTGCCGGTGCCGCCGCCCATGCCCGCCGTGACGAAGACCATATCCGAGCCTTTCAGCACGTTATACAGCTCGTCTGCGGATTCTTCGGCAGCTTTGCGCCCGATCTCGGGGTCGCCGCCTGCCCCGAGGCCGCGCGTGAGCTTGTCGCCCAGGCGCACCTTCATCGGCGCCTTGGCTAACATCAGGGCTTGCGCGTCGGTGTTGACCGAGATGAATTCCACGCCCTGGATGCCTTCGTCAATCATACGATTGACGGCATTGGTTCCGCCGCCTCCTACACCGATTACCTTGATACGGGCGAAGGCTTCGGAGCCCTTCTCTTCAGCTTGCTTCTTGGTCGAGTCCATGTCTACCTCCATCAAAAATTAGGTTTTGATTGATTCCGCAGCAAATCCATAATGACTACGGTTAAATCCTGGTCCCATACGGATAGGACCAAGTTACGGCAAAATCCTTCCAATCCACTTTTTGACCACATCCATATTTTTCTCTCCTTTCGAGCGGCGGCGTTCCCCACCCAGATCCTGGTCGTGCATCGACATCGCCCAGCGCAATAACCCGACACTGGTGGAATACGCGGGAGAATTCAAGCGGTCTACCAGCCCCAGCAGGTTTTCCGGCTGTGCCGTGCGGACTGGCATATTAAGCACTTCCGACGCCACATGTTTGATGCCAGGCAATGCGGATGTGCCGCCCGTCAGCACCATACCTGCCGGCAGGAGACCATCGTAGCCCGAGCGTTTGATCTCCTGTAAGGTGAGCGAAAAGATTTCTGCCACGCGCGCCTCGATGATGTGAGCCAGGTCACGGCGGCTGATCTGCACCGGTCGGTCTTCGCCGAATGGTCGGATCGTAAAATATTCCTCCGAGCCAATGCTAGAGCGCACCGCATATCCATACTGTTTCTTTGCATCCTCTGCCTGCTCGAAAGACAGGCGCAAGCCGTGCGCGATATCCTGCGTGATGTGATTCCCGCCCACCGCGAGAACCATCGTATGCCAGACGTCGCCATCAACGTAGATCGCCAAATCGCTCGTACCGCCGCCGATGTCGCAGACCGCCACACCCGCCTGGCGCTCCTGCTCGGTGAGCACCACTTCGCCGGATGCCAGCGGGTTCAACACAAACTGCTGGATGTCCACCCCCGACGCACCGACGCACTGACGGAGGTTCTCACTCGTGGCGGCGGAAGCTGTGATAATGTGCGCCTCCACTTCCAAACGATAGCCGTGCATGCCTTTGGGGTTGCGGATGCCATCCTGCCCATCTACCGTGTAGCCGCGCTGGATGACATGGATGATTTCGCGGTCATGCGGAATAGCCACCGCGCGCGCCTGCTCCAGAGCGTGGATGAGATCATACTGCTCGATAATATTCCCGTTGACCGCCGCGGCGCCGCGACTATTCACGGAAGACACATGCGCGCCTGCCATGCTTACCAGCGCCGATGTGATCTCCATCCCGGACGTGGACTCCGCTTTCTCCACCGAACGCGTGATCGCTTGAGACGCGGCAGCCAGGTCTACGATCATGCCCTTCTTGATCCCATCCGAAGGTTCGATGCCAACGCCCAGAATGCGGATGGACCGGCTGTCTTCCACTCGCCCTACCAGGGTGCATACTTTGGTCGTGCCTACATCTATGCCTACAACGATTTCTTCCATCATGGCTACTCACTTAGTCGGTAATAAGGTGCGGTCGGATACGTCACATTAATTAGCGCAGGCTGAATACCTCGTTGCGTCAGCGAAGCAACCATCGACTCATACACGCGCATTTTCAATTCCATGTCACGAGCCGTGGTCCCGAAATAGACCTTCCAGCCGCGCGGGTCATTCCAGCCAAAGCCGAAGCTTTCATCGTAGAGGATGGTCACGCCCGGCGGTACATGTCCCGCAAGCTCCTTAATGGATTTCACCATGTCTGGCGCGAGGAACGGCGCGGGAGTAAGAGGATCCGAAGAGACGATCCCCTCGAGGGGCGGAGCAGAGAGCGCCGTCACCGTGATCAAGCCTGCCAGATCTCCATGCGGGCGGAAGGCGATCCCGTCTTCGGACACCCAGGTATAGCCGTCGCCCTGCTCCCAGCGGACGACGGGCTTTCGCTCGACCACTTGCACGGAAACGATATTCGGTAACGCAATATCTACCTTGGCAGCAGCCAGCTCCGGGAACTGAAGTCGAAGACGTTTCTCCAGTTCTGCTGGAATCAGCAGGAAGGCAGGCTGCCCGGTGATACTCAACGCCTCGTTGAGTTCGGAAGGTGTAAGGATTTGGTTGCCAGACACCTGTGCCTGGGCAACACGTAGCTGTGGCATCGTGAAAGCCAGGTAGAGAGCGATTGCCAGCAGCGCAGCTATAAGAAAGGAGGGGAGGCGCCTCCCCAGGTTGGGGCGTGAAATGCTGATGCCACGCAGTTCCGCGTCTGGCGCGACCGGCAGCAGCGCGTTCTGGAAACGCCGGCGCGCACTCCGTGTGCTTCCGTTGCCTGTCTGCGTGGATCTACGTCTTGACTGCGGGACGGCGATACCAGCCTGCCGCCGCGATTCAGCCGCGGGCGTACGCGTGGACTTCGTCCGGGCGCGCTCTACGCGTGTCCGGCTGTCCTGGTCGCGGCGCAGACGGACCGCGTCGGCACGGGACATGTCTTTCTTCTCGCTCATGCGTCCCTCCGGTAACTATGCGACGTGCGGTCACGTTCTGCTTTGCGTTCCATCGCTAATTCGATCAAACGGTCCACCAGGTTCGAATAGGGCAATCCGCTGGCTTCCCACAGTTTCGGGTACATGCTGATCTTCGTAAAACCAGGGATGCTGTTCAATTCGTTAAGATAAATACGGTTCGTATCTTTTTCGACGAAGAAGTCGACGCGTGCCATGCCAGCGCAATCAATCGCCTTGTAGGCGCGCACGGCGTACTCACGAAGACATTCACTGACCTTATCGGGTAGCTGCGCCGGAATCACCAGGCCGGATGTGCCATCCACGTATTTCGATTCATACGAGTAGAACTCGCGGCTCGGCAACACTTCGCCGCACACCGACGCAACCGGATCATCATTACCTAACACACTGACCTCCATCTCGCGCGCGTTCTGGATCCCTTTCTGGATTAATACGCGGCGGTCGAAGGAGGCGGCTTCCATCAAGCCTTCCTGCAGATCGGAGCGGTTGCTGCATTTTGTCACCCCGACGGAGGAACCGAGGTTGGCAGGCTTGGTAAACAACGGATACTCGCCAAGGCGTTCCGCCTGGTCGATGAGCGACGGCAGGTCGCGTTCGATCTCAGCCCGCAGAACGAGCATGGTCTCGACGACAGGGATACCGTTGGCAACCATCACATCCCGAAATACAGCTTTGTCCATGCCGACCGAGGAGCCAACCACGCCGGCGCCCACATATGCCACATCTGCCAGCTCGAACAGACCCTGGATTGTGCCGTCTTCACCGAAGGTACCGTGAAGAACGGGGAAGAATAGATCGATCCCAGTCGAGTCATCCGACGGGTCTGGAGAAAGAGTGAAAGGAACAAGACCGTCCCGCTTTCCACTTTCAAATGCGCCAAGCACATTCTCGCCCGTCAGCCATTTACCTTCGTGTGTGATGCCTATTTGAGTCACTTCATACTTGGCAGGGTCCAGCACCGAGAGCACGGAGCGCGCAGACATTAGCGAGACCTCGTGCTCACCCGAACGTCCACCGAATATCACTGCCACATGAAGCTTTTTGTCAGTCATCAAATCTCTAGTCTCTACTCTCTAATGACCATGTACACACCGCGCTTCGATTGCGAATCACCATTCTCCAACCAGTTCCACTTCCAACTCCAACTGGACGCCATGTTTTTCCCTGACAGTCTTCATTACCAGTTCAATCAGAGCCCGGATGTCCTCTGCTTTTGTTGCACCATGGTTGATAAAGAAATTTCCATGCACCGGACTGATCTCGGCGTTGCCGATGCGCGCCCCTTTCAAGCCGGCGGACTCGATCAGCTTCCCGGCGTAATCGCCATTCGGGTTCTTGAACATTGAGCCCATGCTGGCGCCGGGCGGCTGCGTCGATTTACGGTGGGCGCTGAACTGCTCGATGGTGGCAGTCACGGCTTCTTTGGTGGAATTTTCCAATCTCAATTCCGCACTCAGGACAATCGCATCCAGCTCACCGCGTTTGAGGATGCTCGTGCGGTAACCGTATCCCATTTGTTCGGCAGTGAATTTCTCGCGGCTGTTTTCTGTCAGCAATTCCGCCCAGATCAGATTCCCAGCCAAGTCGCCGCCGAACGCGCCGGCATTCCCGTAGACTGCACCGCCGATCGTGCCGGGGACGGTGGCAGCCCATTCGAGCCCAGCGAATCCCTTGGAAGCACAACGATTGGCGAGGTTGCTGAAGATGACGCCGGACTCCACATGGATCGAAGGTTCATCGCCGTTATGGAAGCGGACCGCTTTCGCCCGGTTCAACACGACCACGCCGCGCACGCCCCAGTCGCTGACCAGCACGTTTGAGCCGCCGCCAAGGACGATGAAATCGATTTCGTGTTTACGTAACAAGTTAATGGTACTCGCCAGCTCATCAGCAGATTCAGCTGTGATCAGGATGTCTGCGGGTCCGCCGATGCGTGCAGAGGTATAAGGCGCGAGAGAGACGTTCTCTCGCACTTTATCGCCGAGTTTGGCGTACAGCACATCAAAGGGATGGACTAGGGCAACCATTTTTGACTCACTCGTCTTCTTCACTTAATTTCTCGATCAGTTTTTCAAGGTCCTTTTCCGTAGCTTTCTCCTGCGTCTCAGTATCATCCTTTTCGCCCTCGGGCGATTCCTTGTCCAAAAAAGTCAGGAACATTTTTAATGGTGGCAGGAAAAACGTTTCGGGGCGAAGCGGCTTCTTATCCTGTGTATCAGACATTCCACTACCTTTCCTGTAATCCTTTCAACACATCAGTGCAGATCTGGTCTGCATCCCCGGCAGAGAGTACCAGAACAACATCGTCCGGCTGAAGGTTCTTCAACAGATAGTCCGCCACTTCCGGCAGGGTCTTGATGTAACGTGCAGAAAGATGAGACATGGCACTCACGATCTCAGCAGAGGTGAAGTCTTCTTTTGGCTCTCGCGCCGCGTACACTTCCAGCACGATCACCTCATCCGCGTCCTTGAACGCCCGGGCAAAATCGAGAAACAGAGTCTTGGTACGTGAATACGTGTGCGGCTGCCAGACTGCCCAGATGCGGGATTGTGGGAAACGCGCCCGCGCCCCGGCAAGCGTTGCCTTGATCTCCGTGGGATGGTGAGCGTAGTCATCGAAGACGCGAATCCCGTAGACTTCGCCGCGCAGCTCAAAGCGGCGGCTGGTGCCGGTAAACATCCCCAGCGCCTGCGCAGCTTTTCTGCGGGAAAGCCCCAGCACGCCGATGACCGCCAATACCGCCAGAGCATTACGGACGTTATGCTGGCCCGGCACCTGCAGCGAAACTTTGACCGACGTGGAGGTTTTGCTCGTCATGTTGGTGGTGGCGGTGAAGTCAAAGCCACCGCGCTGGTTCGGCTTGACATCGCGTGCCTGCACCCACAGGGGGGTATTGATCGTCATGTCGCCCTGCACACCGTAGGAGACCACGTTCTTGCCTTCCTTGCGCAGATGCGGAATGAGAGCAGCGGCTCCCGGGTCTTCCGCACAGACGACCAGCGTTCCCTCGTCTGGCAGCAGATCCACAAACTTCTCGAAGGCTCCATACATCGACGTAAACGTAGGGAAGAAATCCGGATGGTCATGTTCGATGCTCGTGACCACCGCTATCTGTGGCTTGAGTCCCAGGAACATATAGTCATACTCATCGGCTTCGATCACAAACGCCTTGCCTTTGCCTGCATGGGCATTCACGCCGAGGTCATTCACGACGCTGCCGGCAATAAAGGAGGGATCACGGTCCAGCTTGGTGAGCACCCAGGCGGTCATAGCGGTGGTCGTCGTTTTCCCATGTGTGCCGGCGATGGCGATGCCGGTCTTATCTTCCATCAAGCGTCCGAGGAAATCGGCACGCTTATACACCGGGATGCCTGTCCGTTTAGCGGCTTCAACCTCGGGATTGTCCTCGGTAACTGCCGACGAACGCACGACCCAATCTACATCCGTGAGGTTGCGCGGGTGATGCCCCACGTACACCGTCGCACCGGCTTTGCGCACTTCTTCGGCAAAGGAGGTGAGCGTGCGGTCAGAACCGCTCACCGTGTAGCCGCTCTCCAGCAGGAGGCGGGCGATGGCGGAAAGACCGCTTCCCCCGATGCCAATGAAATGGACGTGTGTCATAGCAGCGATTCGCTGTGAGCGATTAGCCTTTCGAATTAGATATACACCACGAGCACAAATACAAATGCAATGATGATGGCAAAGTAAATTCCTGGTTCGCCGAGCAATTGCGGCGGCATGTAGAGCATCATCTGATTGACGGTCTGCAGCAGATTTGGGTCTGCGGGCTTGGAGATCACTTCCGGGTAGGGATAATCTGCCACATGCATGTAGAACAAAATCGTCCCGACCACCAGATATCCGTTGAGAGCACCCATGATCCCGCCGAAAAGCGTATCCTGCAGGCGCTCGCGCACTGCGCGTGAAGCCAGGTGCGAAATACTAATTACAGTCTGATATCCGAAGTACACCAGCACGATCAGGATGATCGTCCGCACCCAGAAGAGGGAGGTGTCTGTTTCGGGCAGGTTCTGGGCAATCGGAATATAGCGGCGCAGCACGTGGTTGAGCCCAAGTGCCAGGATTACGCTGAACGACACCAGCAGTTCCTTTGCCCAACCGCGCATCCAACCCACAATACCAAACAGAATTACGAACATCCAGAACAGGTAGACAATGCTCATCATGGTGTTACTCTCCAGCCAGCTCCAGCAATGCACTGGCGAGCTTTTCGGCGGCGCGAGGATGTGAGAGCTCAAACATCGCAGCCCGCATCGCTTTCAGCTTGTTTGGGTTTTGCAGTAGAACCGTCAGAGTCACAAGCAATTCTTGGTTCAAACGATGGTCCTCCAGCATGACCGCGGCTCCGCGCCGGGTCAGATAATCTGCGTTCACTTTCTGGTAGCGCCAGGCGTGAGGGTAAGGCACCAGAATGGCGGGCAGAGCAAAGAGAGGGAACTCGCCCAGCGCACTTGCACCCGCTCGAGACAGTACCAGGTCTGCTGCCGCAAGGCCGGCACCCATCTCGTGTAGATATTCCATGGCGTGATAGCGAGACGAAAACTCCGCCGGTAATTGCTCACGCGCACGTTCCACAATCTGCCAGTCCGCTTCCCCTGAGAGATGGATGACCTCACATTTTTCCAGCAGGGCACGCAGGTTTTGCAAGACCGCCATATTGATCGAATGGGCGCCTTTGCTCCCGCCGAACACCAGTAAGACAGGCAGCTCGCCGGAAATGCCAAAGTGCTGATGGGCAGTCTGGCGATCCCACAGTGCGAGGTCCGGTCGGATCGGATATCCTGACTCATAGACTTGTTTATTAAAGAACTTTTGCGATTGCTCGGTCGTCACGGCAATGATGTCTGCAAACCGGGCAATGGATTTAATCGCCATACCCGGCTCAATATCGGGCACATATAAGAGTGACGGAAAGGATCGCCCGGCAAATGCCATTGGCGCCGCCACATACCCACCGGTAAAGAAGAGGACATCAGGATCAAAATCATTCAGAATGCTGTAAGACGCCAGCACCCCGCGTGCCAGCATGAGCAGATTTCGCGGCAGAATGGTTGGACTCACGCCATGCACACCGGCAGCGGGGATGGACTGAAAGGGAATCCCATGGCGTTTTACCAGGGATTCTTCTACGCCACCTTCGCCACCCACCCACAGCGTCTTCACGTCTGGGACCTTAGACGCGAGTACGTCGTGAACGGCGAGGGCGGGGTACACTCCTCCGCCCGTCCCCCCGGCGCAAATCAACAACCGCACCGAATGACCTCCTATCATTTTCTTCCTTCCGGATACTCTCACCGCTTTGACGGGAGACGTTCAGAATAATTCCAATCGCGGATAAGGTTGAGACCAGGTTCGAGCCGCCAGCACTGATGAACGGCAGCGCATTCCCGGCAAATGGCATCAACCCGACCATCACAGCCATATTGATCAATGCCTCAATTCCGATCCAGAACGTCACCCCAGAGGCGAGCAGGGTGCCGAGCATGTCGGGGGCGCGACGAGCGATCACCAGCCCGCGCCAGACAAGCACCGCATACAAGCTCATGAGTAGGAGTGAACCGAATAAACCAAGTTCTTCTGCAACGACAGCAAAAATACTATCCGTCGGCGCAAACGGCAGGCCCGTTAATTTTGTGTCTGCCTGCCCTAACCCTACACCGAAGAACCCGCCCTTGATCACCGCCTCAAACGAGCGCTGGACATGATAGGAAGCATGGGTGGGATCTTCCAGCCCGGCGAGGAACGACGCCACACGATCCTGACCCGTGACGCTGAATTGAACAATGACCCAGCCCATGAAGACGGCCAGGATCAATATAAACACGATCTGCTTGATATCCGCGCCGGCGAGAAAGAACAACAAGCCACCAAGGACGAGCACCGTACCGGCGGCGCTCAGGTCGGGCTGCAAGTAGATGAGCCCGCCAATGATACCAAGGATGACGCCCAGAGGAATTAAGCCCAGGCTAATGTCATGCAGGAAGTCCCGTTTCGCGTACAGCCAGACGGCGATATAGATAATGGAGATCAGTTTTGCCACCTCAGAAGGCTGGTAGGAACCTTCATACAGGGAACGTGAGGCGCCCAGCCGGATCTCATTGATGAATAAGACCGTCATGAGCAAGGCAATCGTCCCTAGCATGGCGAAGACCACCACTTTACGCCAGTGGTGATAATCAAAAAGCGAAAGTACGACGGCAAGCAGGATGCCTATGCCCAGCCATCTCACCTGGCGGCTGAACATATAGGTGGGAGAGCCAAATTCGTTGAAGGAAAAATCGAAAGAGGCAGAATACAACATGATCAAACCGAACACCGCCAGCGCCACAACCACCAGAATCAAGGGGATATCCACGCCGCGCCCCAGTCGTCTGGTGGGAGAAAATGTCCCACGCTCACTTACGAAAGTTCTCGTACCCATTCTTTAAACCTTTCTCCGCGTTCCGCAAAATCATTAAACTCATCAAAACTCGTCCCGCCCGGTGACAACAGAACGACATCGCCTGACGCAGCGAGTTCCGCCGCTTTAAGGATTGCATCCTGTAAGCCATTCACCCGCGTGATTCTGGAACCGTTCTCGCGCAGCCCAAGCGCTTGCGCTGCTTTCTCGATCTTCTCCGCCGCCTCGCCGAACAGCACCAGGTGAGCCACGCGTTCGCGAGCGAGCTGCATCAGTTCCTCCCACGGAAGGTTTTTGTCACGTCCGCCGAGCAGCAGCACGATGGGCTCTTCGAATGCACGGATGGCTGCCATGCTGCGTTCCGGTGCTGTCGCAATCGAGTCGTTGTACCAGCGAACACCACGGAGTTCACGCACCAACTCCAGACGATGCGGCACGCCGTGGAATGTTTCTACCGCTTCCCGCATGGCGGTCAGAGGAAAGCCCGCCGCATGTCCGATCGTAAATGCCGCCAACACGTTCCGTAGATTGTGGTCGCCGCGCAGGGTAATTTTTTCGCGACGGATCAATGGCTGGTGCTGGTTTCTGTCACGCACAGTCAACAGATCATCCTGTAGGTAAGTGCCATCCAACGCCTCCTCCAGTTCATGCAGGCTGAAAGCATAAAGCTTTCCGCGAACGTTGTCCCGCAGACGCCATGCGCCTTTGTCATCGCGTCCGAGTATGGCGACATCCTGATCGGTTTGAAATTCCAGGATGCGCCTCTTGGCGGCGGTATAGGATTCCATTGTGCCGTGGCGGTCCAGATGGTTCGGCGTGATGTTCAACACCGCCGCGATGGTTGGGGAGATTGTCATCTGGTCCAGCTGAAAGGACGAAAGCTCCAGGATGGCGACATCGTCAGCTTTCATGTTATCCACATAGTTGATGAGAGGATCACCGATATTGCCTCCGACATAAGCCTTATCGCCATATGCCATCTTTGCCATGTTCCCAGCCAGCGCCGTTGTCGTCGTCTTTCCGGCAGAGCCGGTAATGCCGATCGTTTTGCAGGGAACGACCTCCATGAAGATCTGCGAATCATTCGAAAGTGGGATACCTCGTTTGACAGCTTCCACCACAATCGGCAGCGTGAGTGGAACCCCTCCGGAAAGACAAAGCACATCGGTAGAATCGAGCAGTTCCAGCGGATGCCCGCCAAGCGCCCAGGTCATTGGATATTCCGCCAGTGACTCACGCGCCACGCATACATCTGCCTCGCTGCGCATGTCGCTCAACGTGACACGCGCACCGTGGACGGAAAGCCAGCGTGCAAGCGCCAGGCCTTGCCGTGCAGCTCCTAATATCAAAACGCGTGTTCCAGACCAGTTCGTCTTCATCATCAAATAATTACTACCTACACCACAGCCAATCCAATACCGACCATCGCGGCAAGCAAGGCGATCAACCAGAACCGCTGCACAACCTGTGTCTCACTCCAGCCAAGCAATTCGAAATGCAGGTGGATCGGAGCCAGTTTGAAAAATCGCTTGCCTTTGGTCAGCTTGAAATAAATCACCTGGATCACCACGCTCAAGGCTTCACTGAGAGGGATGATGGCAATTACCAGGAGCAACGGCCACTGACCCGTCATCAGCGCCACGACAGCCAGGGTTGCGCCCAGGGCAAGCGAGCCAGTATCGCCCATGAAAAGCTCTGCCGGATGGACGTTAAACCACAGAAAACCAAACAGTGCACCAACAATCGTGAAACAGAAACGGGCAAGAAAAAACTGTTCCTGTACCAGAGCAATGGCACCAAAGGCAGCGAAGGCAGTGGCGGAGATCAAGCCAGCCAGCCCGTCGAGACCATCCGTGAAATTGATCGCGTTGGATTCGCTGACGATAATAAATGCCGCGACCGGGACGTACCACCAGCCAAGCTCGATGTCTTCCTTGACACCCGGGAGGCGCATCTCCGGCACTTCCAATAAATACTTCAAAACAATCGCAGTACCCACCGCCAGCACAACCTGTGCGAAGAATTTGGTGCGAGCACGCATGCCCTCGCCGCGACGCTTACCGCGGATGCCCTCCCAATCGTCCAGCGCGCCGAGGACGGCGTAGCTGACCAACACAATCAACGGTACCAGTACGGAACGACCGGTCACTTCCAGACCGATCAGAGCAGCGGCATTGAGTAAACCCGTCAGCAACAAGACAGGCAAAATGAACAACACGCCGCCCATGGTTGGTGTACCCATCTTCACATTGTGATGTCCGGGTTCATCCACGCGGATTACTTTGCCGATCCTGAAGTGGCGCAACATACGCAGCAACGGCGGACCCCAGATGACCGTCATGGCAAAGGAAAACATGGCAAGCCCCAGCACCAGCGTCTGTTGCTTCATGGGCGCGCCTCCAGCATCGAGGCGATGCGATCCATGCGAAGTCCATGCGAGCCTTTGATCAGCACAGCATCCTCTTTTGTCAGGTTGGTTTTTAACCACTCCAGGAGCGGTTCGAGCTCGCCGAACTCGAGGATGGAGTTTTTTTTCATGCCTGCCCGCCGGGCGGCTTCCGCGATCAGGTGGGCGCGTTCCCCCAGCGTGAGCAGAATGTTCGCCACCTGTGCAGCACGCAGCCCCACCATTTCATGCCCGCCGCGCTCGTAAGGACCCAGCTCGAGCATATCGCCCAGCACAGCTACTTTGCGCCCCCCTAACTCATCAAGCAGGTTGAGCGCCGCCAGCATCGATTCCGGGGAGGCGTTGTACGTATCGTCGAGCAGCAGCGCGCCCGTCTGGCTGCGGACGGCGGCGAGGCGTAACTGGGTATGCCCCTGGTGTAGTCCTTCCAGAATTTCCTGCCAGTTCATACCTTCTGCCAGCCCCACTGCAGCTGCGCGTAAAGCGGTATGCACGGAATGCCTGCCGATCAACGGGATACGCACATGCAAGGTTTCGCCCTGGTAATGCAGGCGGAAGCGGATGCCCTCCAACCCAAGCCCAACCACATTATCTGCCCAGAGATTTGCCTCGCGTGAAAGCCCGTAGAAGAAGACACGCGCTTTGGTCTTCTCTTCCATCTGGCGCACCCACGGGTCATCGAAGTTCAGGATCGCCACGCCCTCAGGAGCAGGAGGCAGCGCCTGCACCAACTCCGCTTTGCCCCGTGCGATGGCTTCCTGCGAACCGGCACGTTCCGCGTGGACCACACCGATATTGGTCACTACGCCAATCTGCGGCAGGGCAATATCGCACAGAAACGCGATCTCGCCGGGCACAAAGAATCCCATTTCCAACACCGCGCGTTGGTGACCGGAACTCAAGCGCAGGATGGTGAGAGGCAGCCCGATTTCGTTGTTCAAGTTCCCGGGGCTTTTCAGTGTCCGATACTTTGTGCTGAGCACCTCTGCCACCATTTCCTTTGTGGTGGATTTGCCTACACTACCAGTGATTCCGACCACGCGCAAATCAAGCTTGCGGCGCCAGTAACGTGCGATCTGTTGCAGCGCCGTGACCGTGTTCTCCACACGCAGGCACAAGGGCGGGACAAGATCTTGAACAGGTAACGAGTCTATCGATAGGACTGCCCGCAGATCGACGGTGCGGAACTCGCCATTCACCTCGCGTTGAATTAAAGCGAAAGAAGCCCCGCGCCGAAACGCTTCGGCAATGAAATCATGACCATCCGCTTTCTCCCCGGGAATGGCAACGAATAACGAACCAGGAATTACCTGACGCGAGTCGATCACCGCCTCGGTGATCACCGTTGTAGCGACGGAACGAACATTCGTCAGAGCTTCCAGGGCGTCAGCGAGAGTCAGCATCTATGGCGTTACCTGACTGCGGACGACATCGGGTGGGATGTTCAGCAGGATGACAGTTTGTTCGGCAACCCTGGAGAAAACAGGGGCAGCGGTTTCCGACGCCCAAATAGAGGTGCTGGGCTGCTCCATCCAGATATAGACCATGAACTGTGGATCATCCACCGGTCCCCAACCGACGAAGGACACATTCGTGTGGAACGCGTCGTAGCCGTAGTCGGAGGGAATCTGCGCCGTGCCCGTTTTGCCGGCGAGGCGGTATCCGGGCAGTAATGCCATCGAAGATTCTTGTTCCAGAGACACGGCGAGCATTTCATTCAATGTGCGGGCGGTGTCAGGAGAGATAGGGGAACCAGCGTATTGCGAAGGTACGTTGTACTGGTGTCCATCTCGAAGCATGGCATACAACACATGCGGCGTTGCCATCTTTCCTTCATTGGCAATGGAGGAGGCAGCCATCAGCATTTGTAAAGGCGTGACCGCCACACCCTGACCAAAGGCATTCGTGCCGAGATCGACAGGATACCAATCGCCATCGCCGGGGCGCTTGAGCCTGCCCGGTGCCTCGCCGGAAAGATCCACTCCCGTGGGATGACCGATGCCAAAGCGTTCCATATAGCCGTAAAACGCCTGCGTCCCCATCTGAGAGGAGATCCATGCCAGACAAACATTCAGCGAATGCTGCATACAACCGGTCATGTCCTGCTGCCCCCAGGCATCGCGGTTCCAGTTCTGGATCGTAATACCGCCAACAACAATCGCGCCTGTATCAATGAAGGTGGTCTGCGGAGCAACGGTCCCTGCATCCAGCGCGGCAGCCATCGTCAGCACCTTGAAGACCGAGCCTGGCTCATAGGTCATGCCAATCGAACGATTGTATTGACTGCCATCATCATACAAAGAAAAATAATTCCCGTAATTGTTCAAGTCCATACGCGGTGTGGTCGCCATCGCCAGAATCTCTCCGTTGCGCGGATTCGTCACGATGATGGTTCCATTCTGCGCGCCATACTCAGAGAGCGACTCATCCAGGATTGATTCCACTTTGGCTTGCAGGTCACGATTGATCGTGAGCACCAGGGTCGTTCCATTCGGTACTTTGGGAATCTCGGTCGCTTTGTTGGGATCACGCGGGACCCAGACCTGTACCGGGTTGCCTGCCAGCAGGTCGTTGTATTTTTCTTCCACACCGAAGTAGCCACGCCCATCGCGAGTGACGAAGCCGAGCACATTTGATGCCAGTGCGTTTTCCGGGTAGCTCCGCTGTAAGTGGGGCTTAAATGCCAAGCCGCTCAGACGGGGATCGTCCGCATCGTCCAGTTGTTCGACAAGCCTCTTAAGCTTCTCCACCGTGTCGACAGCTACGTAGTCCTGAATCACGACGTATTCCCAGGTTTCCGGCGACTCGGTCAGCTTTTTATAAATCTCGTCATACGTAAGATTGAGATTCGAGCTGAGAGCCGAAGCCATGGCTTCAGGGCTTTCCATTTCCCGAAGGCTCACTCCCACCTCATACACCGTCCGGTTGCCCGCCAGAAGATGACCATTGCGGTCGTAAATTTCGCCGCGCTCCGGATAGAACATCTGGAATTCGCCTGAGTAGCGATCGCCCTGCGACAGGAAGACCTCTGCCTGTTCGCTGGTCTGAATGCGGATGATCTGTACGATGACAGCGAACACGACTAAAGCCAGCCCTGTCACAACGATCGTAGAACGGACGGCATACTGCTGTCTCATAGTTAGGGGGTGCCTCCGAATTTAATCCGATCTTCGAACCACTCCAGCAGAGACTGGCTATATTCCACAGGAATTGTGGCTGTCTGCGGAGAGGTATCTTTTGCCGCCAGTAAGATGGCAGGCTCGGGCGGGGCAAAACCGGGCACGGTGACATAGTCCAGTTCCCCGGGCTGGACGGGACGATACCCCAACTCGAGGGCGCGTCGTTGCATCGCGGTAGTGGAGGTCAAGTCTGCCAGTTGGGTTTCCAGATCTGCCGTTTCACGCTGGATGGTTGTTATCTCAACTCGCAATTCCTGGATCTCGCGTCCGGTAACGGCAGTGCGCGCGGTTACATCGAGGTAGAGCGCCGCGACCATGGCCACGCCGACGACAACGAGCAAAAAGACACCAACCCACTGACGCTGCACGCGCCAGGGGGCTTGTCTGTAAGCATGGATAATTTGAGTAGCTTGTCCTTGCATAACGACCTTTTTCTTTGGGCGATGGTCGATTGATTTTTCACCACAAAGGACATTAAGGTCACGAAGGGAGGAACTTTGGGCTTTGTTCTATTTTTCCCTTCGTGTTCTTCGTGTTCTTCGTGGTAAAAAATTTTATGTTTTTTCCGCAATGCGAAGTTTCGCACTGCGGGCTCTCGGATTGTCTTTGATTTCTTCCTCCGAGGGTGTGATGGGTTTTCGATTGACCTCTTTCAGCGTTGCCTTGCGCTCGACCTCATAGATCCGTTCATAGGGCGGGTTGACCAGGTCCCTGCTCTGCTCACGGAAGAAGTCTTTGACGATACGGTCTTCCAGCGAGTGGAAGGAGATCACCGCCAGCCTCCCACCGGGCTTGAGAGTCGCCACCGCCTGGGGAAGGGCTTCTTCAATGGATGCCAGCTCGTCGTTCACCGCGATCCGTAGCGCCTGGAACGTCCTCGTCGCCGGGTGAACGCGATCTCCTCTTCGGGGAGAAACCGATTCGATGGCGGCGACCAGCTCGCGGGTCGTGTGGATCGGTCTCGCTCTCACGATGGCTCGGGCGATCTTGCGAGACTCTCGTTCTTCGCCGTATTGGTAGATCAAGTCCGCCAGTTCCCGTTCTGAGTACTTGTTCACTAAATCGGCAGCGGTCTGCGGGATGTGCGGCCCGAAGCGCATGTCGAGCGGCGCATCCTGCAGGAAGGAGAAACCTCGCTCCGGCGTATCGAACTGCATGGACGAGGCACCCAGGTCGAGCAGGATGCCGTCCACGGCGTCCCACTGAAGCAGGGCTAACTGTGCGGAGAGAGAAGTGTAGGAGGCTTGCGCCAGATGGAGGCGGTCCTCGTAGGGAGCCAAGATCCTGCGAGCGATCGCGAGCGCCTGCGGGTCTACATCCAGACCCAGCAGCTGCCCATCTGGCGCAGAGGCCTCCAGGATTCCGCGGGCATGACCACCCGCGCCCAACGTCCCGTCCACATAGTGCCCCCCGGCATGAGGCTGCAACGCGTGTATAATCTCTTTGTAAAGTACAGGTTGATGCGGCGAGTCATCCATGTAGTAACCGCTTCGCGTCCGTCGTTACTACGAAGAATAACCTCTGGATAAATCGAGCGTGGCGAAGCGCTGGTTGTTGGTCTCAATATCCTGCAATTGATCCATCTGCTCGTTCCAATCCGCAGGGTTCCACACTTCAAAGTAATCGCCCTGCCCGGCAACGATGGCTTCACCATTCAGCGCAATGACCTCTCGCAAGTTTCCCGGAACGAGGATGCGCCCGACTTTATCCACTTCGACAGCATAGGCATTAGAGAGAATCAAACGACGAAGGAGACGTGCGGTCGGGTCAGCCAGGTTCATCGAGTTGATGCGATCGTACACTTGTGCGAAATACGCATCCGTCATCACCATCAGACATTTATCGAACCCCTGTGTGATGAAGGCGCCAGCCGCCAGCAATTCACGATAGCGCGCCGGAATCATCAGGCGCCCCTTTTCATCGAGATTATGCTGGAACTGACCTAAGAACATTTGTGCTATAATTCCTTTTTAACAGGTGAACGCCGGGAATGCCGGCGTCCTACCACTTTGTACCACTTTCTCCCACATTATACAACTTTTTCATCAGAAAAAGCAAGTAGTTTATCGAATTTGATACTCCAACTTATGTCCTATTATGGTTACAACTGATTCGTTCACTCTGCTTGAGTCTGCCCACTGGACGGATTATGCGTTGCTCGATAGCGGCGATGGCTC